>DASYSU010000063.1:0-2157 GCA_036002925.1 Gemmatimonadaceae bacterium | reverse complement strand
CGGCCGCGCCGTCCGTCTCCGCGACTTGGTGGCGCACGACGAGCTCCTCGACGAGACGGTCGAGCAACCCGTGGCGTCCGCATGAGCGGCTGCAGCAACGTCTCCACATCGCGACGCACGAATGGGGCGACTCGACCCTCACGGTGAATCGCCCAGTTGATCAGTGAGCCGCCGCTGACGGCTTGAATCGCCCGCGCGAGGCGAGGCACGTCGCACTCGAGCAGCTCGCCGGCGTCGATGGCGTCCCGAATCAGCGCCTCGTAGCCGGCGAGCACCTGCTTCGAGAGGACGAGCGCAGGCTTTCTGAAGTCCGCGTCGCTCAAATCGATCTGAAGGAACGCGATCGAGTTCACGAGCTCCTCGGGCGATCGCACATGCTCGGCCATGTCTGTCGCCGCGGCGACGAGCGCGGCGAGCGGGGACGCGTGCGCTGCTCGTACGAGGACGAAACAGTCGTCCACTGTCGACGGGCCTTGCCGGGCGAACGCGAGCAAAAGCCCGCGTCTCGATCCGAATCGATGGACGAGGGCCGCGGCCGTGAGCCCCGCCTCCTTGGCAACGTCGGCGAGCGTCAGACGCATGGGACCCAGGCGGCCCACGGCGCGGGCGGTGGCCGCGAAGATCTCGGCGTCCTCGACGGTTCTGGGGCGTGGCGACATGACTTGACAGATACTAAACGGCGGTTAATAAATAAGCAAGATTACTAAATGACCGTTGAGGAACCGGAGGATTCATGACCGAGTACGCCAGCCGACCGCTTGCCGGAAAAATCGCTCTCGTCGCCGGCGCGACGCGTGGCACCGGGCGCGGAGTCGCCCGCGCTTTAGGCGAGGCTGGCGCCACGGTGTATGGCACCGGTCGGAGCGTGCGCGGACACTCGGCGACGGCCGGACGCCCCGAAACCATCGAGGAGACCGCAGAGCTCGTGACCGACGCGGGTGGACAGGGCATCGCCGTCCGCGTCGACCACACCGTTCCCGAGGAAGTGCGCGCACTGGCCGAGCGGATTCGAGCCGAGCAGGGTGGCCTCGACATTCTCGTCAACGACGTCTGGGGGGGTGACGAGCTCACGGCGTGGGGTAAGACACTGTGGGAGCACCCGCTCGATGATGGGCTGCTCATGCAACGTCGCGCCGTGCACTCGCACATCATCACGAGCCACTTCATGGTCCCGTTGATGTTCGATCGGCAAGGCGCGCTCATCGTCGAGGTGACCGACGGCGTCGGCAACAGCTACCGCGGGAACGTGTTCTACGATCTCGCCAAGGTGAGTGTCATCCGGCTCGCTGTCGCCCTTGCGTACGAATTGCGAAACCGCGGTGTCACGGCCGTCGCCGTCACGCCGGGGTTCTTGAGATCGGAGCGCATGCTCGAGCTGTTTGGCGTGACTGAAGCGAACTGGCGCGATCACATCGCGCGCGATCCGAATTGGTCGGAGTCCGAGACGCCGTTGTTCGTCGGGCGTTGCATCGCTGCCCTCGCGGCTGATCCGCGACATTGGCTCGTGAGCGGACGAGCGCTGGCGTCCTGGGATCTCGCCGAGCAGTATGGGATCGACGACGCAGATGGTCGGCGGCCGCATTGGGGCCGCTACATTGCTGCGCAGACCGACGCGAAGTGGGAGACGCTCGTGTCGGGTCTGCGCGACGACTTTGCTCGTCGGGCGCCAGGGATCGACGTCATCGCCGATCGCGAGGCGCTCCGACTTCGAGCCGGCGATGCCACGCGAGACGTGCTCGAGCCGGAGTTGTTCTTCTCCACCGCGGAGTCGATCGGGGACGAGTTGTATAATCGATACGAGCAGACCATTCGTGCCTGATCAAACTCCGAGGGTTGCCTCAATGATGTCGCACGTTCGAAGGCATCGGTGCGCCACGGTAGTCGCTTCATCGTTCATGTTAGCCGCGTGCTCCGCTCGGCGCACGCCGACAGTGTCGGACGCTAACGCGAGCGCCACACCGTTGATGACCCCGCAGGCTCTCACCGCAATCCCAAGCGCCCCGGCGGATGCGCGAATTGCCTACGGTGACGACTCGAGCCAGTTCGGAGAGCTGCGAATCCCCGCGGGCTCGGGGCCGCACCCGTTGGTCGTGCTCATTCACGGGGGATGCTTCAAGGCCGCGTACGCGTCGCTCAGCGATTTGCGGGCAATGGCCG
>DASYSU010000062.1:0-6343 GCA_036002925.1 Gemmatimonadaceae bacterium | reverse complement strand
CTCGGGATCGATTTGCTTGAACTCGGTGATCGGTTCCGCTTTCTGCCACGCGGCTTCGTCGAGCTTCGCGTCGAGCACGATCGGGCTCGTCCGCCGCGCCGCCATCGCGCTCGGCACCGCCACCTTGTGCCCATAACTTTCGCGCGACGACGAACTCGAGGATGAGGAGCCATCCGATTTCTGCGCGGCGAGTGTCAGCGGCAGCAGAAGCAAGAAGCAAATCGATGCGCGCATTGTCGTAAGGGCGAGAGTCGACCCCTTAGACGGGCGCAACGTTGGAAAGGTTCTGCGTTCGCGCAACTTCGAACAACTCTTTTACACCACGCGGATGTTGCAGAGTCGTTACGTCCGCCGTTCCACCGTTCCACCGTTCCACCGTCTGGAATCCCGGACCCCTCCCCGCGCCCGTCCCGTCCCGGCATATTCCGCCCATGTCTACTGCAACCGCACCCTCCGCACTCAAGCGCACGCCGTTCTACGACAAGCACGTCGCGCTCGGCGCCAAGATCGTCCCCTTCGCCGGCTGGGAAATGCCGGTCAACTATCCGCAGGGTATCACCGCCGAGCACAAGGCCGTGCGTGAGCGCTGCGGCCTGTTCGACGTCTCGCACATGGGTGAGTTCATCATCCGGGGTGATCGCGCCGTCGACTTCGTGAATTACGTGACGACGAACGACGTCGCCGCGCTGGCGCTTGGCCAGGTTCACTACTCGACTATCCTCAACGAGCGCGGCACGATCGAGGACGATTGCCTCGTCTATCGCTTTCCCGATCGCATCATGATGGTCGTCAACGCGTCGAACATCGCGAAAGATTTCGCGCATGTCGCGAAGCACGCGGCTAAGTTCGGCGTGACGATCGAGGACGTCAGCGACTCGATGGGCTTGCTCGCGCTCCAAGGCCCGCTCGCCGCGAAGATTCTCCAGCCGCTCACCAAGACCGATCTCTCGGCGATCAAGTACTATCACTTCGCCGAGGGTGAGGTCGCCGGCATGCCGATGATCATCTCGCGCACCGGCTACACCGGCGAAGACGGGTTCGAGCTCTATCACGACGTGAAATACTCGACGCGACTCTGGGACACCCTCATGGCCGCCGGCGACGTCTCGCCCGCCGGACTCGGCGCGCGCGACACGTTGCGTCTCGAGATGGGCATGGCGCTCTACGGCAACGACATCGATGATACGGTCACCCCGCTCGAGGCCAACCTCAACTGGCTCGTCAAGCTCAAGAAGGGAGAGTTCGTCGGCAGTTCGGCGCTGAACGAGCAGAAGGCGAGCGGCGTCAAGAAGAAGCTCGTCGGCTTCACCATGGGCGATCGCAACATCGCGCGGCACGGCTACCCGGTGTTCTCCGGCAGCCAGTCGAGTGGACTCGTCTGCAGCGGCACCATGAGTCCCACACTCGGCATCCCGATCGGCACCTGCTATCTGCCGACCGACGCCGCCAAAGAAGGAACGGCATTCGAGATCGAGATTCGCGGAAGGCGCGTTCCCGCCACCGTGGTCAAAACGCCGTTCTATAAAGAAGCCTCGCACCTCTGAGATCCAGGATGTCGGATCATCCTTCGTTGGGCACCGGATCTCAGCATGGCAATGAGACGATGGCGTCTTGTGTTTTCCGAAGGCCCGCTCAATGCGGCAGTCGGGGTCGCATGAAGCCGTACGTCCACGTGCCCGCCAGGGCAGCGACCGCGACGACAACGAACACGGTCGACCCACTGCCCACGAGTGCGAACAGCGGGCCCGGACAAGCTCCGGTAAGCGCCCAACCCGCGCCGAAGATTAATCCGCCAATCCAGTAGCGGTAGCCTCGGCCGAGCGTCTTCGGCGGAACGGAGATGCGCTCGCCTGAAAATGCGACCGCCCCGATGCGCCGGAGGATCTGCACACCGACAAAAGCGGTCAACATCGCCGACCCGAGAATGCCGTACATGTGAAAAGACTCAAATCGAAACATCTCTTGAATCCGATACCACGAGACGACTTCCGACTTGACCAGAACGACGCCGAACACAGCTCCGACGGCCAAATACGTAACGAGCTCGCGGCGAACGGTGGACTCGCGCAAACCAACGGGCGTTGATTGAAGCTCGAGCGCCTGAGATGTGGGTGGCTGGAGTGCTGTCATGGTTCGCCTCAGAAGATCAGCGGGAACACGACGAACGTCATGAGCAGCCCTCCCGCGTAAATGCCGATCAGCGCGATCACGGAAGCGAGCTGCCGCGTCGCCAATCCCATGATGCCGTGGCCTGAGGTGCAGCCGCCCGCGTAGGCTGAGCCGAATCCGACAAGAAACCCCCCGCCAACGATCGAGATCGCGCCGCGAAAGGTGAGCAGGGCTCTCCAACTGAGCAGCTCCGCCGGAACGAGTCCCGCCGGCGGTGCGAGTCCGAGCGCGGCGATCGCATCGCGCGCGCTCGAGGAGACGGCCGGTGTCGATCCGCCACCAAGCAGGATGACCGCGAGCAGCGCACCGATGAGGATTCCGACGGCAAGCGCGATGTTCCAGCCTCCAGACTTTTTCCAGTCGTATCGGAAGAAGTCGATGTTTGCCGGTGCGATCGCGGCGCAGGTCGCGCGCAACGCTCCGGTCATGCCTAGTTGCTTGTTCCCGAGCAACAAGAGGACGGGAACGAACAGTCCGATCAACGGACCGCTCACGTACCAAGGCCAGGGATTTCTGATCCACGACAAGATCATATGATCCTCCCTCTAGTTGATCGGGACGGGCTCTGTCGACGGAGCTCCGGGCTCGCGCAGCCGAATGGCGACCACGATTCCCGAAGCCATTGTGATTACACCGATGGCGTTGATCGCGAGCGGAATTCCGAAGACGTCGGCAAGCCATCCAGCCAGCAACGCCCCGGCCACGTATCCGAGATCGCGCCAGAGGCGGTACACGCCAACCGCGGCGCCGCGCCACGATGGAAGCGCGACATCGCCAACCGCGGCCAGCAGCGCAGGATACACGAGTGCCGTCCCGACGCCGAGCACGACAAGGACGGCCGCCCAGGCATCGAAGCCGCTAACCGTTGTCATGGCGATGAGCGCTATCCCTTGGAGCAGCATGCCGGAGACAATCGGCCTCGTCCGCCCCCACCGATCGCTCAACGGTCCAGTGGCGAGCTGACAGAAGCCCCACGTGGCGGGATAGATCGCGGCGAGAATACTCGTTTCTCCAAGGCTCAGTCCCGACGCCGTGAACACGAGGGGAAACACGCCCCACGCGAGGCCGTCATTCAGATTGTTGACGAATCCCGCCTGGCTAACGCTAAAGAGGCCGGCGTCTGACCACATGGAACGACGAAGGATTGTCGATAGCCGCGGATGGTCATCCGGTGTGCTGCGTGCCGCCCGCTGCTTCGTCTCGAGGCGCACGTGATCGGCGGTGTCGCGCACGAGCCACGAAAGCGAGAGACCCCCGAGCGCGATGATCACGCCAGGGTAAGCGGCGCCGCCGCGCAATCCGTAATGACTCGCGGCGACCGCGCTGACGATGCCGGCACCAGCAACGGCGGCATATCCAGCACACTCGTTCAGACCCATGGCCAAGCCGCGCCGGCGCGGTCCCACGAGATCGATCTTCATGATCACCGTTGTCGACCACGTGAGCCCTTGGTTGATACCTAGGAAGGCATTGGCTGCAACGATCCACCACCAACTTTGCGCCCAGAGAATGAGCAGGGGAACAGGCAGCGCGACCAGCCATCCGATCAACAGCGTGGCTCGGCGGGCGTGCCGATCGGCAAGCCATCCCGATGAGAGATTTGTAAATGCCTTCGCTAGCCCGAAAATGGCGACGAACGAAAGGACAGCGGTCGTGGAGGTGATGTGAAACTCCTCCGTGGCGATGACCGGCAAGACGGACCGCTCGAGGCCAACCATTGCACCGACGAACGCGTTCACGACGACGAGCAACGTGAACTGCTTCCAGTTCGCCCGCAGGCCGAGCGCGATGGTCGTCACACGCTCGCCAGAACAGCGCCGAGATTCGCCGCTCGCGTTGCCGCGGCATTCGGAGGCACGGGCGGAATGTCCCGCACCATCGCCGCGACGAACGTGGCCTCGTCATCGATCGCGAACATCTTGTTGAAGCGCCGCTCGAATCCAATCGTCGAGATGGGGTTGCCGCTCAACGCGCGACCGCACACTGATCCCGCGAACGCACCGGGGAGAATCGTCAGATAGTCGGGCAGCGCCCTGAGACGCCGTGCGCTCTTGAAGAGCGCCCGCGCGCCGTCTTCGGCCGTCGAGGCAAGCTCGGTGCGACCCATGTCGCCGACCATCAGCGTGTGCCCGGTCGCGAGCAGCCACGGCTCCGCGCCACGTGTCCGATCGGTCACGAGTAGTCCAATATGCTCGGGCGTATGGCCGGGGAGATGGAGTACCTCGAGCACGACGTTGCCGATCTCGAGTTGGGCGCCGTCGGCAACGCCGTCGAAGCGGAACTCCGCTTGCACACTCTCGTGCAAGACGTATGACGCGCCCGCGGATGCGGCGAGCGCGCGCGCGGTTGAGAGATGATCTGCGTGCAGGTGGGTATCGACAACATGGCGAATCACCATCCCCAGCTCGGCCGCCATTCGACAGTAGTGCTCGGGCGGATCCACGGGATCGATGACGACGCACGCGCCCTTGCCGCCGCAGCCGACAATGTACGACGCGGCGACCGCGGGCTCTGTGTGAAGGAATTGGCGAAGAATCATGCGCCGATCTCCACGGGCATACCGGCCGCCCTCCAATCGGGCATCCCTTCGTCAGCTCGTCGCGCTCGGTACCCACGTTTGCGCAACAGCGTCACGGCTTCGAGCGAGTAGACGCAGTATCGCCCACGACAATACGCCACGACTTCGCGACTCTTTGGAATCTCGCGGATCCGGCCCTTGAGTTCCGACACCGGCATGGACAACGCGCCGGGGATGTGGCCCGCGTCAAACTCGTCGGTCGGCCGGACGTCGAGAATCGTGACATCACCGTCGCGCATCAGGCGGCGCAGCTCCTTCAGTGTCACGGGCTCGAGCTGATCGTGACCGTCTAGATAGAGGCCGACGACTTGCTGGACTTCCGCGAGACGCGCGTGGCCGATCGTCTCGAGCGTGCGGAGAAGACGAAAGACGTCGTCGTCAGCGAGGCGGTAATACACATAGGTCCCATCACGACGAGTTTCAACGAGCCGTGCCTGGCGGAGGACGCGCAGATGCGCGCTCGTGTTCTTGATCGGCGTCGCGACATGTTCGGCGAGCGCTTCGACTGTCTTCTCGCCTTGGCCGAGCAGGTCGAGCAGCTCGATCCGTTTCGGGCTTGCCAAGGCGTTTCCGATACGGGCGAATTGTGCGTACAGCGCGTCCTTGAACGCTCGGTGACCCGACATGCTGCGAATCCTCGGACGGAGGCCTTGACGTATATTCTAATGATCAATAGAATAGCCGATCATCAAGAGACCTGTCAAGAGAGCACGATGACGCAACGCGAGGAACAGGGCGCTTTGACCGGCGTGAGCCGAGGCATCGACGGGCTCGACGTCGATGAATTGCGGGCCGCCATTCGCCAAGAGTACGCGCACGTTGCCGCCGATCCGAGTCAAGAATTCCATTTCCACACGGGCCGCCGGCTGGCCGGAATTCTCGGATACGATCACGCCTGGCTCGATGGCGTGCCGGAGGACAGCATCGCATCCTTCGCCGGAACCGGTAATCCGTTTTTGCTCGGCGTCCTCGGCGAAGGCGAGCACGTCGTCGATATCGGATGCGGCGCCGGCATCGACAGCCTCATCGCAGCCCGCATGGTCGGCGCTCAAGGCCAAGTCGTCGGTATCGACATGACACCAGCGATGCTCATGCGTGCCAGAGCAAGCGCGGCCCAAAGTGGATTCTCGAATGTTCACTTTCACGAGGGACTCGCCGAGTCGCTTCCGGTCGCCGACGGTTGGGCCGATGTCGTCATCTCGAACGGCGTGCTGAATCTGTTCCCCGACAAGTTCGCGGCCATGCAAGAGATGGCACGCGTCCTCAAGCCGGGTGGTCGACTCCAGATCGGCGACATCCTCGTGCAGGCGGATGTCGGCCCGAAGGCCCGGCGTGATATCGACTTGTGGAAGGGGTGAATTGCCGGTGCTCTGCAGGAAGCAGAGCTTCGGGCGACGGTCGTCGCCGCCGGCTTCGTGGGATTCGAGATAACCGCCCGCGTCGATGTCTACGCGGGTGCACCGCAGTCTTCCAGCGCGGCGCAGTTCGGCACGCTGGGAATCAATGTTCGAGCACGCAAACCGCGAGACGAGGCCGAATGGACGGCGGCGCTCGCCGCCTTGAGCTGCGCGGTGTAATGAGTCGGCGTCGCACGAT
>DASYSU010000061.1:0-5744 GCA_036002925.1 Gemmatimonadaceae bacterium | reverse complement strand
CGCGACGCCTCCACCGCACGGCTCGCAGCAGCCGCGAGCCGCGCGCCGCATTCCGATCTCGGCCCCTGCGTTCAACAGTCAGGACGTCGAACGCTTACTCGGTCGTTACGGGATGTTGGGCATAGCGGTCATGGCGGCGGTCGCCGCCGTCGGCACGTTTCTGAGTTGGGCGATCAGTCACGGCTACCTGGCGCTTGGCCCAGGGGCGCGCGTAACCGCGGGCCTGGTGTTCGCGGCGGCGATTGCAGCGTGGGGCCTCAAGCTCCGACGTACCGAGCGGTCGTTTGGTTCGAGCATGCTGGGGCTCGCGCTCGTGATCGTTCAAGTATGCGCATACGCGGCTGGCCCTTCGTTTCACCTCGTGCCAACCGTCGTCGCGTTCGCCGGTGCGACGGCGGCATCGTGGGCGCTCGCGCTGTTTGCGCACGGTGAAGCGGACGAGCCGTTGTGGTGCGTTGGATTTGGCGGCGCGGCGATCGCACCGTTCGTGACTTCCGACGGGCATGGAAGCGTCTACGCGCTCCTCCTGTACGCCGCGGTTGTCCTTCTCACGGCGTGTTTCGCGATCAGTCATCGCGAGTGGCCGATTGCTTGGCGCGTGTTCTACGCCGCGGCGGCACTCTTCGTCGTCGGGGCGGCGAGTTTGGCGCGGACCGTCGGAACGGTGGCCGTACTCGCTGTGATCGCATTTCCGTTCATTGTTGGTGTGGCCGGCGTCATTCCCTTCGCGCCAGAGTCGCGCAAACGCGGCGGCTTGCGTTGGCTCGCCATACTCGCCGCGCTCGCGACGATCGTCGCGCACCCGATCACGGCGAACGAGCGTCTCCTCGTGGCGAGCGCTTTCGTCTTTGTCGTTGCACTCTGGCTCTGGCTCGTCCACCGCCACGCTCGGGCGCAGGAATTGAACGTGTTCGCGCGCCCGCGGGAGCGTCCACCCTCGCTCGATTGGATCGACGCCGCGATCATCCCGTTGACCTTTTCCCTCGAGGCGGTGGGCTCCATTGGCTCGGTGGTGAATCCCGAGTACGTGTGGACAACGACCGCGCTCGTGTGCGTTGCGTTCTCCTGGCGCCGGACAGTCGGCTCGCTCCGCGATGCGGCGGCGTTCGCGGCGGCGGCACTTGCGATTGGCGCGGTCGCCGCGCTGCGGCTCGAGGCTCCGGCCGGGCGCGTTACCGCCTACGCCATTCTGGGTCTAGCGGCGCTCGCGATGCACGCGATGCGACCGAGCCGAAGCTGGCTGGCGATGGGCGGCGCGCTGATCATCTTCGCGGCCACGCTGAGTCTCTCGTCATTGATCGATCGACCCGCCTATCGATTCACGCCCTTCATGACCGAAGCATCGGCAACGGCGCTTATCGTCACGATTGGAGTGACCATCGTCGCGCGTTTCTGGCGCGCGATTCGAATCGCGACGCGCACGTCGCTGGGCGAACAACCCGAGTGGACCTATGCGAGATCGCTCAAGCTTCTCATGCGGTTGGTGACGCTCGCGCCGTGGGTGTGGGCGTTCGTGTGGGTACTCGTCGAGCTATCGATGGCGATCAGCCCCAGCACGTCGACGCTGCTATTGGTCACGTATTTTGCGGCGAGCGCCGTGGCGTGCGTTGCGGCCGGGCGCGCTCGCCGCGCGCCAAAGGTCAGGCAAATTGGATTGGTGCTCGGCCTCGTCGCGGCCGGGACCGCGGTGTACGGCGCCAACACATACTTCGATTTCGGCGCCCGGATCGCGGCGTACTTGGTGACGAGCGCCTTTCTCTTGGGGATTGCTTACTGGTATCGTCGGCCCGGCGCGTCGCCGGCCGCGGCAGCTTGACCACCTACAGCCCGGCGCATGCGTATCAAACCGATCGATCCGAAAAAGAAGATCAGCCTCAAGGACGGCGACGCGAGTCCACCAAAGGGCGCGCCGTCGGGAGACAAGCTGGAAGCGCTGACCGAGAAGCAGACGACCCGCATCGCCGAGCTCCAGCGCGTCTTCTACGCCGACGCGCGCTATGCGTTGCTGATCGTGTTGCAGGGGCGAGATGCATCGGGCAAGGACGGAACGATTCGCCACGTCTTCAGTGCGGTGAATCCGCAATCGTGCGAGGTCACGAGCTTCAAGGTGCCGACCGACGCCGAGCGTCATCATGATTATCTCTGGCGCGTGCATCAACGCGTTCCCGCCCGTGGCGTCATCGGCATCTTCAACCGCTCGCACTACGAGGACGTGCTGGTCGAGCGCGTGCACGGGATCATGCCTAAGAAAGTGTGCTCCGAGCGCTACGATCAGATCAACGACTTCGAGCGCATGTTGGCAGACAACGGCGTCGTGATTCTCAAGTTCTTTCTGCACGTCTCGCGCGACGAGCAGAAACGTCGCCTCGAGGAGCGGCTGACCGACGAGACGAAGAATTGGAAGTTTCGCGCGGGAGATCTCGACGACCGAGCCCTCTGGAAGCAGTACACCGCCGCGTATCACGACGCCTTGCGCCATTGCTCGAAACGTCACGCGCCCTGGTACATCGTCCCCGCCGATGACAAGGCGGTCCGAAACCTGCTCGTCGCGCGCACGATCGCCGACACACTCGATGGGCTCGGCCTGCGGTATCCGCCGGCGTCTGCCGAAGTTCGCGCGCTCGAGATCAAATAACGTCGTACCACACCACGGCGCATCATGAACGGTCAAGTCTCACGCGAACTTCTCGCGCAGCCGGCGAAACGCGCCGCACGCGTCATCGGGCAATCACGCGTGGGCGTCGTGCGCGCGGCGTATGACCGATTCGACGTCGCCGACGATGACGCGCTTCACGATCTGCGCGTCGGCCTGCGACGCCTTCGAAGTTGGTTGCGCGCGTTCCGTCCCGAGATGGACGATACGGTCCGCGGTAAGACGCGACGGCGGCTGCGCGACGTCACGCACGACACCAACGCCGCGCGCGACGTCGAGGTGTGGCGCGAGTGGATCGCCGAGCAGACCGGTCTGTCTGCGCGCGCGCGCGTCGGGCTCCGCTATGCGAACAAATGGCTTCGCGTCGACGGCGACGCGCAGCTTCGCAAAACGACGAAGCGGATACGCGTGCGGCTGCCTCGGCTGCTCGATGCGTTGGAGGATGAGCTGTCGAGTTATAGCGCCTCCGTTCCGGTCGACGAACGCGATCCGAGCGAGGCCACCATGGCCGAGGCGATGGCCGACTTGATTCGCCGGCACCACGAACGTTTTGCGACGCGCATCGATCGCGTGCAGTCGGCGAGCGATGTGGGGGCGATCCACCGTTGTCGAATCGCCGCCAAGCGGCTTCGCTACGTTCTCGAGGCGCTGGACGAATTCGGGCAGGCGAAGGACGTCACCGCGCAATTGGTGTCGTTGCAGGATTCGCTCGGGACGGTGCGGGATCTTCACCTCTTCGTCGCGCGAGTGGTCGAGCGGATCGGTGTGCTCGGCATGATCGAAGCGCGGCGGCGCGCCGCCAAGGCGCTGTCGGTCGATGCCGACGACACGCCGTCGCCCGCGCTCGCGCGCGTGCGTCCTGGGCTGATCGCGTTGGCGAAGCGTGCGCGGCAGCACGCGGATGTCGCCTTCGACGAATTTCGCGCTACGTGGGATCAAGCTCGCGTCACGGCGCTCGCGACCTCGCTGGATGAGTTGATCGGAGCGCTCGGTCAGCCTTAACGTGAAAAAAAACCGCCGGACGCGAGGTCGCGTCCGGCGTTGGCCCTGTCGCTACGAGCCGCGTCAGATTGTCGGCGGCTTCGGGGGAGTCGGCGGCGTCTTTTTCGCGGCGGTGCTATCCGCGGCGGGCTTCTTGGCCGCGGCGGTGCTATCCGGGGCGAGCTTCTTCGGCGCGGCCGTGCTGTCGGTCACCGGTTTGTTCGCGTTGGCCTCGACCGGAGGCTTCGCGCCGGCCGGTGCGGCATCACTCGGCGGGGCGTTGAGTTGTGCTGACACGGCTTTGGCGCGCGCGAGGTGGCGGTCGAGGACCGGGATCGTCGCGTCGATGTCTTTCTGGAGATCGTCATCCTTCGCCGCGAGGCGGAGCGTTTTCAGCGCCGCGATCTCACGCGTGTGCGTCTGGATCTGTGCGTCGACGAAGGCCTTGTCGAACCCGGCGTCGGCGCCCATCGACTGGAGCTGACCGAACGTCGCGGCGGCAACCGCCGCGCTGGAGTCGGCGGAGTTGGCCTCGCGTCCAATATCCTTTTTGCCGGCGAGCTTGCGGAGGTTGTCGAGATGGGCTTTGTGATCGGTCACGAGCATGTTGGCGAAATCTTTGACCGCAGCATTCTGGGTCCGCGTCATCGCGAGTTGCGCTTGTTCGACCTCGAGGGAGTCGCCGACGATCATATGATCGACGACGTTCTTTTGCGACAGCGTGGCGACGTCGCCGCCCGACGTAGTGACTTTGACTTGTGCCTGTCCCGTCGTGGCCGTGACGCAGATGGCCGTGGTCACTGCGACGAGCAGCGTGAGTCGATGTGCCTTCATGATGTGTCCTCCAAACGTGGGAGTGCTCGATGGCGTCCTGCCTCGAATGCACGCCGGCGTGAGACGCGTCGGCGCGACGCGCGGGACGGCTCGCAAGCGGCGCGCCATGGCTGGTCTATGGTATCGAGTGACGCCGAATGTGACGCAGCGCACAGCACCGTCGCTCAGAGGGAAAAATTGAAGATGTCATATCAAAAAACCATCGAGTAGTATATATTACTTCCGTCGCCGTCGATCGTCCTGCATCGCGTGATGAATTCGTGCACCATTGAGGACACACAGGGTCACGACTTCGGTGTCCGTCATCGATGACTCGCGAAACCGACAGCGACCGGTGTGATGCGCGACACCGGCCGGAAGAACACGACATCACATCGAGGACCGTGTTGTGCCATTCGCTACCCGTGCCCCGTGATTATGGTCACGATTGTGATGATGTGCGCGCTTCTTGCAATACCGTTCCCCCGACCACTCTCGGCTCACTCATGACAGGAGAACACACCATGCGGTTTCACAGCGGTTCGCTGATCGCGTGCGCAGCGACAATCTCGCTTCTCAGCGGTTGCGCGACGACGGGCGCGCTTCGCCGGGCGACGGAACAGGAAAACGCGGCGATCGCCGCACAACAGACGGCGCTCGCCACGGAGCGAGCTGAGCGGGCAGCAAGCGACAGCGCGCTTCGGCAGGAAGTTGGCGCGGTTCGTGGGGACGTCACGGCTCTTCGGACCGAGCTCCAATCACTGCGCACCGAATTCGGCGCGAAGATCGCTTCTATGGAAGACGGGCTCCACTTCGCCATGCCGGTGAACTTCGACTACAACGCCGCGACGATCCGCGATGCAGACACACCAGTGCTCGCTCGCTTCGCGCACATCGTCCAACAGTATTACCCGCAGTCGAAAGTCACGATCGAAGGCTTCGCCGATCCCAAGGGATCCGCGCGCTACAACCTCGGTCTGTCGGCCAAGCGCGCGACGACCGTTCGTGACTACCTCGTCACCCAGGGCTTGACGGCCGATCAGCTCAACGCGATCGGATACGGAAAGACGCGTCTCGTCACGCCGAAGGCGTGGGGCGACCAGCCGGGTGCTGAGATGAATCGCCGCGTCGTCTTCGTGATCGAGTCGAAGGGACAGCAGGCGGTTGCGCTCGCGGCTCCAGACGGACAGTAAGCCCCGAGTAGTGGTCGAGCTGGGGGCCCAGAAGGCCGGAAGCGAATTCTCGCTTCCGGCCTTTTCTTGTAGTGATCAGTCACTCAGAACTGATCACTGAAGAC
>DASYSU010000060.1:0-3616 GCA_036002925.1 Gemmatimonadaceae bacterium | reverse complement strand
CGGGGCTTCGACACGCTCTGGCAGCCGGGCTACGACCACGCGGGCATCGCGACGCAGAACGTGATCGAGAAGCTGATCGCCGGCGAAGGTAAGACGCGATTCGATCTCGGGCGCGACGCGTTCGTGAAGCGCACAGAATCGTTCGTGGCCGAGACTGGCGGCGTGATTCTCGAGCAGCTGCGAGCAATCGGCGCGTCGGCCGACTGGTCGCGCACGGCGTACACGTTATCGCCCGAGCTGTCGCGCGCCGTGCGCGAGGCGTTCGTGCGGTTGTACGAGCGAGGACTCATCTATCGCGGCTACCGCGTGATCCACTGGTGTCCACGATGTCTCACGTCGCTGAGCGATGAGGAGGCGGAGTTCGCGGACGAGACGGGCAAGCTGTATCACATCGCATATCCGGTGGAGGGACAGCCAGGTCGATCGCTGGTGATCGCGACCACGCGTCCGGAAACGATGCTCGCCGATGTCGCCGTAGCGGTGAATCCCGACGACGAGCGGTATCGCGATCTCATCGGCAAGTCGGTGCGTCTGCCGATCGTCGATCGCGCGATTCCGGTGATCGCCGACGCGTACGCCGATCCGGCGTTCGGCACCGGCGTGGTGAAGATCACGCCCGCGCACGACGCCAACGACTACGAGGTGGGTCGCCGCCACTCGCTCGCGATGCCGATCGTGATCGACGAGCACGGCGTTGTGCGCGAGGTGAAGGACGCCGACGGACGCGTGCCGGCCGAGATCAGCGGTCTCGATCGGTTCGAGGCGCGCGACCGGATCGTGGAGATGCTCAAGAGGAGCGGCGCGCTTCAAAAAACGGAGACGCACCAACACGCCGTGCGGCATTGCTATCGTTGCGACACGGTAGTCGAGCCGCGGCTATCGGATCAGTGGTTCGTGAAGATGGAACCATTGGCGCGACCGGCGTTGCAAGCGGTGCGCGATGGTGCAATCCGGATTCTTCCCGAGCGCTGGGAAGCGGTGTACGTGAATTGGCTCACGAACATTCGCGACTGGAACATCTCGCGACAGCTGTGGTGGGGACATCGAATCCCGGTGTGGTATTGCGCCGATTGCGATCCGCCGCAAGACATCATCGTGAGCCGCGACGATATCACCGAGTGTCCGCACTGTGGTAGTGGCGTGCGGCAGGACGAGGACGTGCTCGACACCTGGTTTTCTTCGTGGCTCTGGCCAATGTCGACCTTGGGCTGGCCGAACGAAGACGCGCCCGATCTCGCCGCGTTCTATCCGACGGACACCCTCGTCACCGCGCCGGAGATTCTGTTCTTCTGGGTGGCGCGGATGATCATGTCGGGCTACGCGTTCATGGGCCGGGCGCCGTATCACACCGTGTATCTCCACGGGACGGCGCGCGACACGCAACATCGAAAGATGTCCAAGTCGCTCGGGAACGGCATCGATCCGCTCGACGTCATCGGCCTGTATGGCGCCGACGCGCTACGGTGGACGCTGATCGCCGGCATGGGCATGGGTGCCGATGTCATTCTCGATCCGGACGACATCGACAAGTCGTTCGCGACGGGTCGCAACTTCGGCACGAAGTTGTGGAACATTGGCCGGTTCTTGCTCGACCGCGTCGGCACGGACGCGGTGCGACCAATCGCGCAGATCGATCGCAGCGCGCTCACCCGTGCGGATCAATGGATCCTGGCTCGGCTCGACGTCGCGATCGAGGATTGCAATCGCGCGCTCGGACCACTGCAACCGACGACGAAACACGCGTCGCCCGACGCGCGGGTGTGGCGCGACTCGGAACGCTACGCCGGCCTTCGCTTGAACGAGTACGCTGAAGCGGCGCGGCGGTTCGTGTGGAGCGAGTTGGCGGATTGGTATTTGGAATCTGTGAAATCGCGCCTCGAGACACCGGGGAACGATCGCGCCGTGGCTCGCGCGGTGCTGGTTCACGCGTTCGATCAAGCCCTGCGATTACTGCACCCGGTGGTGCCGTTCGTGACCGAGTCGCTTTGGCAACGTCTCCCGGGTCACGCTGATGGCGAGTTCCTGATTCGCGCTGCGTGGCCGAAGGGCTCGGGCTCCGCGGCGACCGATGGTTCGCAGCAGTTCGAGCTCATTCGAGAGGCGGTGCTGGCCGTCCGGCAGATTCGCGGCGACAACAACGTACCACCAGGCAAATTGATCGACGTATTCGTTCGGCCGTCGACATCAGATGGTGACTTACGCGGGCTGTTCGAGAGCGACGCGGCGACGATCGGCCGGTTGTGCCGTGCCGACGTGCGCGCCGTTGCCGACGCGCCCGCCGGCGCAGCGGCGCACGCGGTGATCAGCGGCGGAACGGAGATCATCGTGCCACTCGCCGGACTGATCGACGTCGAGAAAGAGTGCGCGCGTCTTCGCGCCGAAGTGGCCGAGCTCGAGAAGCAAATTGCGTCGCGCGACGGACGCCTGAGCAATGCCAAGTACGTCGAACGCGCGCCGGCGCAGGTGGTGGCGAACGATCGCGCGATTCTCGAGGAGATGAAGTCGAAGCGCGGTCAGCTCGTCGAGAAGGTGAGGTCTTTGTGCGGCGCTTGATTGCGCTCGTGCTCGTCGGTGGCTGCGCCTCGGCGGGCGCGCCGCCCGGCGGCCCTGACGATCACGCGCCACCGCAGATCGTCAAGGTCACGCCCGACTCCGGGAAGACGAGTGTGCACCCCAAGGAAGTAGAGATTCGTTTCGACGAAGTGGTGAGCGATCGGCCATCGGGCGCGACGACACTCAATCAGCTTTTTCTCATTTCGCCACGCACGACACGCGGAGGGTCGGTAAACGTGTCGTGGCATCGGAGCCGCATCACGGTCAAGCCGCCGCGCGGGTTTCGGGACAACACCGCGTATCGAATCACGATGCTGCCCGGCATCGCCGACCTCCGCGGCAACGTGCGACGCGACGGCGCGTCGATCCTGTTCTCGACGGGTCCCAACTTTCCACCGTACAGCATTCCCGGGCGTGTATTCGACTGGGCCGCGCTGAAAGTCGCCAACGGGGTTTACATCGAGGCGATCTCGAAGGCCGATACGAACCTTGTCTACCTGACGGCGTCCGACTCGTCCGGCCAGTTCGACGTCGGCCCGCTCGAAGCGGGCGCATACATTGTCCGCGCGCTCATCGACCAGAACAACAACCGCACGCTCGATCGCAACGAAAAGTGGGACACGACGACCGTCACGGTGACTAACGCTCGGCCGATGATCGAACTGGACGTGATCGAGCGCGATTCGGCGGCGGCGACATTCCAGAACATTGCCGTCGACGACAGTGTCACACTTCGTGTGTCGTTCGATAAGCCGCTCGACCCAGCGATTCCGCTTCAGCCCGCACTGATTCGCGTTCAGCGGCCGGACTCGTCGCAACTCACGGTCACCAAGGTCGAGTGGGCGACGGCGTTCGATCAGGCGCGACAAGCACAAATCGCCGACTCGGCGCGACGCAGCGACTCGACGCGGACACGGCAACCGGCGGCTCCGCCTCCGACGCCGCCCGTCGTTACGCCCGGATCACCACGCCCAGCACCGCCGCCACCCAAACCGAAATCGCCGCCGCCGGATCGCGCCGTTATCGTGACCGTATCGTCGACGACGCCGATGCTGCCCACAAT
>DASYSU010000059.1:0-9516 GCA_036002925.1 Gemmatimonadaceae bacterium | reverse complement strand
GTCGCGGCGGAGACGAACGCGTTTCTCGTGGCATGGTTGAGCGCGTTGCCGTGTACCGTCGTGAACAGGCCGACGACGACGTCGCTGTGCGGCCCGGCGTGGGATAGCCTGCACTGGCACTGCGCGGCGGCGCGCATTGGGTTACCGTGGTCGGACGCTGACGACGCTTCGGAGGCGCACGAGGTCGTCGTCTGCGGCGAGCGATGTGTGTTTGCTCATGACGCTCACGAGTCGGCGATGGCGACGGCGCTCTCGCTCGCGGCCGGCACAGAGCTACTTGGCGTTCGATTTCAGCGCGGCAAGATCGCGGGCGTCACGGTCGCACCGCCGCTCGCGGACGCCGACGTGCGCGCGTACCTCCTCGACCATCTGTTGGGGCGATCGTGATTCTCCTCTGGGGAGTTCCAGGAGACGATCCGCTCGATTGCGTTCGCGCCGCGCTCGAGCGGACTGGCGCCGACGTTCGACTGCTCGATCAGCGCGGTTCGGCCGAGATGCGCGTTGAGCTCACCGTTGGCGACGACGGGGACTTGTGCGGGACGATTAGAGACTCCGTCGGCGAGATCGACTTGTCGTGCGTTGGCGCCGCGTACGTGCGCCCGCTGGATACGACTCAGGCGTGCGGCGCCGAGTCGGCGATGGATCCAGCGTTCGCGCGCGCGATGACGACTGACGCTGCGCTCATTGCGTGGGCTGATCTGTCGAACGCGTACGTCGTGAATCGGCCGCAAGCCATGGCGGCCAACAACTCGAAGCCGTACCAGCTCGCGCAGATCGCCGGCTTCGGATTCGCCGTGCCCGACACGATTGTAACGACCGACGACGAAGCGGTGCGTTGCTTTCGTGCGCGACATGGGAAAGTCATCTACAAGTCCGTCAGCGGAGTGCGAAGCATTGTCTCTCAGTTGGCCGAGGACGAGCTGGCGGATGTCGCAAATTGTCCGACGCAGTTTCAGGAATACGTGCCGGGCGTCGACGTGCGTGTGCATGTGGTGGGCGATGAACTTCTGAGCGTACGGATCGTTTGCGCGGCCGACGACTATCGGTACGCCGCTCGCTCAGGATGTGAGGTGGCGATGGAGCCTGTCGACCTGCCGGCTGATGTCGCCGAACGGTGCAGAGCGATGGCGGCAGGGATGGAGCTTCATCTCGCGGGAATCGATTTGCGTCACGCGCCGAGCGGCGAGTGGTATTGTCTCGAGGTGAATCCGTCGCCTGGATTCACCTACTTCGAGGCGATCACGGGGCAGCCGATATCGGCGGCCGTAGGGGAGCTTCTCGTTCGGTACGCCTCCACTGACCCGTTCGCTGTCGCCGGGGCAAGGCACGTATTTCGCATCGTCTAATAAAAAGATCCTGACAGGCCATCGATCGGCCGCGCGGCCGTCGTTGGCACCATGCGGGGCGACACCGGGCCAGTCGTTCAGCAGTTCCCACCTCGGGCCAGTTGGAGAATCCAATGAATCGCTCTCGATATCTCGCACTCACGGGCGCGGCGCTGGCCGTGGCGGCCTGCAACCCCTTTCGCAGTCCTATGAAGCAGGAACCCGTCGTGCAGGTAAGCGCCGGTGACGTGAACGCGAATTCACGCTGGAGCGGCACGCTTGCATCTCCTTCGAGTCTCGCCGGCGCCGTTCAGATGAAAGGCTCGGTCACGATGACGCCGGGTTCAAACGACGGGAAAACCGTGGTGAACATCAACCTCGAGAACGCCACCCCGGGCGGAGTCCATCCGTGGCAGGTGCGGCACGGGCGCTGCGGCGCCGATGAGGGCGTGTTCGGCGACGCCGGCGCGTACCGGGCGCTCAAAGTCGATGATTACGGTCGCGCGTCCAGCTCGGTGACATTGCCCATGACGATGCCGAACGGGGGTCAGTATTACGCCAGCGTCGGTGCATCGGCGGCCAACCCCGAGACGATCGTCGCCTGCGGCAACCTCGCGCCACCGTCGCGATAGAGGGACAGCAGGCGAAAGGCCGCGCATGGCGCGTCTAGGCGTGCTCATTCCAAATCCGGAATGAGCGCGTCCCAGGGGTGGCTTCATCGAGATCGAGCGACGCGCACCGCGTCCCACCTGGCGGACCGCAGTTGCGACCCGTCGTCAGGCGATTCCCCACATCGCCGCTTCGGAGACTTGATAGGTTCCAAGCACTCCCACCGGACACGCCGATGCGCCGACCACTCGCCGCAGTCGCCCTCGCTCTCCTTTCAGCCGCACCGCTGCTCGCCCAAGCCCCACCGGGCCCGGACCCAATGCTCGCGGCACGTATTAAAGAACTCTATACCAAGCGCGAAGTTCGCATTCGCGCCCGCGACGGTGTGCAGCTCTTCACGTCGATCTATGTGCCGAGGGATACGACACGCCGCTACCCGGTGCTGATGTCGCGCACGCCGTACTCGGTGTCGCCGTACGGCGCCGACTACAAGCCGACGCTCGGGCCATCGGGCAATCACAAGTTTGTCGACGATGGCTACATCTTCGTCTATCAGGACGTGCGCGGACGGAACTTCTCGGAAGGGGTCTTTCGCGACATGACCCCAATCCTCGAGAAGCACGATAAGCCGACGGATGTCGATGAAGGAACCGACGCCTACGACACCATCGACTGGTTGGTGAAGAACCTGCCGACGAACGGAAAGGTGGGGATCTACGGCACGTCGTATCCGGGATTCTACACGACGGCGAGTTGTCTCTCGCGCCACCCGGCACTCGCCGCCTGCTCGCCGCAGGCTCCGATGACCGACATCTGGATGGGCGACGACAACTTCCACGGCGGCGCGTTTCTGCTGGCGCATAACTTCGGCTTCTATAGAGGATTCGGTCGAACGCCGCGCGCGCAGCCGGGACCGGATCCGCGGTACCCGTTCTCGATGCTGCCCGATGCGTACGAGTTCTACCTGGACCTGGGGCCGCTCGGACCGGGCACGCGCAAGATTCTCGACTCGGCGACCGCGCCCCTCTGGCAGGAGATCCTCACGCATCCCGCGTATGATGAGTTCTGGAAAGCGCGCAACGTACGTCCGCATCTTCACGACGTAAAAGCGGCCGTGCTCACGGTCGGCGGTTTCTACGACACCGAAGACATCCACGGACCGTGGTGGGTCTTCGGCAGCATCGAGCGACAGAGCCCCGGCGCGGACAATCACGTGATCGTCGGCCCGTGGTCGCACGGCGGTTGGAGTCGCGGTGACGACGACGTGCTCGGCACACTCCACTGGAAGTACAAGACCGGGCCATTCTTCCGCGATTCGGTCGAGTATCCGTTCTTCGCGCACTATCTCGCCGGCGCGCCCGACCCAAAGCTTCCCAAGGTCCTCGTGTTCCGCACCGGCGGCGACCAGTGGGACGGATACGATTCGTGGCCGCCCAAGGCATCGACGCCGGCCGCGCTCTATCTACAGGCAAACGGCAAGCTCGCCTTCACGCCGCCGAGTGGCGGCGCGTCATTCGACGAATACGTGAGCGATCCCGCGAAGCCGGTGCCGCTCGTCGAGCGCATCGAGAACAACGGTATGCCGCGCGACTACATCACCGCCGACCAGCGGTTCGCGTCGCGTCGCACGGACGTGCTCACGTATCAGACCGACGTGCTCACATCGGACGTGACGCTGACCGGGCCCGTCAACCCCGTGTTGCACGTGAGCACATCGGGCACCGATGCCGATTTCATCGTGAAGCTGATCGATGTATTTCCCGACACCGCGTCCAACTGGACCGGCGACCAATCGGGATTCACGGTCGGTGGGTATCAGCAACTCGTGCGCGGCGAGCCATTCCGCGCGCGATATCGCCGTTCATTCGAGAAACCGTCGGCGATGGTTCCCAATGCGGCCGACTCGATCAAGTTCGAGATGCCGTCGATTCACCACACGTTCAGGCGTGGGCACCGCATCATGGTCCAGGTGCAGAGCACGTGGTTCCCGCACATCGATCGCAACCCGCAGCGCTTCGTGCCGAACATCTTCGAGGCGAAACCGAGCGATTTCCAGAAGGCCACGATGCGTGTGTATCACACGCCTGAAAAAGCGACGCGACTGGAGCTGAGGCGGCTGCCGGACGAGCGATAGCGAGCGCGATTCAGCGAGCCTAGTTTTCAGTATGACTCGCATTTTCAACTTTAGTCCTGGACCCGCCGTCCTCCCGGCCGAGGTCCTCGAGCAGGCCCGCGACGAAATCATCGATTGGCACGGCACCGGCATGTCCGTGATGGAGATGAGCCATCGCGGCAAATCGTTCATCAGTATCGCCGAACAAGCGGAGGCTGATTTCCGCGAGCTGCTGAACGTCCCGGCCAATTACAAGGTGCTGTTCATGCAGGGCGGGGCGACGCTGCAGTTCGCGGGCGCGCCGATGAATCTCTCGTCGGCCGGTCAGACCGTCGACTACGTCAACACCGGCTCGTGGTCGAAGAAGGCGATCGGCGAAGCCAAGCGATACGCGAAGGTGAACGTCGCCGCCGACGCCGGCGGCGCGTACTGCTCGATCCCAGCGCTCGCCACGTGGAATCGATCGGCCGATGCCGCGTATCTGCACTACACGCCCAACGAGACCATCGGCGGCGTCGAATTCCACTTCGTTCCCGACGTCGGTGACGTGCCGCTTGTCGCCGACATGTCGTCGACGCTGCTCTCGCGTCCCATCGACGTTTCGAAGTTCGGGATGATTTACGCCGGCGCGCAGAAGAACATCGGGCCGGCGGGACTCACCGTCGTCGTCGTGCGCGACGACCTGATCGGACGCGCGCGAGCCGACACTCCGAGCGTGCTCGATTACGCGGCGGTGGCGAAGGACGGATCGATGCTCAACACGCCGCCGACCTACGCGTGGTATCTCGCCGGGCTGGTCTTCCAGTGGATCAAGCGACAAGGCGGATTGTCGGCGATCGGTGAGCGGAATTGCGCGAAGGCGTCAAAATTGTACGACGCGATCGATCGTTCCCCCTTCTATAAGAATCCGGTGGCGAAAGACGCGCGCTCCTGGATGAACGTTGTGTTCACGCTGGCGAAGCCCGAGCTCGACAAGACCTTTCTGGCTGAAGCAAAGAGCGCTGGGCTCGTGACGCTTGAGGGGCATCGGTCGGTGGGTGGCATGCGCGCGAGTCTCTACAACGCGATGCAGATGGAAGGCGTAGAAGCGCTGGTGAGCTTCATGAGCGACTTCGAGCGAAAGCACGCCTGATGCCTGACTCCGCCCGATTCACAATTCGAACGCTCAACAACATCTCGCCGCGCGGACTCGAGCGATTGCCGCGCGACCGATACGTCGTGTCGTCCGACAACGCGGAACCCGACGCGCTCATCGTGCGCTCGGCGGACATGCACGCGATGACGATCCCGAGCAGCGTGAAAGCAGTCGGTCGCGCCGGGGCAGGGACGAACAATGTTCCCGTCGCCGCGCTCTCGAAGCGCGGCGTGCCCGTCTTCAACGCGCCCGGCGCGAATGCGAACGCGGTGAAGGAGCTCGTGATCGCCGCGATCCTCATGTCGATGCGCCATGTGTGCGAAGGGTGGAGCTATGCTCGAGATCTCTCAGCCGATGACGATCACGCGCTCGAGGAAGCAGTCGAGCAGGGAAAGAAGAAGTTCGTCGGCCGCGAGCTTCCGGGACGCGTGCTCGGCGTCATCGGGCTCGGCGCGGTCGGTGTGGAGGTCGCGAACGCGGCGCACGCGCTCGGGATGCGAGTCGTCGGATTCGATCCGGAGCTCACCGTCGAGCGCGCGCTGCAACTGACGTCGAGCATCGAGCGAATGCTGTCGCTGGAGGAATTGTTTTCGCGTGCCGACGTCGTGACGGTGCACACGCCGCTCATCGAGCAAACGCGCAACCTCGTCAACGCCGCGCGACTTGGACGGATGCGCGACGGCAGCATCGTCGTGAACTTTGCGCGGGCGGGCATCGTCGACACGGGCGCGGTCATCGACGCGCTCGACCGGGGAAAGCTCGCCGGCTACGTCTGCGATTTCCCGACGAAGGCGATCAAGAATCATCCCAAGGTCGTCGCGCTGCCGCACCTCGGCGCCTCGACGCACGAGGCGGAAGAGAACTGCGCGGTGATGGTCGCCGACACGCTGCGCGAGTTTCTCGAGAACGGGACGATCAGACACTCGGTGAACTTTCCCGACGCCGTGCTCCCACGCCCGTCGGGCGCGACGCGTGTCGCAGTTGCCAACGAGAACGTGCCGAGCATGGTCGCCGAGATCTCGGCGGCACTCGCCGCGGCGAAGTTGAACATTGCGAACTTGCTCAACAAATCGCGCGGTGACTTAGCGTATACGCTGATCGACGTGGACGGTCAGGTGCCGGCGGAGGTGCTCGACACAATCCGGGCGATTCCCGGTGTGCTGTCAGTGCGCGGCGTGGCGACGTGATGTAGCGATACCCGTCGCTATGCTCTCATCGCGGGCGGGCTTCCGTATGTGAGCGTTCTCCAAAGCCACTCCACCGGCCCGAAGCGGAATCGCTTGAGCCACCACATGCTCGCCGCCATCTGGAGTCCGAAGAGCGTGAGCGTGATGCCCAGCATTCCTGTGTACCCGACTCGCCCGAACCACCCCAGTCCCCAACTATAGAAGAGGAAGGTGCAGACCACTGATTGGGTCAGATAGGTCGTGAGCGCCATCCGACCGGTCGCGGCGAGTGGCGCGAGGAGCCGCGCGCCACGGGTTGTCTGAAATGCCATGAGCAGCAAGGCGGCGTACACGAGCGCGGTTGCTTCGATCGAATAATCGATCGCGTGCGAGATGAGATGCCGCGGGTCGAGCAGGACACCTCGCCAGTCACCTGGTTGGGCCGCGCCACGGGTCACCGGCCAGAGCTTGGGGATCACGACGTAGGATGCGTACCCGACGAGCGCGACGACGAACGACCACCCGAGGAGACGGCGCGTGGCGCGCGGATCCTTGATCACTCGCTCGAAGAATCCGGACCGCAACGCCCAGACGCCGGCGAGAAACATTGCGAGAATGCTAAAGTACGTCGTGAGCGCCCACCGTCCGTACCAGTCGGCGACAGAGAGGAGTCGCTGATGCCCGATCTGCGCGTACGTCCCATGTCCAAAGATCCACGACGACGTCTCGAAGGTCCCACGAGGAACCATAAATCGTTGACCCGCCACCCAGCGGACCCGAAAGATGATGTCCCAGGCGAACAGGTAGAGACCGAACGCCCATGCGAGCAGTCGCCTGGGACTCGCGTCGCGGAACAGCAGCAGCGAGAATGATACGAGCGCGTACATCGTGAGGATGTCGCCGTGCCAAATGATGAGCGCGTGTACGAGTCCGATCGCCAGCAACGCCGTCGAGCGTCTGATGTAGGTTCGCTGGACACTCTTCCCGCGCTCGGCGGCTCGAAGAAGCTGAATACCGAAGCCGATTCCGAACAAGAAACAGAGCAGGGTATAGAAGCGGCTCTCGACCAGCCACTCCTGCGCGAACGCGAGCGCGCGATCGAGCGAGGTGGTCGGGTCGGCGGTGCCGTACCAGTCGTTGAGGTTCGACCAGAGGACGCCGAACATCGCCCAGCCTCGGAGCAGGTCGAGGGCCTGGATGCGTTCGCGCGGCGCCACCGGCTCGAGACGAGCATCGGTTGCCGGGGTGTACGCGATGGCGAGCGACTCGACGCTCGCTGTGTTGACGGTCGACACGATCCCTCGGGGAAAGTGGGCGCGTGTATACTCATGCGACAAGGAAGAAGGCGCAATTGCCGATTGCTAGAACAGCGCAAGTGCCAGACAGCGCAAGGCCCGAACAACGCAGGTGCCAAACCCCGCGAGTGCCAACCTGCGCAAACGGCGAGAGAACGGCGAACTAGGCACCGCGCGGCTAGCGCCGTTCGGCCTCCGCGTCGTTCGGCCTCCGCGTTGTTCGGCGCCTGCGCTGTTCGGCGCCTGCGCTGTTCGTTCGCTGCCTCTGTCCATCCATACCGATCCGCGACATTTTATTTTCGGGCCTGTTCACCCAACCCTCGAGGAGGAGCCATGGATGCGAGATCGTTGCAGCTCATGTCAGCATTGGCAGTATCACTGGCCGTCGCGGCGTGCAGTGGAAGCACCGGCTCGGCGACAGACACGACGAAGGCCCCGCCTGGAGCCGCCACCCCCGCCAACGACGCTGCTGTCCACGCCATGATCGATTCCGCCGATCGGAAATTCGAGGCCGCCTTCAAGGCCGGTGACGCCGCCGCGGCCGCCTCGTTCTACGAGGAGAACGCGACGAGCATGCCGCCGAACATGGAACCCGAGACCGGTCGCGCCGCGATCGAAAAGGGCTACGCCGATCTGTTCAAGACAGTCGGCAAGGTCACCGACTTCACGGCGCAGGTGAAGGACGTGGACGTGTATGCCGACCACGCGATCGAGATCGGCAGCTATGCGATGACATTCACGCCGCCGGGCGCCAAGGACGCGATGAAAGATCACGGAAGCTACGTGAACTACTGGCGCAAACAGCCCGATGGTTCGTGGAAGCTCCACCGCGACGCCATTGTCAGCGCGATGCCGATGCCGAACGCCGGTCCCGCTCCGGCCGCAACGAAGAAGAAGTAGACAGTCCTTCACATCGCACGAGGAACCATGCCCGCGTTCTCCAAGCTCGCCGACGTCCCGGCTCGCGCCATCCTCGGCGGCGCCATCCAGGGCCGCTACCTCCACGTCGATGCGATGACGATCGGCGAGGTGTCGCTCGACCCGAACACGGTCGTGCCGATGCACGATCATCCGCACGAGCAACTGACCTACGTGATGGAGGGCCGCTTCCGGTTTACTGTCGGCTCGGAGACGACCGTGCTCGAGCCGGGCATGGTGGCGCTCATCCCGGGTGGTGTCACGCACGGTGGGACGACGCTCACGGCCTGCAAGGTGATCGACATCTTCTCGCCGATCCGCGAGGACTATCGGCAGCCATAACTCGAGCTGCCGCCCTCGGTCCGAAGCATGGCTGACTCGTTCGACGTCATCGTCGTCGGCCTCGGCGCCATGGGAGGCGCGACCGCGTTCCATTTGGCGCGGCGCGGCCAGCGCGTGCTCGGGCTCGAGCGATTCGAGCTCGGGCATGCGCGCGGATCGTCGCACGGAGAGAGCCGGATCATTCGAGAAATCTATTTCGAGCATCCTCTCTACGTCCCGATCGTGCGGCGGGCGTACGAGCTATGGCACGAGCTCGAGCGAGACGTCGGCGAGCACCTCCTGACCATCAGCGGTGGCCTGATGATCGGCCCGCAACACGGAACGCTTGTGAGCGGTGTGCTGCGCAGCGCGATGGAGCACGACATTCCGCACGACGTGTTGTCGGCAGCCGAGCTCAGGGTACGGTTTCCGGGTTTCGATCCGAGTGAGGACGACGTTGCCGTGGTCGATGCCCGCGCCGGCTACCTCGACGCGGACGCGTGTTTACGCGCGCACCTCGCATTGGCGGAACGATTGGGCGCGACGTTTCGCTTCGAGGAACGTGTGGTTTCCTGGGAGTCGGACGGCCAGCACGTGGACGTCGAGACTGATCGCGGCCGGTATTCCGCGCGCC
>DASYSU010000058.1:0-10875 GCA_036002925.1 Gemmatimonadaceae bacterium | reverse complement strand
AGATCGCGTTCAACATCGCGAAGACAGCGATAGGCAAACTCTAATAGGAGAACCCATGCAGCCGCTGAATCGCTACACTCGAGCTGCCCTTGGCGTCGCCATCCTACTCACGCCACTCGCGTCGCTCAGCGCGCAGAAGGCCAGAGCCTGCTGGATCGTAACGCCCGCCGAAGCCGCGCAGATTCTCGGCAGGCCAGAGCTGGCGAGTGGCGAGGAGATGCATGACAACTACCAAACCTGCTCCTATTTCCGCGGCGGTTTCGATGTCCACATCGACCATGTGCGGACGGCCGCGCAGATGCGCGAGGCGCTCAAGGAGAACATCAAGAAAAACAAAGTCGAGGCGGTCGCCGGCGTCGGCGACGAAGCGGGCTTCACCAAAACTGAAAAGAATCCGTCGCTCGTTGTGATCAACGGTTCGCACGTGTTGGATCTCGACATTATTGCATCGAGCTGGAAAGGCTCGCCGGAGCAAATCAGGCCGACGTTGGTGAAGCTGGCCCAGGCCGCGCTGCCGAAGCTCTTGGCGACTGGAACGACCCAAACGAGCCGAGCCTGTTGGCTCATCACGCCGGCCGAGGTGGCACAGATTCTCGGCAAACCCGAGTTGAAGAATGGCGTCGCGATCCATGACGACTACGACGATTGTGACTACAAGCCTGCTGGTTTCGACCTCGACATCATCGGCTACACGCGAGTCGCGCCCCGGAGTGAAGGATTCAAGACGTTGATCAAGCGAGGCTATGCCGAGGCCCTTCCCGACATCGGCGACGAGGCAATTCTTGGCAGGGACGCGAAACACCACCCGACGGCCAACGTGCTTCTGGGGTCACGCGAGCTGATGATCACTCTGCTCGACGACGCGCAAGTCGCGCCGGCGGACGCCAAGCCGAAGTTGGTGCAGTTGGCCAAGACAGCGGCGGCGAGACTGCGCTGACCACAACAAGAGAGGAGATTATCTATGAACGCGCACGTACTTCTGTGGACGTCACTCGCTGCAGTACTGGGCGGGACGGCCTGTGGACCGTCGGAGAGCAGCGCCAGCGGGCAGTCGCCGAGCAGGCGCGAGGCGACCGTCGAGAATATCGATCCGTGCACGCTCGTGACGAAGGACGAGATCCAGACGGCAATCGAAGCCAAGAGAAATCCGAGCGAGCTCGCCAGGCTCAAGAGTCGAGGCATCGTGTGGTCGATTTCGACAACGAGCGTGACAGAGGGTGAAGCGCGACGCTGTCAGATCCATTGGCAGGGAAACTTCGGCAGCGTCATGCAAGAGAAGGGCGACATGGCCGTTGAGGTCTACAAGGCCGAATACTTCAAGGCGCAAGTGTCCGACATGAACCGCGTGCGGCGCAGAAACGGACGTCCCGAGCTGACGCTGATCCCGGGGGTTCGCGATGAAGCCTACTACTTTGGCTACAGCGAGAAAGGGAATCCGGAGGCACGGGTTGGTAACGTAGCCGTGGGCGTCGAATCACTCGCGGGCAAGCCCAGCTTGGACCTGCTCCGCGCGGCGGTATCACGGGTTCACTGAGGAACATCATTACTGTTCGGCGGACGTAATGAGCGCTCTCAAATAAGAACATCATCACTGACCGGCTCCATCCACGCGTCCTGTCGCTTCTTCATCTCGTCCGGCGTCAGGTCTTCCTTATGAGTAGCGATTGTCCACGTGCACCTTCGGGGTCGACGATCGTGCCACAGCGATCACCCAGAACTGATCCGCCATCTGACCCATCGTCCACGTAGACCGAGAGCGTGACTCGGGTCCCGCCGAGCCCGCGCGGCGACTTGCGCCCATCATCGCGTCGTTCATCATCGCCGTCGTACTCCTCTCCGATCAACAATCGATTCCGGTTGGTTTGCGCTCGCACGAGCGCGCCCACATGTTCTGAGCGCATACTGTGGTCATCGGCCTGCTTGCGACGAAGCACATGGCATCTGCCGGCCACGTAGCCAGGTGTTGGCGCGACGAGCGTCGGACATCAGCGGCGGGAGCAAATGGAAGGCGCGAACGAGACCCAGATGCGGGCCGAGGTAGCAAGCGGCCGACGAGATACGCTCGATCGGCTCATGCCGATCATTTATGAGCAGCTTCGTCTGATCGCGCACCGACAACTCACGCTTCGCGAACGTGGGTCAACGCTCTCCACGACGGGGCTCGTACACGAGGCGTACCTGAAGCTCGTGGATCAAAGCCGCCTCGCGTGGGGCGATCGCTCGCACTTTTTCGCGCTCGCGTCGGTCGCCATGCGTCACATTCTCGTCGACCGGGCCAAGGCGCGCCTCGCGCAGAAGCGTGAGGGCGCTCTTCAGCGGGTCACGCTCGACAGCGACGAGCTCGCCGGCGAGGACCAACCGCAGGCCGTGCTGGACCTCAGCGAGGCTCTCGACAGACTCGCGATCGTTGAGCCTCGACTCGCCCGCGTCGTGGAGTGCAGGTTCTTTGGCGGTCTCAGTGAAGAGGAGACCGCCGAGGCGCTCGGCGTCACGATGCGCACCGTGCAACGCGATTGGGCGAAGGCGAGAATGCTTCTTCGGCGAGCGCTCGCCTCATGACTCGGTCAGCTTCGTCTTCGTCTGACGAGGCCAAGCCGCTGCTGCCGCAGGACTGGGATGAGCTGGCTCCTCTCCTCGACGCGCTGCTCGATGCACCGACGGAGCGGCGGCCCCAACTCCTCACGGAATTGAGTCGCGGCGACGCATCGTACCGTGCGCGACTGGAGCGGCTCGTCGACGAGTGCGAGCTGGATGCGCCATTCTTGGATCGTCCCGCGGCCGAACGCTTTACATCGCTGTTCGTCGACGACGCCGAGACGCCGCTGCCCGAGGTGCTTGGGGGACACTACCGGATCGAGCGCGAGGTGGGCCGCGGCGGAATGGCGCGCGTGTACCTCGCGCACGATGTCAAGCATTCGCGAGACGTCGCCGTGAAGGTGATTCGGCCGGATCTCGCCGCGTCACTCGGGGGCGAGCGGTTTCTGCGCGAGATTGCGATTGCGGCGCGTCTGCGTCATCCGAACATCGTACCACTCTACGACTCGGGCGACGCCGGCGGATTGTTGTACTTCGTAATGCCGTACGAGGAAGGACCGTCACTTCGCGCGCGCTTGAATGATGCCGCGACTGTTTCTGTCCCAGAATGCCTGAGCATTCTGCGGGACGTCGCGCGAGGCCTGGCGTACGCGCACGAGCACGGCGTCGTACATCGGGACGTGAAGCCCGAGAACGTGATGATGTCCGGCGGCGCGGCGGTCGTCACCGACTTCGGGATTGCCAAAGCGGTCAGCGCCGCGCAGAACGCCGCCCCGGCGGGCACCATCACGCAAGACGGAGCTCGTATCGGGACTCCCGCCTACATGGCACCCGAGCAGGCAGTGGGTGACCCAGCCACGGATCATCGCGCGGACATCTACTCCTTCGGTTGCTTGGCCTACGAGCTGTTCGCCGGTCATCCGCCATTCTCCGACTTGCCGCCGCACGAGATGGTCGCGGCGCACGTCGGGACGAAGCCGGCTCCGCTCTCGACGGTGAGCGCCGGTGTGCCGGAATCGGTCTCGCAGCTCGTGGCACGATGTCTCGAGAAAAGTCCCGCCGCGCGGCCACAAAGCGCGCAAGAGCTGCTCGCCGAGCTCGACGCGACTCAGTCGGGGCCTGCCGCGGTGTTTCACGAACATCGCCGGATGACGCGGCCCGCGTTCATCGCGTCGGCGATCGTCTCGCTCGCGCTGTTGGGCGGTGTCGGATACTTCATGGCTCACGGAGGCGTGGGGACGGCGGCGCGCGAGGTAACGGTGTCCGTCCTGCCGCTCGTGAGTGTCGGCGACTCCGTGGAGCGAGATCTCGCCTACGGTCTTAGCGACGAGATCGCGACGGCTCTCGTCAAAGCACCGGGGGTTCGCGTCATGAGTCGACGGAGCGTGGCCGGTTCTCGGGAGCAGCGATACGTGGATCCGGCGAAGACCGGACGCGAGTTGGGCGCACAGTTCCTCGTTATGGGAACACTCAAGTTGGTGAATGGCCGGCTCAGTGTGTTGGCGCAGCTGGTGCAAGCGCGCGACGGAGCTGTCGTGTGGGCCGATCAGTTCGACCGCGGCCTGGATGACCTGGCGGTGGTTCGCGACGACATCGCGAGGTCGATCGCGGACTCGTTGGGACGAAAGGCCGGCACACGCGGCGAGGCGCGCGTCCATACGCAGTCTGCACGAACGTTGAACCCCGAAGCGTATCGTCTTTACGTACTCGGCCAGCGCGCGCTCAACATGCGCGGGCAGACCGTTCGGACGAGCATCGAACGTTTCAGGCGGGCCACCCAACTCGATTCGCTCTACGCGGACGCGTTCTCCGGGTTGAGCCTCGCACTCGCACTCGCGCCATACTTCGAGCAGATCTCGACGCGTGAGGTGTCCGGCCAAGTGAGGAGCGCGGCACAGCGGGCACTCCAACTCGATTCCACGTTGGCGCCGCCGCACGTCGCGCTGGGTTTGGTGCATCAGTTCGCATATCACTGGGACAGCGCCGCGGCCGAGTTTCAGACCGCGGTCCGCCTCCGGGACCCCAACGACATCGAGCCGCTCGTTCAGTACGGACGATACATGCTCCATCAGGGCCGGAGCGGCGACGCATTGAAACAGTTCCTCCTGGCCCGTCGCACCGAGCCGGCATCGGCGCTGGTATCGAGTTGGGTCGCGTTCACGTACTACGTCCAGGATCGCATGGATAGCGCCCTCGTGGAGAGCGCCCGCGCATTTCAGAACGACTCGACCAACTACACGGCGCTGGGGAACGCGGCTCTGGTTCGTCTCAGGATGCACGACACCGTCGGCGCACTGGATATGGCAAACCGGTTGACCCGCTACAAACCGGAAGCACTTCGCGTTTTCGCCGCGCTCGGCGACACGGCTACCGCTCTCGGACGACTCCGCGAATTCGAGCGCGAACGGCCTCCTCGATCGGGAGTTCATACGACTCGCGCTTTCGCGATGTTTGGACTCGGCGATACAACCGAAGCGATGGCGGCGCTGGAGCGCGCGGCGGACGCCAACGAGGTCTGGCCGGCATTCGGCTCGGTACTCGATCCCATGTACGATCCGGTGCGATCGAGCGCGCGTTTCCACGCTCTCTTGCGCCGTGTCAACCTGCCGGTGAGCGAAGCGTTCATCGGGCGGCGGCCGGGGCCACGCTAGACATCCTCGAGGGCTCACCGGATCACCGTCACCGTGTTAGTGCCCGTGGGATCGACTGGCTGGCTCGCCGCCGCCTGAACGTCGATTTGTTTGCTCACACCGTGAAGCTCGATCGTGACGTGGTTGTTCGTTCCGGCGACCGCCGACGGAGGCTCCATGCGCGCACCATACGCCTCGAAGTTGACGCCCTGGTTATCGGAGACCTTTGAACCCCACAACGCAACGGACACCGTGTTGTCTGACGCGGCGTTCGGAATCGTCCCAATGCCGCCGGCGACGCGGATCCCTGCTGGCGCCAGATCGCCTGGTGAAGCTCTGTTATCAACGAATTCAGAGCCGTGCACCTCGACACTTGTCGAGTTCGAGTTCGCGGCGCCGGTTGCCGTTTGCCTGATGCCGCCAAAGATCAGGCCCCCAATTCCGTTAGCGAAGAATCGGTCGCCCGACGATCGCACCTGGACGATGGCGTTGCTCGATTTATTGTTCACGGCGAGAAAGCCGACCTGAAAGCCGTGGGTCCGATTGCCGGCCAGGGTAGCGACGATGACGCCATTGTCGGCGCCGACGAAGTTGGTCACCCGAATACCCTCGGCCGCCCCTTGCACCTCGGTCGGACCGACGAACTCGTTGTCGACGATCTCGGCGTCGATCCGCCGTCCGACCATGGTCGGGCCCGCGTTCCTCACATCAACGCCGCGGCTCGATCCGCCGGCGACGACATGGGCGACTCTGATCTGCGTGCGTGGCGTCCCCGTGAGTTCGGCCGCGATGTTCGCGGCGGCCGCCGGGTTTCCCAAGATGGTCAGCCATTCGATCGAGTTGCTGCCGCGTCCGATCCGGACCGGCGCCGTGCGGCCGAACGAAACGTTGAATGACAAGGTGGGAGCCGTCGCATCGATCACGACAGCGGATCGGTCATTCGCGACGCCGCAGAGCGACATGTCTCGCTGCAGCTCCAGCCGCCCGCCGTTGGGTCGGCCGGCACCGACTGCATTCGTCGCCGAGAGCACATAGGTGCCCGGTGCTAGAGTGATGGCGGCGCCCTCGTTCGCGGGATTGTTCACTGCGGCGTAGAGCTGCTCCACGTCTTCGACGCGAAGGACCGTCGCGGCGACGCTACGCTGCGGCTGCTGCGGGGCACCTGAACCGTCACCGGCGGCATCCGTGATTCGGTTGGCCGACTGGTCGCAGGCGACGGCGGTCGCAAGCAGCGACACCGCACCGACCGAGAAAATGGTTCGCTTGGAAGTCATGATGAGTTCCTCTATAGCAAACTATTAAGGAGTTTCGATCGAGATGTGCGGAGCCTACTCCAGTCCGCGACGCTCGAGCGCGAGACGCGCTGCCGCTCGGCCAAGCGCCTGGCCGGCCTCGATGTCGAACCGGTAGTGGAGGCCGACGTAGATGCGCGCCATACCTGCCTCCAGCGCGAGGTCGGCTAGCATCGCCCGCTCGCTCGGGAATGCGTCGGCAAGGACACCGTACCAAGCTCCCGTTCCGCAGGAATGCGCCGACGGGTACGACGGATGATTCGGCATGCCGATTGGGAGCGTGATCGTCGGATCGGCCTGAGCGGGACGAATGAACCAGTAGGTGAACTTTGTGTCGAAGCACCCAATGATCGCGTCGAACTCAGCGGCGCTGGCGTAGGCAAGGATCCGTGCGGATTCGATCTCCGACTTGTGGTACTTCTCGAGCAAATCGTCGGCGATGCCATCCCAGACGGGACCGGCAAACGGCGCCCACTTGCGCGCGATCGCCAACTGGTCATCGGTGCGGCTCGCGCCAATTGCTTTCACTTCGGCGAGCGCGGCGAGATATTCGGCGGACCCGAACGCCGGCGGCGGCGACCGCCGCAGCTCGCTGCCGGATGTGAGGAAGAACGGCCGTGCGCCGAATCCACCGGTAACAATCGGCGCGCCGCTGCTCACCCAATAACCCGGACCAACGGGCGGAAGACCGGGGGACGCCACACCGAAGTTGTCCAACGCCGCCCACGCGAGCACGGCCGCCGCAACCTCGCGTCCAATCGCTTCGCCTTCCGCGAAGTCCTCGTTGATCTCCGTGCCCAACGGCGATTCTGCGTGCTGCGCGGCTAGCGCTGCATCGATGCTGGCTGCGTCGAGCGGGTAGAACTGCTTGAGTACGACCACCGACGCCCCGGCTGCTGCTCCAGCGAGTGACGGGCGCGACTCGCCGTGACGCGCGCCTTGCGCTGCGAGCACGGCACGATACTGCGCGATGGACAGATAGACGTTGGTACGTCCGACGTTCGGGTTCCCCCGCGTACGGAACAGACCAATGGCGATCCGATTCCAGCGAACGCTCGACGTCGAGGGTCCGCCCTGCGCGGTGGGGACCGTGTTGAGGGATGGCTTCATGTGAGCATTCGTGCGTGTCGCCGTCGGGGTGTCAGTGCACGCGCCGACGGCGAGCATTGTTGCCGCAAGTGTGGCCAGTCGCGGTCTCATATGTGTCTCCTGGATTGAAGTCAGCGAGGCCGTCAACACTGGCCTGCTTGACGAGACACACGATGAAACGCCGCGAATTACGACATGCTCATTGTCGCGATTGACTACTTGCTACCATCGCCAGTTCGTTGTTGCGACGGGCGCGCGGCTGGCGCGCCTTCTCAAGGCCGCGACCGAATCGTCGCGATGCCGCTGTCCAGCTCCTCGCGGTTGATCGGCCCTCGGTGGACCAATCGCGCGACACCGGCCGAGTCGATGAAAACGGTGGTGGGGAGCCCGAGGATGAGAAAAGTCTGACGGGTGCGGCCGCGCTCATCGAGCGCGATCTCGAACGGCACTGAGAACTCTTGGACGAATTTCTTGACGTTCTTGGTGCTGAACTCTTGGTCGCGACCATTGACGCCCAAAACCACCAGCCCCGTAGAGCCATACGTCCGCTGCGCTTTTACCAATTCTGGAAACTCGTCGCGACAGGGCGGACACCACGTGCCCCAAAACGACACAACGACCGGATGACCACGCAACTTCGAGAGTTGTACGCGGCCTCCGGAGAGCGACGGCAGGTCGATCTCCGGCGCAGGAGCGCCGATCTTCAACGACTGCGCGCTGGCTGTGGACGCAGCCAGCGCGAGCGCGATCACCATCACACGATTCAGCATGACCTACAGCCGATGTGAATAGCCGGCAAAGATCAAATACTTCGCAAAGCCCCCGCCGTTCACACCATTCGTGCGCTGCTCCAACTCGCTCTTCATGCGATTGACTTTGAGCCGATAAGGAACGGTCAAAGTGAACGTGCCCTTTCCATGCGTGAACGAGAGGCCGGGCTCAGCAAACACGACGTATGACGTCCGCTTCACGGTCGAGTCATCTCCACCGCCGATCAAATCGTGAACGGGAATGCCATCGATACGACCGCCAAGACTCATGTTCAGCCCTTGCTCCGGTAATACCGAAAAGGCTCCGCCGAGCCGCGCCGAGTACACATCGGGAACCGACCAGTACGTCCCGGAGTTCGGAGCCTGCTGCACATCGCTCTTTGCCTTGGGGCTCGCCATGTACGACCCGGATGCATACGCGAAGGTCCGCTCGGTGATCTGTCGATACCCTTGCGTCTCGAAGACCAGTGCCCAACCACCGTCGCCCGGCTGGATCGTTTGGTCCGCCGGAAAATCCACGGCCCCAGTTGCCGTGTAGAACTTGCTATTGACGGTGTGACTGCCGGTGGGCGCTTTGGCACCGAGACCAACGCTGATGTTGCTGCCGCGATGGGTAGCCGGCTCGAGCAACCAGTAGTCCGCCGACAGACTTGCGTCGCCGATACCCGTCGCGCTCTGCTGATGTATGGAATTATCCGCCCACTTCCGGGTAAGCTTAGCGGATGAAAACGGGACACTTGCACGGACGCGAAATCGATCGGTGATCGAGTATCCGACGCTCGCTACGAATGTGTTGATGTTGAAAATCGGAGAGGCGCCGCCCGGTGCGGCTTGCGAATTCGCTTCGCTCCCAACAAAGAATTCATCCGAGTGGAGCCGGCGATAGCCGAGCGAAAGCTCCCATTCGTGTGCGGTCTGGAATGCCTTGCCCTCGCCACCAAGATCGATTGGGCTGGTGAATCGGATGGGCTCGCAACCCTGCGCCCCGCTGTCCCGCGGACTGACAATGGCAGCGGCGGTTGCAGCCAATAAGACCGCCGATCGCGCCTTGAGGTGCAGTACCATAGATGCCTCCTCAGCAGTGGACCTGAGTTTTGCTCAAGTTGCGCGTCTCCAGCATACGCGTACGTAGCGGAAAGTCCAGAGGAGACCCAGTCGAGTGTCCCAATGGACGTGCGGAGCTCGCGTTTGATTTGCCCTTCCATTAGTGGTTACGAGAAATCTCGGTGAAACGCGACACGGGACTTCGGAACGCGCCGGCTTCGTCGGTTATGATGATCGCTCGGCGGAACGCTGTCGCTCGAGGATCCAGCGCTTGAAGCGAAACGCGTTCTCGGGCAACTGCAGATCCATGCCGTAGTGCTCCGGACCGACGGCTGCGACTTTGGCGACGATCACACTCAGGTCGTCGCGCCCGAGCGCGTCTACGAACGCCTCGCCGAACTCGGTCGTCGTCGATACTGACGCAATCGCCTCGATTCCCGCGCCGCGCGCAATTGCCGCGAGATCCGTCAGGCCCGTCGCGGTCTGCGAATCGAAGCCGCCGGTCGAGAGAAGACTTCCGTTGTCGAAGACGACGTGAATGAGATTCTTTGGCCGGTAGCGGGCGAGCGTCACGAATGTGCCAAGATTCATGAGCGCGGATCCGTCGCCGTCGAGCACGATCACGCGTTCGCGCGGCAGATGCATCGCGAGCCCGAGCCCGATGGACGAGGCGAGACCCATCGCGTGTTGCAGATAAAAGAAATTCTCGCGGTGCCCGAGGTTGTAGAGCTCCTGCGCGCACGCGCCCATGATCGTGACCACGAGCTTGTCCTCGAGCTCTGGGTACATCATCTCGATGCAACCGGCGCGTTCCATCAGTCCTCCATCAAGTCGCGCGTGAGCAGAAGCGCGACGGGAGAGAGGGAGCTCTGCGAGAAGGTCCACGCTTCGCGTATCTGCTTCGCGACCTTGCCCGGGTCCCGCGCATATTCAAACGGAATCCCGAGCGCGCGGAGCACGCCCTCGGTGACGATCCCGCCGCGCGTGTGCCATGGATACGGCTCACCCCAATGGCCGCGCAGTGCGATCAACATACAAAGTGGAATGTGATAGAGCTCGGCGAGGGAGACGATGCCATTGATGGCGCCGAAGAATCCGTGATTCTGCATGAGGAGCGCATGCGGCGTCCCGGCGAAGTAGGCGCCGGCGGCGATGCCGATTGCTTCCTCTTCTTTTGCGACCTGGACGAGTTGGATCTCTGGGTCGTCCTCGGCACGCTGAAGGAGGAGACCGAGCCACGTTTCCGGCAACGCCGAGAGGGATCTGATCCCGGCGGCCTTGATGCCGTCGAAGATGATCTTGCTGTTCTCGTAGGAAACGGTCATCGCTTGGGAGCGGAAGGTGACCGGGGCGCACGCGACGGAGCACGAAGTATCGTGTGAGCCGCGAGTCGTGTCGAGTGCCCCAGCGCCGGCGTTTGGCTGGCGCAGCGTCGCTGTCTGTGGAATAATTGATCGTGCGAAACGGACCGCACCTGGACTCCCTTCCTTCAACCTCACCGCCCATGCTGAGAAG
>DASYSU010000057.1:0-9506 GCA_036002925.1 Gemmatimonadaceae bacterium | reverse complement strand
GACGTCGGCCGGGTTGGCGACGAAGATCATCGGGCACTATCTGCACGTGCAGGTGGCGAACACCATCCAGAATACAGGCTGATGGCGACGAGCCGCCGGATCAACGTCGATCTGTCGCTAGTCACCGCCGCTGTGCTGCTGTCGCTGTACGGCCTCGCCATCGTGTACTCGGCGGGCCAAACCGACGTCAGGACGCTTGCGACGGGCGCGTATAAATCGCAGGCCGAGTGGATCGTCGTCGGCATCGTCGCCGCGTGGGCGGTGAGCCGAGCGTCCGTTCGCTTGATCGAGTGGCTGACGGTTCCGGGTTACGTCTTCACAGTTCTCTTACTGGCGGCGCTGCTCGCCGGGCTCGGCTCGGGCGCGGGAACGGCCACGAGCACGACAGGCTGGCTCACGATCGGTGGTCATCGCCTGGGTCAGCCGGCCGAATTCGCCAAACTCACCGTTGTCCTGATGCTCGCGAGGGTGCTAGCGCAAAATCGCGTAGCGCCCAAATCGATGATCGAGCTGTGGAAACCGATCGTCGTGGTCGGTGTGCCCTTACTACTCATCATGGCGCAAGGCGATCTCGGGACGTCGATCGTTTTCGTCGGAATCTTTTTCGCCATGTTGTTCTGGGCCGGCGTCGCATGGCAGCTCCTCCTGCTCTTAGCGAGCCCGGTGGTGAGCCTCGTGCTCGGATTCGACCCGCGCATCTGGGGCGCGTGGTTCCTACTGCTGCTCGCGCTCGTGCTCTGGTACAAGCCGTTCCTCGGCGAAGGATTGTTCGTCGTCGCCGCGAACGTGATGATGGGAATTGTCGGGCCCCTGCTTTGGGAGCACCTGAAGCCGTATCGCCAGAATCGACTCAAGGTGTTCCTCGATCCGTCGGTCGATCCGCGCGGCAGCGGCTATCACGTCATCCAGTCGCAAGTCGCAATCGGGTCCGGCGGATGGTTCGGACGCGGTTATTTGCACGGCCCGCAAAAGCGTCTCGCGTTCCTCCCCGAGCAGTACACCGACTTCATCTTCGCTGTCGTCGGCGAGGAGCTTGGATTCTTCGGCGTCACGATTGCGCTCGCCCTGTTCCTGTTTCTCTTCCTCCGCGTGATCCGGATTTCCGAACGGGCGAACGATTCCTATTCCAGCCTCGTGGCGTTCGGACTGCTTGCGTGCTGGTTCACGCACGTACTCGAGAACGTCGGCATGACAGTGAACAAGATGCCGATTACCGGAATCCCGCTGCCGTTCTTCAGTTACGGCGGGTCCTTCATGCTCGCGTGCTGGCTGTCGGTAGGCATTCTGGCGCGCATCTCGAGCGAGGGTCGCGGCGGCATGACCGGCTCGTTGAAGGTGTGATCCAGAGCACAAGCCCTAGCCTCAGGCCCCGCCCGTACCCAAATTCTGGCAATGGCCTGGTGGAATAAGCGGGAGAAAAAGCCTCGGCAGCCCCGCCGCGAGCGGCTCGAGATCCCCGCGGACGTCTGGGAGAAGTGTGAGGCCTGCGGGCATACGGATATCCGCGAGAAATTCGAGCGGAATATGAACGTTTGCCCCAACTGCGACTATCACCGTCGCATTCGCGCCAGCGACTATTGCAACATCATGCTCGACGAAGGTTCGATGGAAGAGGTCGAGGTCGACCTCCGGTCCACGGACCCGCTCGGCTTTCCCGACTATCCGCAGCGCCTCAAGAAGGCTGTCACCAATGCCGGTGAGACCGACGCTCTCCTAGCGTGTACCGGCACGCTCGACTCGCTGCCGATCAACATTGGGGTCATGGACTTCGCCTTTATGGGCGGATCGATGGGCTCGGTGGTCGGCGAAAAGATTGCCCGCCTCGGCCAACGATCGCTCGAGCGAAAGTATCCGCTCATTGTGATCTCGGCGTCGGGCGGCGCGCGCATGCAGGAAGGCGTGCTGTCGCTCATGCAAATGGCCAAAGTCGCCGCCGTCCTCGCCATGCTCGCCGAGCGCCGCATTCCGTACATCTCGATCCTGACCAACCCGACGACCGGCGGTGTGAGCGCCAGCTACGCGATGCTCGGCGACGCGATTCTCGCCGAGCCAGGCGCGGTGATCGGTTTTGCTGGGCCACGCGTCATCAAACAGACGCTCGGGCAGGATCTGCCGGAAGGGTTCCAGACCTCGGAGTTCCTGCTCGACCACGGCATGCTCGACAGTGTCGTCCATCGTCGCAACCTCAAGCGAACCGTGAGCCAGCTGTTACGGCATATGTCAGGGCGGCCGGCCGCGACGGGATGGACGTCGCCCTGAGGTTCGCCTCGGTCGAAGGCGAGCGATGACGACGGGCTTCTCACTCGCCAGCTATCAGGACGCGCTCGATTATCTCTTTGCGCGTACGACCGGCGGCTTCAAGTTCGGCCTCGAGCGCACGGTTGCGCTGCTCGAGCATTTGGGAAATCCGCAGCGCGCCTATCCCACCTTCCATATCGCCGGCACGAACGGGAAGGGCAGCAGCGTTGCAACGATGTCGACGCTGCTCGCGGCGAAAGGACAGCGAGTCGCGACCTATACGTCGCCACACCTCGTCGATTTTCGTGAGCGCATGATCGTCGCCGGGCAACCAATTCCCGCCGACGACGTGATCGACTTCGTCATGCGATACACGCCGCTCGTCGAGGAGATCGGCGCCAGCTTTTTCGAGGCGACGACGGCCATGGCGTTCGACTATTTCGCCCGCGCCGGCGCCGACGTCGCAATCATCGAGGCGGGACTCGGCGGCCGGCTCGATTCGACCAATGTGATCACGCCGCTCGTCGCCGGTGTGACGTCGATCGGCTACGACCACACCGAGTACCTCGGCTCCACTCTCGAGGAAATCGCCGCGGAGAAGGCGGGCATCTTCAAGCTGGGACGACCGGCAGTTGTCGGCGAGTGTGAGCCAGTCATTCAGGAGTTCCTGGCAACGCACGCCGCAGCGCGCGGTGCCTCGAGCGTTCGCGTGGTGTCGCGCGAGATCCGCGTATCGCGCACTGTCGTCGAGGATGCCGGAACCACGTGCGACATCGAGTGGAAGGGCGAACGCATGACGTTACACACGCCCCTCGTCGGCGATCATCAGGCGGCAAACCTGGCGTTCGCGCTCGTCATGCTCGACGCGGCCGGCCCGACGTACGCCGTCGGTCTGGCCGAGGCGGCGCAGCATCTCGAGCGCGTTCATATCCCCGGGCGGTTTCAGCACGTCGGCCAATTCATCTTCGACGTTGCGCACAATCCGGCGGGTGCGGCGGTGGTGGCACAAACCATCGCCGCCGTATCACCGCCGCGTCCGATCACGGCACTTCTCTGCGTGCTTCGCGACAAGGATTGGCGCGAGATGATTCGAGTCCTCAGTCGCGTCGTGACGCGGTTCGTGCTGACGATGGCGCCGACGGCGCCAGCGAGCCGAGCGTGGGATCTCACCGAAGTCACCGAGTTCACTCGATCGCTTGGCGTCGACGTCGACACCGTCGAGGATTTCGACGCCGCGCTCGACACCGCGCGCGCGAGTGGCGCGACCGTGCTCGTGACGGGCTCATTTCACACTGTGGGAGACGCGATGTCGCGGTTGCAGGTGTCGCCGTTACGTGGGTAGCTTTGCTGGATGGCTCAGGCCGCCCTCCCAGGATTCCGCGATTTCTTTCCCGAGCAGTTCGCCGAACGCGCCCACATCATGGGCGTGTGGCGTGACGTTGCTCGCCGTTTCGCGTTCGTCGAGTACGACGGTCCGCCACTCGAGCCACTCGAGCTGTACACCAAGAAGAGTGGCGACGAGATCGTCGGCCAGTTGTACAACTTCGTCGACAAGGGCGGACGGGAGGTTTCGCTGCGTCCCGAAATGACGCCGACACTGGCGAGGATGGCGTCGGCAAAGGCGAACGCGCTTCGAAAACCAGTCCGCTGGTTCTCCATTCCACAGCTCTTTCGTTACGAGCGGCAGCAGCGCGGCCGTCTTCGAGAGCACTTTCAGCTGAATGTCGATCTCGTCGGCGAAGCGGACGTAACCGCCGACGCCGAGCTTCTCGCCGTCGCGATCGAGGTCATGCGCGGGTGCGGTCTGTCGTCTGCCGACGTTCGAGCTCGCGTCTCCGATCGCCGGTTGCTTCGCGCAATACTGGCGACGCTAGGCGTGTCCGAAAACAATGTCCCGGCCGTGTTCGGCGTCATCGACAAACTGGATCGCCAACCGCGAGACGTCTCGAAGGCCAAGCTTGGTGAACTTGCGCTGACTCCAGAGCACATTGATGCGCTGCTCAGCGTGATGGGCGAAGTGACGCTCGATGACATCGAGCGCAGGTTCTCGGCGTCGACCGAGGTGAGCGCGCTGGTCGGCGAGCTCCGGCGATACTTTGCGTACCTCGAGGGGCTTGGAGTCCTCGACTGGGTCACGATCGATCTCAAAATCGTGCGCGGCCTGGCATATTACACTGGAATCGTGTTCGAGCTCTTCGACGCGAAGGGTGAGTTGCGCGCGATTTGCGGCGGCGGCCGCTACGACACGCTGCTCCAATCGCTCGGCGGTGTAGATCTTCCAGCCCTGGGCTTCGGTATGGGCGATGTCGTCCTCGCCGAACTGCTGCGCGATCGCGGGTTGTTCTCGCCCCGCCTCGAAGGACCGCAGGTCTGGGTGGCCGCCGAAGGCGCAGAGGGTCAGTCGGATGTCCGCCGCGCCGCGACGGCGCTTCGGCATCACGGTGTGAGCGTCGAGTACGCATTGCGCACGCAGCCGCTCATGAAGCAGGTCAAGGCCGCCAAGTCGGCAGGCGCAGGCTGGGTCCTGACATTACACGACACCGCGAAGGACGGCGGCGCAGTACGTCACACGTGGAACCCTGACCCGCCGCCAGAGTGGGATCAGGTTCTTACGGGCATTGGATTGTAGAATCAGAGATGAATAAACACAGCAATTGAACAATGGCTGACGACAAGAAGCTCACAACCCGAGACGCTGACTTCAGCGCCTGGTACAACGAAGTCGTTCTGCGCGCCGAGCTGGCCGACTATTCGCCGGTTCGCGGCTGCATGGTCATTCGCCCCAACGGATATGGCATCTGGGAGCGAATGCAGCGCGCGCTCGACGACATGTTCAAGGCGACCGGTCACCAGAACGCATATTTCCCGCTGCTCATTCCGGAAAGCTTCCTTCATAAGGAAGCGGCGCACGTCGAGGGCTTCGCTCCCGAGGTTGCGGTCGTCACGCATGGCGGTGGCAAGAAGCTGGACGAGCCGCTCGTCATTCGTCCGACGTCGGAGACGATCATCTATTCGATGTTCGCCAAGTGGGTGCAGAGCTATCGCGATTTGCCGTTGCTCATGAATCAGTGGGCGAACGTCGTCCGCTGGGAGATGCGGACGCGACTCTTCCTGCGCACGCTCGAGTTCCTGTGGCAAGAGGGACACACCGCGCACGCCACGCACGACGAAGCCGAGGAGGAGGCGCGCCGCATGCTCGGCGTCTATCGCGACTTCATGGAAGGCTGGATGGCGATGCCAGTCATCACGGGACAGAAGACCGACGCCGAGCGTTTCGCCGGTGCCGTTCGCACGTACGCGTGCGAGGCGATGATGCAAGACAACAAGGCACTCCAGGCGGGCACGTCGCACATGCTCGGCCAGAATTTCGCGAAGGTATTCGACCTCAAGTTCCAGGCGGAGCACGGCGGGCAAGAGTTCGCGTGGAACACGAGCTGGGGGGTCTCCACTCGTCTGGTCGGCGGTTTGGTCATGACCCATGGCGACGACACCGGCCTTCGAGTTCCGCCGCTGCTCGCGCCAATCGAGCTCGTGATCGTGCCGATCTACAAGACCGATGAAGAGCGGAGTCGCATGCTCGAGGCGGCCGAGCGCGTGACCGCGACGCTCACCGAGTGGGAACGCCGCGATCCGGGACGCTTGCGCGTGCACGTTGACGCGCGCGAAGGCATCAAGCCGGGCGCGAAGTATTACGAATGGGAATTGCGCGGCGTGCCGCTGCGCATGGAACTTGGACCGCGGGACCTGGAGAAGAATCAGGGCGTTCTCGTGCGCCGCGACAATCGTGAGAAGCGTCCGGTGTCGCTCGACACGGTCGGTGAAGACGTTGCCGAGCTGCTGATGCGACTTCAAGAGGACATGTTGATTGCCGCGCGCGAGCGTCGCGAGCAGAACAGCATTCGCCATCGCATCAGCTATGACGACTTCCGTGAGCTCATGGATGGAAAGGGCGGTTTCGTCTACGCAGGCTGGTGTGGCAGTGCCGACTGCGAGACACAGATCAAGGACGAAACCAAGGCTACGATCCGCGTCCTTCCGGACGAGGAGTTTCTGTCGGCCGAAACACCGTCGGAATGCCTGAAGTGCGGGCAGACCGGCGGATCGATCGTCGAGGCCGTATGGGCCAAAGCGTACTGACCACCGGCTTCTCCCGCATCGACGGGGTAATGCATTGTGAAGGCGTGTCGCTCGAGCAGATCGCACGCGACGTTGGGACGCCGGTCTACGTCTACAGCGCGGCGACGATTCGCGATCGGTACGAGCGATTGGAGCGCATGCTCGTGTCGGTGCCGCATCGAATTCACTATACGCTCAAGGCCAACTCGAGTCGGGCGATCCTCGACCTCGTGCGTGGACTCGGCGCCGGGGTCGATGTCGTTTCGGGCGGCGAGCTCCATCGCGCACTGAGCGTGGGCTTCGCGCCGTCGGACATCATTTTTGGCGGCGTGGGGAAGACAGAACGCGAGATCGCCGAAGCGCTCGACGCGAACATCCTGTTGCTCAACGCGGAGAGCGAGGGCGAGGTTCGGCTGATCGATCGTCTCGCCGGCGAACGACGCATGGTCGCCAGCGTCGCGCTGCGCGTGAATCCCGAGATCACCCTCGACACGCCGCACGACTACATCAAGACGGGCGGTCGCGGTCACAAGTTCGGAATTCCCTACGACGACGTCGTCCATGTCGCCGAGGTCGCGGTCAAGCTCAAGAACGTCAAGCTCATTGGGCTCGACATGCACCTCGGCTCGCAACTGTCGCGCATCGATCCGTACCGCGAAGGCGTCGAGCGACTGGCGTCGATCGTTGCGGAGCTCGCACGGCGTGGGATCGACACGCTCGAGTATCTCGATATCGGCGGAGGGCTGGGCGTCCGCTACGACACGGAGGAGCCACCCGATCTTCGCCGTTTCGCGTCGCTCGTGCTGCCGACAGTCGCGGAAACCGGTCTTCAACTTATCATGGAGCCCGGGCGCTTTATCGTAGGAAACGCTGGGGCGTTGATCTCACAGGTTCTGTATCGAAAGAGAAGCGGAGGGAAGGACTACGTGGTTGCCGACGCCGGCATGACCGAGCTCCTGCGTCCGTCGCACTACGGCGCGTTTCACAACGTGGCGGCCGTTCGGCAGCGTGGTGGTCGGAGCAAAGTCGACGTCGTCGGGCCGGTCTGCGAGAGCGGCGATTTCCTTGCGCTGGACCGCGAGCTGGAGGAGGTGAAGCCCGGCGACCTCCTCCTGGTCTCCGACGTCGGCGCGTATGGATACGCGATGGCGTCGAACTACAACAGCCGTCTGCGTCCGACCGAAGTGATGGTCGACGGCGACCGATACGCCGTGATCACGGCGCGCGAGGAATACGCCGATCTCGCCCGCCTCGAGATCGCGCAGCCGGAGTGGATCGACACGGGAGATGCCTGATGCTCGTGGGCCTGATCGCGGATACGCATGATCGCCTGCCGGCCATCGCCGAGCTCGTTCGCCAGATGCAGGAGGCCGGCGTCGGCATGGTGCTTCACGCCGGAGACTACTGTTCGCCGTTCGCGCTTCGCGCGTTCGAGGAGGCGCACGTGTCGCTCGCGGGCGTGTTCGGCCGCAACGACGGCGACCCGCAAGGTCTGGTGACGCGCGCGCAATCGGCGTTCGGCGCTGAGCTGTTCGAGTCGCCGCACAGCTTCGAGATCGGGGGGCGTCGCATATTACTCGTGCACGACATCGGTGACGTCAACAAGCGCTCGGTCGCGTCGCACGAGATCGTGATTCACGGGTCGACGCACCAACAGGAAATGAAGACGCGCGGCGATACGCTGATCGTGAATCCCGGCGAGGCGTGCGGCTGGCTCTACGGCACGCCCTCGGCCGCGTTGCTCGAGCTGGACAGCCGCGAAGTCCAGTTCCTGTCGTTGTCTGGGCCGGAATGGAAGTATTGAGTAGTAAACTCAAAACTATCAACTCAGCACTCAGAACTGTTAACTCAGAACTCAGAACTATTTTCTGTAAGCTCAGAACTCATCACTGACTACTGACAACTATTACTTTGCCTTCGCGTATACTCATTATTGATTACGGCTCCCAGTTCACTCAACTGATCGCTCGACGCGTGCGCGAGGCGCGCGTCTATTCGGAGATCCATCCCCCGACGCGCTCGGTCGAGTGGATTCGCGAGTGGGCGCCCACCGGCATCATCCTCAGCGGCGGTCCGAACTCGGTCTACGACGACGGCGCTCCGTTGGCCGACGCAGATCTCCTCGACGTCGCACCGGTCCTCGCGATCTGCTATGGCATGCAGCTCGTCGCCCACGTTGCGGGCGGAGACGTCATCGGTGCCGGGCGACGCGAATATGGACGCGCCGAGCTGGTGGTCGAGGAGCCCTGCGGGTTGTTCGAGGGGTTCGAGCGCCACGAGTCGATGACCGTGTGGATGAGTCACGGCGACCACGTCGACGTCCCGCCTCCGGGATTCGTCGTCACCGCGTCCAGCCAAAGCGTGCCGATCGCCGGCATGCGACATCGCGAGAAACCGGTCCACTGCGTCCAGTTCCATCCGGAGGTTGCGCACACGCCGCGCGGCAGCGAGTTGATCTCAAACTTTTTATTCGGGATCTGTCACGCACAGCCAAGCTGGACGCCCGGGGCGTTCGTCGACAGTGAAGTGGACAAGATTCGACGGCTCGTCGGCTCCTCGCGAGTCATCTGTGGTCTGTCGGGCGGGGTCGACTCCTCGGTTGCCGCGGCGCTCGTGCACCGCGCGATTGGCGATCAGCTCACCTGCGTGTTCGTCGACACTGGCTTGCTTCGCTTGCACGAGCGCGAACAGGTCGAGCGAACGTTCCGCGCGAACCTCGGGATCACGCTCGTCACCGTCGACGCGTCAAAGCGATTTCTCGACGCCCTTGCCGGGATCGAAGAGCCCGAGCAGAAACGGACTGCCATCGGCCACACATTCATCGACGTCTTTGAGGAGGCGACGAGCGGCGCGGGGAAGGACGCCGAGTTTCTTGTTCAGGGAACGCTCTACCCCGACGTGATCGAATCGTATTCGCCGCGTGGTGGACCGTCGGTCACGATCAAGACGCATCACAACGTCGGCGGCCTCAAGCCCGACATGAAGTTCAAACTCATCGAACCGCTGCGCGAGCTGTTCAAGGACGAGGTGCGCAACGTCGGTCGCGAGCTTGGCCTGCCGGAGGAGATGGTCGGGCGGCATCCATTTCCCGGGCCAGGCCTCGGGATCCGCGTCCTCGGCGGGGTCGATCGAGAGAAGGTCGCCCTGCTTCA
>DASYSU010000056.1:0-32969 GCA_036002925.1 Gemmatimonadaceae bacterium | reverse complement strand
ACCGCCGGAAAACGGGAAGCCGTCCGCTTCGCGTTCCTCGATTCGACGATCGCGCTCAGCTTCGCGTTCTTCGTCAACGCCTCGATCCTCATCGTTGCGTCGGCGACGTTCCATACGAGCGGCCACGCCGAAGTCGCCGAGATCCAGGACGCGTTCAAGCTGCTCACGCCGTTGCTTGGCGCGGGGGCGAGCGGGGCGTTCGCCGTTGCATTGCTGGCGTCGGGACAGAATTCGACCCTCACTGGGACCCTCGCCGGCCAGATCGTCATGGAGGGGTTCCTCAACATCCGCCTGCGTCCGTGGTTGCGCCGCCTGATCACGCGACTGATCGCCATTGTGCCGGCGGCCCTGGTCGCCATCTTCTACGGCGAAAGCGGCACCGCGAAGTTGCTGATCCTCAGCCAAGTCATACTCAGCTTGCAGCTCTCATTCGCCGTCGTTCCGCTGGTGCTTTTCACCTCCGACCGAGCGAAGATGGGATCGTTCGTCAATCCCGGTTGGCTCAAGGTCATCGCGTGGACGACAGCGCTGGTCATCGCCGCGCTCAACGCCTGGCTTCTCGTGCAAACTTTCGGGACGTGGATGGCGTGATGTACAAACGCATCCTGGTGGCACTCGAGCATTCGTCGTACGACAATGCCATCGTCGAGCACGTCAACAAACTGGCGAAGTTCTGCGGCGCATCGCTCGTGTTGATGCACGTGGCCGACGGATGGGCCGCGCGCAACGTCATGCAGCTCAATCTTCGCGAGTCCGAGGAAATGCGTTTGGACCGAGAGTATCTCGAGCGCATCGCCGCGTCGTTCACCGCCAACGGATTGCAGGCGGAGGCGGTGCTCGCTGGCGGCGATCCGTCGAAGGAGATCGCCGCCGCGGCGGCGCGCGAAGGCTGTGACCTCATCGCGATGTCGACACACGGTCACCGATTCATCAAAGACATGATCTACGGGAGCGTGGCGAACGAAGTGCGTCACATCTCGCGCGTTCCTGTGTTGCTCGTTCGCGGCGAACGTCGCTCGACACCGATCGGGCCTACCTCATGACGTCGCTACGGCCGGCCGCGGCGATCACGGGTCCCGTCGAGGATTATCTCAAGGTGATCTTCGAGCTCGAGGCGGCCGGCGGAGTCGCCGGCACCAACGAGATCGCGGCCGCGCTCGACATCGCGCCCGCTTCGGTGAGCGGCATGATCCGACGCTTGGCTGAGCACGGCTTGATTGCGCACGAGCGGTATCGCGGCGCGCGTCTGACCAAGTCCGGGCGCCGTGCCGCGCTCCGAACCATTCGTCGCCACCGCGTCATCGAAGCGTACCTCACGAGCGCGCTTGGCTACACGTGGGATCGCGTGCACGACGAGGCCGAGCGACTCGAGCACGCGGCGTCGGACGAGTTGATCGACCGGATGGCGGCGGCGATCGGCGAACCGTCCATCGACCCGCACGGCGCGCCGATCCCGACGCGCGCCCAGGCGGATTCCGGTCGCATCATCGGCTGACTTCGTCGCTACTGCTGCGCCACCGGAACGTTCTTTGCGCCTTCGAGCGTGCGCGCATCATACCAGCACGGAGGACGCGATGGCGGTGACCCGATTCCCGGTGGACCCCGACGCGGGCATTCCCGATCTCATTCACAGACTCACTGACGATTCCAAGCGCCTCGTGACCGACGAGGTGCGACTCGCCAAACTCGAGATCACCGAGAGCGTGCACGTTGCCGGCAAGGGCGCGATGTGGCTCGGCGTCGCCTTCGGTGCCGGCGTTGTCGCGCTGGTAGCGGCGACGCTGCTCGTGGCAACGCTCATCGGTCGAGCCGTCGCGGGACATATGTGGGTTGGCGCGCTCGTCACGGGCCTCGTCGAATTGCCGCTCGCGGCGTATCTGATCAAACGCGGGCTCGCCACGTTCAAGGAGCCGTCGTATTCGCTCGAGCAAACACGCGAGGCGATCTCGTAACGCGGCGAAGCGCGCGGTTTAGCTTTCGGGATGCTCGTCGCGCTGCTTCTCGCAGCCTTCACACAATCGATCGACTCGACGGCCCCGCATCACGCGCCGCGAGGCATCGCGATCGATGAGCGCTTGGCGGCGGACGCGCACATCACGATCGGCCAGCGGCTCGTCATTGCGCCGACGCCTGGCGCCGCCGGCGATTCAGTCATCGTGGCCGCGATCGTTCGACGCCGCGCCGATCCGTCGGAGGTCGCTCGCGCGGAATATCGGGTCGTCATGCACCTCGACGAATTGCAGTCGCTCGTCGACTACGGCGATCGCGTCGATCGGTTTGCCGTGGCGACGCGCGGCGTTGCGGCGACCGACAGCGCCATCCGACACATCAACGAAGCGGCCTTCGGGTTTCAAGCATTTCGCTCGCGCGACATTGCGGTCGAGACCTCGCGCACGTTCCTCGTGGTGAGCCGGTTTCACCGCGCGATCGGCGTCATCACGATCGTCGCCAGCGCAATCTTTTTGCTCTGCATCATGCTCCTCAAGGTCGACGAGCGTCGGCGTGACGTCGCGGCATTGCGGCTGATGGGAATTTCCGCGCGCTCGATCGTGCGCTCGGTGATGGTCGAGGCAGCGCTCGTCGCCGTGGTTGGGAGTGCTGTCGGCGTGGCGCTCGGCTGGGTCTCGGCGCAACTGATCAACTGGCACTACCGCGGCGTCTATCGTACCCCGTTGGCCTTCGCACTCGTCACGCCGAGCATTGTCTTGCTCGCCGTGGCGCTGTCGCTGGTGCTTGGTCTCGTCGCGGGTTTGCTGGCGTCGCAACGTCTCGTGCGTGTCCCGCCGCTCGAGCTGCTCACCGGACGGCGCATGACGTCGGTGGAACGGTGAAACGGTGGAACTCGGCGGTGGAACGGTGGAACGGTGCAACGAAACTGCTGTCACGTTCCACCGTTCAAGCGAGCGCCAGCGAGCGTCCGTTCCACCGTTCCACCGTTCAGGAGCGTCCGTTCCACCGTTCCACCGTTCCACCGTCCTGATGCTCCTCCATCTCGCCTGGGCTACGCTGTCACGACACCGGAGTCGGACGCTACTGGCAATGCTTGGCGTTGCGGTGTCAGCGGCGATGCTGCTCGACATGGTCATGCTCTCGACCGGCATGCGTGTCTCGCTGCGAAACCTGCTCTTGTCGCGGGGATTCCAATTGCGCCTCGCGCCCAAAGGAACATTGCCCTTCGATACCGATGCGACGATTCCCGATGCGAGCAACGTGATCCGGGTGCTCCACACGATCCCCGACATCACAGCAATCAGCCCGGTCCTCGGCGGCCAGCTACACATCAGCATCGGATCGCGTACGATTACGGCCACGGCTCTCGGAGTCGATCCAGCGGTGCAGGGCGACTACGAGATTACAGAAGGCCACACACCGACTGCGCCTAACGAGCTCGTGGCGAGCGACGACTTCCTTCGAGCGAGCGGCGCAAAGATCGGTGATACGCTGTCGGCGGCGTCGGGCTACGACCCGCAGTTGCGATCGTTCACGGGACGCCGAACGCTCATTCTCGTGGGCCGCGCGCATTTCCTGTACATGGCCGCGGAGCAGCGCGCCGTGGCGGTACCGATTGCGACGCTTCAGCAAATGCGCGGGACCGGAGCGCGCGATCGCGCATCGCTGTTCATGATTCGGGCCCGCGACGGTGCTGATGTCGATGCTGCGCTCAAACACATTCAGGCCGCGCTGCCAACCGTGACCGCCGTGTCGACCGAGACCGCGATGCGACAGGTCGACGAACGACTGAGCTACTTTCGACAGCTCGCGTTCATCCTCGGCGCGGTGAGCCTCGGCGTTGGATTCCTGCTCGTGACGACACTCGTCACGGTCTCGGTGAACGAACGCCTGGGTGAGATCGTCGTCATGCGCGCGATCGGCGTGGCGCGGAGCCGGGTAGTGTTGCAGATCGTGATCGAGGGCGTGGTCATCATGTTCATCGGCGCGATCGCTGGCTCGGGTCTTGGGCTCGCCACGGCGCGCTATCTCAATTCGATTCTCGCCGCGTTCCCGGGACTCCCGGCCGCGATCGACTTTTTCTTGTTCGAGCCGCGCGATGCATGGGGCGCGCTGGGTTTGCTCACCGTCGCCGGAATTCTCGCCGGAATCTATCCGTCGTGGCGCGGAGCATCGTTGCCGATCGCGATCACGCTGCGCGAGGAAGCAGTCGGTTGAGCGATACCTTGCTGATCGCGCACGACCTGCGCCGCGAATATCACATGGGCGAGGAGCTTGTGCGCGCCGTGCGCGGCGTGTCGCTGCACGTCGAGCGTGGCGAGTATCTGGCGATCGTCGGACCGTCGGGGTGCGGCAAGTCGACGCTGCTCAATCTCATCGGCGGCATCGATCAACCCACGGCCGGAACGGTGACGATCGACGGCGCTCGCATCGATCAGATGAGCGACACCGAAGTCACGCGGTTTCGACTTCGGCACGTCGGCTTCGTATTTCAGCGATTCTATCTCATGCCCGCGCTCACGGCGATCGAGAACGTCGAGCTTCCGATGGCCGAGGCGAAGACGCCGCGAGTTGAGCGAATGCGCCGCGCGCGCGAGCTATTGGCGTACGTCGGTCTCGCCGACCGGACCGATCATCGACCGGCGCAATTGTCTGGTGGCGAGCAACAACGCGTCGCGATCGCGCGCGCCTTGGCCAACAAGCCGCGACTCCTCGTCGCCGACGAGCCGACGGGCGAGCTCGACGCGAAGACCGGCGGGGAGATGATCGAGCTCATCGCACAAGTGAATCGCGATGGAACGACGATCGTCGTCGTCACGCACGACGAGGACCTCGCACGCGCGGCGCGGCGCATCGTGCACATGCGCGACGGCGTCATCGTCGACGACCGTCGTCAGGACGCGCGATGATCGAGCTCCTCGCGATCCGCAATCTCGTGCTCAAACCGTGGCGGTCGGTCTTCCTGCTCTTTGGTTACAGCCTCGGCGTGGCCGTCATGATTGTTCTCTTATCGATCGGCGAGGCGTTGCTTGCGCAGGCGCGCGACGAGCGGCTTGTCGGCGGCGGAGAAGTCACGGTGCTCCCCGAAGGAATCGACGTCGAAGTGATGAAAACCGGTGGCCTCGGCGGCCTGTTCTTCTCGATCGATCACGCACGGTTCATCTACCAACAATTGTTGGCCGCGCCGCGTTTGTCGACTGAGATCTCGGCTGTCGCGCCGCAGATCGACGGAAAGCTCTTGTACGCGCGCACCGCCGATGGCCGCGAGATGCCCGTCCTGGCGAATGGAGAGCTTCCGTCGCGCACGCTGGCGGTGGGTGCGCGCGCTCCGCTGGCCGCGGGCGACTGGCAGGACGACAGCCTCGATCGCGTCTGGCGCGATCCGCGGCCCGACGAGCTGCGCCACGCGATCGATCATTTTCATCTGCCGGCGGGCGAGGCGCGCCACGATCCAACGTGGGCGGAGTGGCACTACTTCAACGTGCTTTCCGCCGACCGATCGCGGTGGGCCTTCATCTCGCTCATCGTCGGCGGAAAAATTCCCGACGGCCAATGGGGCGGACAGGTATTGATCACGACGCACGAACAGGGCGGTGCGTCGCGGAGATTCGTCGCCGGCGTTCTACCGCGCGATGTTCGATTCTCGACGTCGCGTGCCGACGTCTCGATTGGAAACTCGAGCGTGTCCGTTCGGCCCGACGGACGCTACGCGATCCGTGCGCGAGGTCGGGAGGAAAGGGGATCGAGCGTGATCGACGTGAGCTTGGTCGTGACGCCGGCGCCAGGTGCGTACTTCCCGGGCGCCGCGCTGTCGAGCGGCGAGACGATCTCCGGCTACGTGGTGCCCGGCCTTCGCGCCGACGCCACCGGCGCCATTTGCATCGACGGTCGCTGCGAGGACTATCGCGCCGCGCAAGCGTACCACGATCACAATTGGGGCGTCTGGCGCGGCGTGACCTGGGAGTGGGGCGCCGCGCGCGCCGGCTCGTACACGCTGCTCTATGGCCGCGTGCAACCCGCCGACAGCACCGTCGCCTCGCAACCGCTGTTCGTCTACGTGGTCGACTCGCTCGGATTCCGCGCGCTATTTCGGCCGCGCGAGATCCAGTATGAGGATACTCGCATGACTCGCGTCGGCGCCCAGACGATTCACGTCCCATCGCGCGCGACCATGGTCGATGTGCGCGGCGACGACACGTTGCGCGTCGATGTCCAGATCGAAGACGCGACCGCGACCGACACCCGCGGACCGGGCGCCGAGCGTGGTAACGCACTTTCCGGACGCGGGCTCGCGAAACCGTTCTTCGTTCAAATGAAAGGCGTGATGCGAATCAGCGGCCGGCTCTCAGGCAGGCCGATCAATGGCGAGGGAGCCGGTTTCTTCGAGACGTATCGCTAGCAATCTCATAACGTTAAAATGCATATCATGCCCTCGTCTCCTGAATCCCCGATCACGCTCGCAGACGTTCAACAGCGTGCGTTCGACCGACTACTGCAGGCGATCTCGCCTGGACGCCTCGTAGTGCTCATTGCCGGTCCAGGCAGCGGTAAGAGCACGCTCCTGCGCGCCGCTCACGAACAACGCGGCGGAGCGTTGCTCGGCGCGGCGGAGATCCAGCGCGCCGTATCGGAGCGCGATCCGCTCGCGATCGAGGACGCGGTGTACTCGCTTGTCGGCGAAGCGCTGGACAGCAACGACGTCGTGTTCGTCGATGATCTGCATCTTGTGACGCAGGTCGTCCAGGGTTGCCACAGCTATCCGCGAGGTGGATTCATCAACGTGGCGTTGGCCGCACTCACGGGCCGCGCGGCGGCGATGGGGCGAACGCTCGTCGTCGCGACGTCCCACCACATGACCGATGCGCTTGTGCGGCTGGGCGACCGCGTCTTCATCACCGATTTCACCGCCTCCGATTATCGGACGATCTGTGGATCGTATCTGTCGCCCGAGCAAATCCAAACGCTCGACTTCGCGAAGATTCATCGATACGCCCGTCGAATGAGCGCGGACCAATTACGACGTGCAAGCGAGTCGGTACGACCGCTGCTCGAATCGGCGTCCGCGCCCGACGCCACCGACGTGTTCATCGACTACTTGAAGTCGGCGCAGCTCGTCAGCAATGTCGATCTACGCGAGGTGCAGACCGTCGCGCTCGAGGACCTGAAGGGCCTCGACAACGTACTGCGCGCGCTCGAAGCCAACGTGATCCTTCCGCTCGAGCGCAGCGAGCTGGCCGCGGAGCTCTCGCTCAAGCCGAAGCGTGGTGTCTTACTCGCTGGCCCGCCGGGCACCGGGAAGACGACGATCGGACGCGCGCTCGCCCATCGACTGCGCGGCAAATTCTTTCTCATTGACGGCACCGTGATTGCCGGCACGCCGATGTTCTACCAGCAGCTGCATCACGTGTTCGAGGCGGCGATGCGCAACGCGCCGGCGGTGGTATTCATCGATGACAGTGACGTGATTTTCGAGGGCCAAGATCCAGGGCTGTATCGCTACCTGCTCACGATGCTCGACGGATTGGAGAGCGAGAGCGCGGGCGGCGTGTGCCTCGTACTCACGGCGATGGACGTCGCGGGATTGCCGCCGGCATTGGTTCGGTCGGGGCGAATCGAGCTATGGCTCGAAACGCAGTTGCCGGACACCGAGGCACGTGCCGCGATCCTTCGCGACCGGTGCGCTCAGCTTCCCGATGCGATCGGCCCGGTGGACGTCGACCAACTTGCGGCTGCGACCGAAGAACTGTCGGGCGCGGATCTCAGGCGGGTCGTCGAGGATGGCAAGTTGTTGTACGCGTTCGACCGAGCGGGCGGCCGCTCTCCACGGCCCGCGATCGACTACTTCCTCGAGGCCCTTGAAACCGTTCGCGCGAACAAGCTGCGCTACGCGCAGGCCGAAGCCGCGGCGCGGGCACGACGACCGTCGCGCCCGTCTCCGTTCGATGTCCCGTTCGCCGCGCACCTTGCGATGGGAGGCGTGACTCTCGGCGAGGAAGTGCACTTCGTCCAAGCGAAACGCGCGATCGGACCGATCGACGACTGATCGATCTTACGGTCGACGATCCTCCAGCTCTCGCTCGGTCCGCCCTTCCTGCTGCGCGCGCGCACGCCGAGCCGCGTCGTCGAGCTTCGACCGACCGCGCGAAAATCCCTCGGCGGCGTAGTTACGAACCGTCGTCCACGATCCGTACTTGTCGCCATACGACGACCAGCCGCGCTCGAGCTCCGGCTCGACTTCGGTAAACTGGCGCTCGACGAAGTTCGGGTTGTGACTCGCGATCTGTCCGAGATAGTAGGCGGGTCGAACATCGTCGTACGCGCGATCGGCTGGCCGTCCCGTTAGCGAATCGAAGTGCCCTCGGAAATGCGCTTCGTCTTCGTGCGTCAGCGCGCTCGCCGCCTCGGCCACCGCACGGCCCGCCCACCACCCTCCGAGCGCGCCCGCGATTCCTCCGATCAACGTGCCGATCGGTCCCGCCGCCGAGCCGATTCCCGCACCAACCAACACGCCCGAGATGCCGCCGGTAGCCTCGCCGAGTTCGTCGCCAAGGCTGGGGTGGTCGTCGTGCGCTCCAAGCGCTGCGTCCTTCGCGCGTTCGATTCGGCCGTCGATAGAGTCGCGGTCGCGCCTGTCCGTATCGGTCATTGTTGCTCCCCGAGGTCTTCCATCGACAATGGGCGCAAGAACGAGACCGTGCGCGACCGTACGAAACCTTGACGTACGTCGGGCTCGCGTGCCCATTCAATCATGGCCGGAAGAATTCATATCGGAACACAAGGTTGGAATTACGACGCGTGGGTGGGCCCCTTCTATCCGGCAGGGACGAGGCCGGCTGATTTCCTGCCGGTGTACGCGCGTGCCTTCGACACCGTCGAGGTCGACTCGACCTTTTATGGCATCCCCGCGGCAAAGACCGTTCGCGGCTGGGCGCGGAAAACGCCCGACGACTTCGTCTTCGCCCTCAAGCTACCCCAGGAAATCACACACGAGCGTCGGCTACGGGACGCCGACGACCTCGCATTAGAGTTCTTCGATTGCGCCCGTGAGCTCGGCCACAAGCTCGGACCGATCCTGATTCAACTCGGTCCCGACTTCGGACCGCTGGAACTCCCGGCCGTCGCCCAGTTCCTGCCCAAGCTCCCGCGGGACATTCGCTTCGCGATCGAGTTCCGCCAGCGCGGCTGGATTCACGACGGCGTCCTCGCGCTGCTCGCCGAGCACGACGTCGCGCTCACGTTGAGCGACGGTCGCTGGATTCAGCGCAAGCAGATGCTCGCGCTGGCCGCGCGACCCACCGCCGATTTTCTCTACGTCCGCTGGATGGGCCCCGACCAAGGCATTGTCGACTACTCGCGAATTCAGGTCGATCGAACGGCCGAGATCGAGGCTTGGGTCGGGGTGCTGTGGCCGTACGCCGAGCAAGGCCGCGAAGTGTTCGGCTACGTGAACAATCACTTCGCCGGCCATTCGCCCGAATCAGCGCGCGAGCTCCAGCGGCTCCTCGGACAGTCTCCCGTCGAGCCGGAGAAACTCGGCGAGCAGATGACACTCTTCTAGCATCCTGTCGAGCTTCGCGTGTTGGGCAAAATTGAACCACAGAGGTCACAGAGAACGCAGAGGACTACGCGGCGAAGAAAACAATGAGCTCAGGGAGGAACCCACGTGGGTTCGCCCACAGTCCGCCCAAGGTCGTTCTCTGTGACCTCCGCGACCTCTGTGGTTGAGAGTCGTTACGCAGCACCGAGCACTCCGAGGTACTCGGTCCACGGTCCTACTTCATCACGAAGTTGGCGCGCCAACGTCCGACTCACCTGCACTATATGTCCGAGATCGTGCACGACCCAACTCGCCAGTAGTTGACGCAGCGTGACCTGTCCGAGCCCTGGATGCCGCGCCGTCAGTTCCAACTCGCGCGGACCGATTTGCATCGCGTCCAGCGCGGCAAGATTCTCGGCACGAAGCGACGCGAACAGGTCGAGCAGGTCGGATAGCGCACGCGCCCGTCCCTCGACGAAGAACCCCTCGCGGTCGAACGGAACGAATGTCGCCTTCGGGTCGCCGGCGAGAATGAGTCGCGCGCGCGGAATCCAGTCGGTGCGTTCGCCGTTGATCAGATGGGCAATGTTTTCGTGTGGACTCCAGGTGTTCGGGCCCTTATTGGCCCGCGTCCACTCGTCGGGCAGCCCACTCAGCAGCGCTCGAAGCGTCTCGGGTGTCCGCTCCAGCACGAGCCGTCCTTGCGCGAGATCGAACTCCATTCGATGTCCTCCGATTCGTGTTGTAAGTCGCGGGCGCGCGTTAATCTTATCCGGAGTATGCTGATCGCGTCGAACTGAGTGACCATGGCGACCCTCGTCAGCTCGATCCCCGACTATCGCACCGATGTCATCGCGCAAGCGCCCGCAACCTCGCGGCTGTGGCACGCCTACACGCTGGTGTTCGCTGCCGCGTGCGTCATGGTCGGCGTGTATTGGGACATCTCGTGGCACATGTCGATCGGCCGCGACACGTTCTGGACGCCGGCGCATCTGCTCATCCAAGCGGGCGGATTGATCGCTGGTATCAGCTCGGGCTACGTCGCGCTCAAGACGACCTTTGCCGGCACCGCCGCCGAGCGCGAGGAATCGGTGCACTTTTGGGGATTCCGCGCGCCGCTCGGGGCGTGGTTGTCGATCTGGGGATGCGGCGCCATGCTCACGTCGGCCCCATTCGACAACTGGTGGCACAACGCCTACGGGCTCGACGTGCGCATCATCAGCCCTCCGCACGCCGTGTTGGCGATCGGCATCTTCGCCATCGTCGTTGGGGCGTTGCTGCTCACGCTCGCTCAGCAGAACCGGGCCGACGAAACAACGCGCCGCCGCCTTGCGTGGGTGCTCGCGCTCACGGGCGGATTCTTGATCATGAACTTCGCGCTGTTTCTGACTGAATACAGCGAGCGGCGCATGATGCACAGCGCCATCTTCTACGAGGTGACCGCCGCTTCGTTTCCGCTCGCCCTCGGCGCGATGGGACGTGCCATCAAGCTGCGATGGGCCGCGACGAGCGCCGCGGCGTGCTTCACTGGGTTGATGCTGGTCCTGATGTGGTTCATCGAGCTCTTTCCGGCGACGCCGAAGCTCGGCCCCATCTATCAGCACCTCACCCACATGGTGACGCTGTCGTTCCCGCTCTTGGTGATCGTGCCCGCGTTCTTCTTCGATGTCGTTCTCCACCGATTCGACGGAAAACTGAGCGTATTCGCGTTGGCGCCGATCCTCGGTGTCGTATTCGTCGCCAGTTTTCTCGCGGCGCAATGGCCGTTCGCGACGTTTCTCGTCCGGAGTCCGTTGGCGCAGGGCCACTTGTTCAATGCAAACAACTTCGTGTATTGGATGAGTCCAACCTACGAAGCACTCACGCGCCGATTCGACCCGCCCGAACCGGGATCATGGCCACTCGCCGTACATCTCGTGATCGCAATGGGAATCGCGACGGTCACGAGCGCGCTCGGACTCATGCGAGGTCGTTGGATGACGCGCGTCCGGCGATGAACCGTCTGGCGGCAATCGCGCTCAGCATCGCCGTCGCGATCGTTGCGTCGGCGCACATCGGCAGCCCGAACGTTGTGTTTGACGGAAACGCGGGGGCGTATCCGGTCCGCGTGATCGTGCGTCCGCCGGAAGTCGTACCTGGCCTCGCCGAGGTTGTTGTGCGCGTCGACGCCGGCGACGCGCAGCGCGTGCTGATTCGGCCAGTGTTCTGGCGAACTGGCGTCGCGGGCGCCCCGGCTGGTGACGTGATGCGCCGTGTAGCTGGACAGGACCGCGTGTACGCGGGACAGCTGTGGCTCATGGCGTATGGTTCGTACAGCGTGTACGTCACCGTATCGGGAGTGCGTGGCTCGGGCACGGCCATTGTTCCGGTGGCGTCGTTCGCCACCGGACGGCTGCCGTTATCCCGCTCGCTCAGCGGAATTCTGGTTGTATTGGGCGCGCTGTTAGTCGCGGGACTGCTGACGATCGTTCGCGCCGCCGTGGGAGAGAGCCTCGTTCCTCCGGGCGAGTCCTTCGATTCCGCCAAGCGCCGACATGCCAACATCGTGACAGCGATCGCGGCCCCAGTGTTGGGTCTCGCTCTTTTCGGCGGCGCGAAGTGGTGGAGGACTGAAGACGCCGGCTATCGGCAGCGGTTGTACGGCTCGCCGGCAGCTGATCCCACTATCACGGTCGACGCGATGCATCGCACGCTTCGACTCGTCGTCCACGACACGGCAGCCTTTCACGCGATCTATGCGCCGGTCGCGCCGGATCACGGAAAGATGATGCATCTTTTTCTCGTGCGTCTCCCGGCGATGGATGCGTTTGCTCATCTGCATCCCACAGAATCCGATTCACTCGTGTTCACCGGCGAAGTGCCTGGATTGCCGGCCGGACGCTATCGTTTGTTCGGCGACATTGCACTCGAGAACGGACTCAGTTTGAGCGCGACCAACACGCTCGACCTGCCTGCCGCATCCGGAACCGTGACGCCGTCCGATAGCGATGACGCGTGGACCACCACCGCGTCTGTACCGCGGCTCACGGAACATTCCGAGACGCCGTTGGGCGACGGATTCACCCTGGCGTGGAGTGGCGGGAGCCCGTCACCGTCCGCGCGGCAGGTGACCGATCTCCGTTTCGTCGTCCACGATGCGAATGGCGCGGTGGCGCAGCTGCAACCGTACCTCGGCATGGCTGCTCACGCCGTCGTTGTTCGAGACGACGGATCGGTGTTCATCCATCTCCACCCGATGGGCACCGTGGCGACGGTGGCGCAGCAAGTGTTCGCGATCCGCGACCGCGGCGATACAACGTCCCGCGGTCGTCTTCGTGCAGGCGCGCTCGCGACGGGCCAGATGCCGGTCATGTCGATGTCCGGTCAGCTGACGTTCCCATACGAATTTCCTAAACCCGGTCGTTATCGCGTCTGGGTGCAGGTGAAGCCGAACACGCGCGTGCTTACCGGCACATTCGACGTCGACGTCCGTTGATCAACAATCGAACGCGCGTTTTCTTGGGCGTCGCCATCATCGCCGCGGCCGTGTGCGTTCGACTCGGCTTCTGGCAACTTCATAGGCGAACCGAGCGGAAGGCGCGGAACGCGCTGATCATGTCGCGCCTCGACTCTGCCGCTGTCGACGTGTCGGCGCTGCCGCACGATTCCGCGTTCGCTCGCTTTCGCCGAGCGCGCGTGACAGGTATGCCCGACTATGAGCACGAGCTGATTTTCGCCGCCCGGTCATATCGCGGATCGCCCGGAGTGAATTTTCTCACACCCGTTCGAATTCCTGGTCGCGACACGGCGGTGATCGTGAATCGCGGCTGGGTGTATTCGCCGGACGGCGCGACCGTCGACGAAAGCAAATGGCGCGACACGAGCTCGACGTTCACCGGCTACGTGGAAGAGCTGCCGTCCACGGTCGGGTCCAGTTATGCGAGCCGGCCACGCGTTATCGCGCGACTATCGTATTCGGCGATCGCCAAGGCGCTGCCGTATCCCGTCGCTCCGGTCTATCTGGTCGCCCTCGGCGACTCGGTCATCGCGCCTGATCGTCTAGCGCGACTGACCGTCCCGCCACTCGACGAAGGTCCACACTTGAACTACGCGATTCAGTGGTTCGCGTTCGCGGCGATCGCGCTGGTGGGGGCCGTGGTCGTCGTCAGGCAACAGCGCGAGGACCCATCGCCGGCGACACGTCCGTCTTCCTGACCTTCCGCATCCGTCGAATCACGTTCAGCACGATGTCAGCGCCGATCATCGGCGCGAGAATCAGCGCCGGTCGGGGCACCGTCAGGCTTAGGCCGACAACGAGAAGGGTCAGCAGCGTGAGGGCCGAAAACGGGCAGTGCGTCAGGAGCCAGTCCGTCAGCCGGTCGACGAACCCGGCGCGTTCTATGGCTCCGTTTGGGCGCGGAGGATGCATTATTCAAGGGGTTGGGGTAGGACACAATTCGGGCGGCATCGCCGTTCCACAGTTTGGGTCCGAACACGGTTTTCAGTGAGTAACCCATGTCACAGCGCGATGGCGCTCTTGCATCCGAGAAAGAGGCCCGCGACGTCGCGGAAGCGGCCCGCGAAAGCGAATGGTCGGGACCAAGCTTCGTTCGCGAGCTTTTTCTCGGCCGATTTCGTCTCGACCTGATTCATCCGCATCCCGCTGAGGATCCCGAAGAGACTCGCCGCGCCCAACCGTTCCTCGACAAGCTCGGGGAGTTCTTGCGGCGCGTCGATTCGGATATGATCGACCGCACGGGCGAGATTCCCGAGGAATACGTCCAAGAGTTGCGCGACATGGGCGCCTTCGGAATCAAGATTCCGACGGAATACGGGGGTCTCGGGCTCTCGTACACGAGCTATGTGAAGGCGATGGCGATGGTGACGTCCAAGGACGGATCACTCACCGCCCTGTTGTCCGCGCATCAATCGATTGGACTTCCGCAGCCGCTCAAACTTTTCGGCAACGACCAGCAGAAAGCCAAATACTTTCCGCGCCTCGCCAAGGGCGCGATCAGCGCGTTTGCGCTCACCGAAGTCGACGCCGGCTCCGACCCGGCCAACATGCACGCCAGTGCCGCGCCAAGTGACGACGGAAAGTATTTCGTACTGAACGGCGAGAAGTTGTGGTGCACCAACGGAACCCGCGCCGAGCTTTTTGTCGTCATGGCACGCACGCCCGACGCGGTCGTGAACGGAACGCAGCGGAAGCAGATCACGGCATTCATCGTCGAGGCGGATTGGCCCGGCGTCGAAGTGGTGCATCGTTGCCGATTCATGGGGCTGAAAGCGATCGAGAACGGCGTCATCCGATTCACCAACGTCCGGGTCCCGCGCGAGAACATCATTTGGGGCGAAGGCAAAGGCCTCAAGCTGGCGCTGATCACGCTCAACACCGGACGTCTCACGCTTCCGGCGAGCGCCGCGGGCGGCGCCAAAGCGCTGCTGCAAGCGTCGCGCACGTGGGCGCAAGAGCGCGTGCAATGGGGCGCGCCAATCGGCAAACATGAAGCCGTCGCCGAAAAAATCGGAATGATGGCGGCGAACACCTTCGCCATGGAATCGATTGCCGGACTCACCGTCGGTCTCGCCGAGCATGGCCACTACGACATTCGTCTTGAGGCGGCGATCGCCAAGATGTACAACACGGAACACGGTTGGCACATCGTCGACGACGCCCTCCAAATTCGCGGCGGGCGCGGCTACGAAACCGCCGACTCCCTTCGCGCGCGGGGCGAGCGACCGATCCCGATCGAACGCGCGATGCGCGATTCGCGAATCAATCTGATCTTCGAGGGCTCGTCGGAGATCATGCGGCTCTTCATCGCACGCGAGGCAGTCGACCATCATTTCAAGACGGCGTTCGCGCTGGTCGATAAGGGATCGAGCAAATCAGAAAGAACCGCGGCGCTCGGACGCGTCATGCGCTTCTATCCGACCTGGTATCCGGCGCGCTGGATCGGGAAAGGACAGGTACCGGGATCGTTCGCCGAATTCGGTAAGCTGGCCGGTCACATGCGCTTTGCCGAGCGACACGCCCGAAAACTTGGCCGGGCGATCTTCCACGCCATGGTCCGCTTCGGGCCGAAGCTCGAGCGCCGCCAACTCGTGCTATTTCGCGCCGTCGACATCGGCGCCGAGCTGTTCGCCATGACCGCCGCGTGTGTTCGCGCCAACATGCTCAAGAAACGCGGACAGGCCGAGGCCGAGGCGCTCGCCGATCCGTTCTGCCGCGCGGCCGTTCAGCGCATCAATCGGCTATTCGAGAACTTCTATGGGAGCTACGACGCCGAGATGTATCGCATCGCCCAGCAAGTATTGCGCGGCGAGCATTCCTGGCTCGAGACCGGGATCGTCAGTTTGATCAACGATGATTTCGGGAGCGTCACTCTCGCTCAGACACAGGCTCGCGTCGTCAGAGCGAAGGCGAAGGTGTAGCACTGCCGGGCGGATTCTCGCCGCAGTACGCGCTCAATCCCTGGCGAATGTACGGATCGAGTTGGTCGAGATACTCGATCGACTGCTTGGCCGCTTCCGCGAAGGTTTGTTCGCCCGCCTGAAGGCCGGTTCGCGCAACCGGCATCATCTCGGTGCTGAAGTGCACGAGCCGACAACTCTCGGTTTTGTCCTTTACCTTTGTGGCTTCGGTGAGCGCGGATTGAACGGCGCCGAGCGCGGCGGCTCCAGCAAGGAAGCGCGACTGCTCTGTCGATCGAATGGTGTCGGCAAACGCAATGAAGCGGAGCGCGAGCGTGAAATCGGCTGACGTCTTTGTGCCGTTCGCCGCGCGATAGAGCCCGTTGCCCTTCGAGAGCGCGAATTGCGCTACGAGCGACGAGTCCTCTCCGCTTGCGACTGCACGACGAAGTGTGACGAGCGCCGTGTCCGGTCGCCCGAGCTCCATCTCGAGCTGGGCGACCATGAGTTGCCCCTGCGCCATTGTCGAATCCATCGCCACCGCGCGTTTGCTTGCATCGAGCGACTCGGCAAGCTTTCCTCGGGCACGCAACTCTTTTGCATTGAGCGCCAGCAACGATGAGCTCTGCGGAAACAACGCGAGGCCCCGCGGGATCACCGTGTCAGCTTCCGCTCTGACGAATTGGGCATAGAGCGCGTACAGCTTTGAATCGCCCGCGAACAAAGAGACACCACGAGCCAGCGTCTCGATCGCCTTGAACGGCCGCTTGGCCTCGTGGTATGCCGTGCCGAGTCGGAGGTAGAACGCGGAATCTGCGCGCGCTGACGAGTCGCTCGCGAGCATCGCTTCACCGGCTTCGATCGCTCGCGCCCAATTCTTGTTCTCGTACGTGATGCGCCACTTCTGTTCGATCAGCCGGAGGTCTTCAGGATGCGCGTCGACCAGACCCACGATGAGTGGCTCGGCGCGCTTCGAGTTGCCACCATCGAACAAGGCAAATGAGATGCGCAGTGCGAGATCGACGTTTGCCGTGTCTGTGTTCAGGAGCCGGAGCCACATGTCGGCGGCTTCATTCCGGCGCCGCAGTGAATCGAGGGCGATCGCGGCGCCTTCAAGCGCGTGGGGGTTCGTCGAGTCTACGGCCAATATCGCGCGTGATACGTTGAGTAACTCGCCCGGGATCTCAGCGCCGCTCGTCTGCCTCAAGGCCCAGACGAGACATGTTCTCGCGATCGTCGACGGCGGGAATGCGGCGACGCCCGCTCGTGCGTTGGCAATGGCAGCCGCACCGTGTCCCTCTCGCAGCGAGTTCTCGCACCGTCGCTCCGGCACCAGTTGTGTGCGCGCGGCGGCAATCTCCTTGGCAAACAGTTGTTCGGCCGAGTCGAGCTTCGCCGCGGTCACCTCGGCAAGCGGTTGGTGAAGGTGCTGGTCTCGGACAAGTACGAGGTCTCCGGATAAACGGAAGCCGGACGAGGTGTTCGAGACCGTCGCCGACACGTATTCATCGGCGCGAAAGAAGATCCCGAGCGCGTGGGCGGCGCTGCCGGGGAAAGTCGTATCGGCCGACATTCCGGCGCGCTCGAGCGCGTTCCGGACCGTTCCGCCGTCGATCACGTCGACCTCGCGACCATTGACCAGCTTCCCGACGCGCGAGCGCACGCCGTCTGCCGCACGATGGCCGAGTCGCCGATCCGCGCCCGGACCCGGGACGAAATTGACGATGAGAAGCCCTTGCTGCGTGAATTCGAGGACGCCTTTCTTCTGTTGCTGCGCGCCAACGTCCGATCCGACGATCGCGCATGCCAACGAAAGACCAACGCTGACGACGGCTACTCGCACTAGCCTACTCTGCGACAAAGGCCGTGTAACCTTCGTCTGCGATCGCTTCCTCGATGTCGTCGACGTTCGTGGCAGTCGGATCGTACTCGAGCACAGCTGATCCGATCTGCACGTCGCCAACTCTCACCCCGGGCGTTCGCTCCAGTCGGCCGCGGACCGCGCGAACGCAGTGCGTGCACGACATTCCTTCGATCGTCAAATTGAGTCGTTCCATCACGCCCTCTCTGATCTGACGCGAAAGCTAATAGCCGCGCTGCCGCGGCTCATCTTGCGCCCGTGAGACGATCGGCCGCTTCGGGTTGAACGTCCCGAGTCGACCGGCCACGCTTCCACGCACGTGATCGGCGCTTGGCTTCGATGGGTGCGCCGCGCGTGGCCTGGCGGTCGACGGCTTCGCGGGCGACGGGCCAAGCGGTTTGAAGACTCGCGGATCCGGCGGCTTGGCAATGCGCGGCGGCAGTGGCAATCCGCCGACCGCTTTCGCGAGCGTCGATGGGGCCGGTCTTGGTGTCTGCGGGCGCGGGCCCGGTTTCGGTCGATCCGATGGTGACATATGAGTTGCTCAATGCAAGAACGGGGCGGCCGAAGGCCGCCCCGTTCTCAGGTCGCTCGCGACATCAAGCGGGGAGGGCTGCGGTGCCAGCCTCTTCCTTCGCCATGAAGCCTGCCCAGACGAGCAGCACTCCGAGCACGGTGTGCAGGAAGACGTCATTACCGCCAATGGGTATGAGTCCGAAGGTCGTCGGCGCGACAATGCCGATGACCGCGAGCGCGAGGTAGATCATTCCACCAAGCTTGCAGTAGGCCACGGAGCCGCTGAATGACCGCGCGGCGGCCAGACCCCATACGCCGAAGAGAATGTGTACGAGGTTGTGAAGCAGGTTGACCGGAAACAGTCCGAGGAGCTTCGGTGCGTTGGCGGCGTCGCCCATTGCCATTCCACCCGGTACGGTGAAACCGAGTACGCCGACGATGATGAAGACAACACCGAAGAGCATCGCGACACGCTTGACCATCTGGACCTCCATGAGGGCATGGGGTGACCATCTGCAGCTGCGCGGAACGCCAATCGCGCCGCGGGAAGGAGGCGGCACAACATCACGATACAGCAAGAGGGACGGGGAGTCCAGAGTCCAGGCGGAAGGCGGCGGTCCGCCGTTTCCGACTACAACAGCGTCCCGTGCAACACGATCAGCGCGACAAGGAAATAGATACTCAAGCCCGTAACGTCCACGAGCGTCGCCACGAACGGCGCCGACGCCGACGCCGGATCGAAGCCGAACCGGCGCAGCACGAACGGGAGCATCGAACCGGCGAGCGATCCGAACGTAACGATCCCCACAAGCGAAAGCCCGACAGTCAGCGCGAGCGGCTCCCAGGTGTGCGGCATCACCACGCCGGTCGCGGTCTTCGAGTTGTAGTCGTAGCCGAGCCAGATGTGGTGCTCGAACATCCACTGCCAGGCCGAGATTCGCATGATGCCGATGACACCGAGGATCGATCCGAGCAACAATCCCGACGGCAGCTCGCGCCGGATCACGCGCCACCAGTCACCCAGGTCGACCTCGCGCAACGCCATCGCCCGTGTGATCAGCGACGTCGCTTGCGAGCCGGAGTTTCCTCCCGAGCTCATGACGAGCGGAATGAACAAACCGAGCAGCGCCACGCGACTCAATTCGTCGGTGAAGTGCTGCATCGCCGTTGTCGTGAGCATCTCGCTGATTAACAGAATGCTCAACCAGCCCGCCCGCTTCTTGATCATCGCGAGCAGGCCGATCTGCATGTACGGTTCGTCGAGGGCTTCCATACCGCCGAACTTCTGCACGTCTTCGGTCTGCTCTTCCTGGATCGCGTCGATCACGTCGTCGACCGTGACCACGCCCATCACGTGGCCCGACTCGCTCACCACGGGCACGGCGACCAAGTCGTAGTTCGCGATCACGCGCGCCACTTCTTCGCGGTCGGCACTCGGCGCAACGCTCACGACCTCGGTCCAGGCGACGTCGCTGATCTTCGCGCCCGACGGCGCCGCGAGCAGCTCGCGCAGCGACATCACGCCGACCACGCGACCCTGCGTATCGGTCGTGTAGATCACGTGCATGGCCTCGCGTCGCCCCGACCGCGCGACGGCGCGCACGTTCTCCAGAGCCGCCTCGATCGTCATCTCCGCCGACACCGAGACGAACTCGGTGGTCATCAAGCCGCCGGCGGTGTCCGGCTCGTAGGCGAGGAGCTTTTCGGTTTCTTGCCGCGCCTCGGTTGGAATCTCCGAGAGAATCTCCTCGGCATGTTCCTCGGAGATCTCCTCGAGCGTGTCGGCGCGATCGTCCGGCGTCATCTGCGAGACGAGCTCCGCCGCCTGGCGCGGCGTGATCGCCTCGAGGAATTCGGTTCTCAGCTCCTCGTCGAGATACTCGAGGACGTCCGCGGCGCGCTCCGGACCAAGGGCCGACAAGAACGCCTGCAGCTTGTCGCGATCGAGCAGCTCGGCGACGTCGGCGAGGTCCGCCGGATGCATCTCTTCCGTTTCGGCGGCGATGTCAGCCGGCGACTCTTCGAGCAGCGCGATGATGTCGGGGGCAAGCAACGCCGCGACCAGGCGGTCCTCGGATTTCCGCTGCGGTGGCGTCATGGTGTCCTCCCGTCCGCACCTGGGTTGGCGGCGTCAACTTACGTAGAAGGCAGTCGCCGGGACAACCCTTATCGCGCGAAAAATTTCGCGCGATCACGCGTCGCGGTTCAGATCAGTGGGAGCGCGCGTCGATTCGTCTCGCCGTCGCGCACCGAATACCCCGCGACCGCGATTGCATCCCGCAGCTGCGCCACCGTCACGCGACCATCGTGCTCGACCTCGACCGCGCCGATCGACACGTCGGCGCGCGTGATTCCTTCCACAGCAGTCAGCGCCGTGAAGACGGCGCGTACGCAATGCTGGCAGGTCATTCCCTCTACGCGAACGCGTGTGATCATGCGCGAAAGATAGTGCGATGATAGTTTCCGTCGCATGAACATCGCCTTCCTCGGACTGGGCGCGATCGGTCGCCCAATGGCATCGCGGATCGCCGCCGCCCGTCTGCCCCTCACCGTGTGGAATCGCACGTCGGAGCGGGCGGCCGAATTCGCCAAACAATCAGGCGCGCGCCACGCACCCACACCGGCCGACGCCGTACGCGACGCCGACGTCATCATCACCTGCCTCTCGACGTCGCCCGACGTCTACTCGCTCCTCGATGGACCCGACGGACTCCTCGCGGGGATGAAACGGGGCGCGACGCTCGTCGATTGCACGTCGGGCGATCCCGGCACGTCACGGCGCATAGCCCAGCGACTCGCCGAATCGGGCGTGAGCTTTCTCGACGCGCCGGTGAGCGGCGGCGTGAGCGGCGCCGAGAAGGGCGCGCTCACGATCATGGTCGGGGGAGATGCGGCCGTACTCGATCGCGTCCGTCCCGTGCTCGAGACTTTCGGCCAGAAGATCGTTCACTGTGGAGACGTGGGCGCCGGTGACACGGTGAAAGCGGTGAACCAGGCCTTCCTCGCCATTCACCTGCTGTCCGCCGCCGAGGGCCTGGCCACTCTCGTCAAGGAAGGCGTCGACCCGACGAAAGCGCTCGAGGTCATCAACGCGTCGAGCGGCCGATCCAACTCGTCGATGAATCTCATTCCCGAGCGCGTGCTCACGCGAGCATTTCCGCGAACCTTCCGGCTCGCACTCCTCGAGAAGGACATCGGTATCGCCGCCGCCATGGCGCGAGACAATCGCGTTCCCGCGCCGGTCACGCAGTTGACGGCCGACGTATTCAGAATCGCCCGAGGCGAACTGGGCGAGGTCGCCGATCACGTCGAGATCGTCAAGCTGGTCGAACAATGGTCCGGAGTGGAAATCGCATGACGTCGACGCTGGCTCCCCGAGCATCTCACGTAACCACAGTCGAAGGCATTCGCGCGCACTTCCCGGCGCTCGAACGAATATACAACGGCAATCCGGTCGCCTACTTCGACGGCCCGGGCGGAACACAGGTCCCGCGCTACGTCGTCGACGCGATGGACGACTACCTCTTCAACCACAACGCCAACACCCATTGGCGGTACCCAACGAGCGAGGAGACCGACGGTCTCATCGCCCGCGCCCGCGAAACGTTGGCGGAGTTTCTGAATGGCCGTCCCGACGAAATCGTTTTCGGCCAAAACATGACGACGCTCACCTTCCATCTCGCGCGCGCGCTCGGACGCGAATGGGGCAAGGGCGATGAGGTCGTCGTCACCGAGCTCGATCATCACGGCAACGTCGCGCCGTGGCGTGCGTTGGAGAAAGACCGCGGCGTCACCGTGCGCATGGTCAAGATGCGCACCGACGACGGTCGACTCGACTGGAGCGATCTCGAGGCGACAATCACGCCGCGCACCAAACTCCTCGCCATCGGCGCCGCGTCGAACGCACTCGGCACGATCACCGATGTTACGCGAGCCACGCAGCTCGCGCACGCCGTCGGCGCGCTCTCCTTCGTCGATGCCGTCCATTACGCGCCGCACGTGCTCGTCGACGCAGAGGCGATCGGCTGCGACTACCTCGCCTGTTCGGCGTACAAATTCTACGGTCCGCACATCGGCGTGCTGTGGGGCAAGCGCGCGCTCATCGAATCACTCGACGCGCCTCGCCTCGACCCGGCACCGCAAGATTCGCCGGAGCGACTCGAGACGGGAACGCAGAACCACGAAGGCATTGTCGGAGCCGCGGCCGCTGTGGAATTTCTCGCATCGCTATCGCCGGACCACCGCGACCGCACTCGGCGCGAATCGCTGGCGGCGACCTTCGACGCGTTGCACGCGCGTGGCCTGGCGCTCCTGGAGAAGCTCTGGAATTCACTCGCTGAGATCGACGGACTGACCCTGCACGGACCGAAGCCCGGCACGCCGCGCACTCCCACACTCTCGTTCACCATACGCGGCATGAAGACGGACGACATTGCGACCGCGCTCGCCAAACGCGGCGTCTTCGTGTCGAATGGCGATTTCTACGCGGCGACGATCGTCGAGCGACTCGGCTTGGTCCCCGACGGGTTGCTCCGGGTCGGGTGCAGCTGTTACACGACCGAGAGTGAAGTCGATCGGCTCATCGAGGGAGTGCATGCGCTAAGAGCCTAGATCCGTTCAGGTACCGCTAGAGAGGAATCGACGTCGCCATCTAGCCTCGCCCGCGAGACCAAAGGTCAACCATTTGCAACCACAGAGAACGCAGAGAGCACAGAGGACAGCGGGCGGCGTGTGGCCCTCTGTGTTCTCTGTGCTCTCTGTGGTCAAAGGCAGTTGCAAGCGGCGTAACGCTCTTTGCCCTCTGTGATCTCTGTGATCAAAGGTGTCGCAACTCTCTCAGTTGCTCTTTTTTCTCGAGACGAGAGTCTTTTCGAGCCCCGGCATGTACACGTCATAGATCGACCCGGGGTTCCACATCACCCAACCGTCGTACCCCGAATCGTAGACCGCCTGCTTCTCGGCCTTGAGCTGTTCCGCGCCGTACTCCGGTTTCCCGAGCGTGAACGCTTGCAGCCACGGTCGAATGTGTTCCGCCTCGGTGGTGCCGAGTTTCTTGTCCCGCTCACGGGCGCGCGAGATCGAAGTCACGATCACCTTGTACGGCTCGGCGTTGGGATAAGCAATTCCTAATTCGCCGTGCGGATAGTGCGATGGGTACACCATCGGCAACACCACATCCACATTCGGCGAGATTTTTTCCCAGAGTTGCCCGACTTCGAGCGGACCACCTACCGTCGTCACCAACCCAAAGATGTCCGCGGTCGAGCGTACGCCGAGTTTGTTGAGCCGCGTCTTCGCTTCCTTGAGATAGGCCGCAAGCGCGTCCGGCTTCGACATGTTCTCGGAGCCGGGGAAAACCTGCTTTGGTAAGCTCGCATACGGCTCGGGGAACCGGATGTAATCGAACTGGACCTCACCGAAACCCATCTTCACCAGCTCTTCAGCGACGCCGATGTTGTAGTCCCACAGCTCTCGGTGATACGGATTCACCCACGCGAGCCCCTTCTTGTCGCGCCAGACCGAACCGTCGGGCCGACGTATCGTCCATTCGGGATGCACTCGCGCCGTGACTGAATCCTTGAACACCACGATGCGGGCGATCGGCAGAATCTTGTGGGCTTTGAGCGTATCGAGCAGCGCCGTGACGTTGGCCGTGGTCGCGTGCCCGGCATTCTTGGCGAACTCGGGATTCGCGGTCTTGTAATTCAGGCCGAATTCGTCTTTCATGTCGATGACGAACGCGTTGATCTCGGTCGAGTCGGCGGCCGCGACCAACTTCGCCATTCGTCGTCGGCTTTGCGACGCCCATCGATTCACGTACAACGCGCGGACGATCGTCGGCGACGTCGTGTCGGCAACGTGATGTTCTGCTGGAACAGTGCCGGCCGCTTGACCGGCTGGAGCGGCTTTTTGATCCGCGTGCTCCGCGGCGGTGCTGCATGCGGCGACCAACACGAACACGAACGAAAAACGGCGCATAAATGGGTCGAGTGTGGATTCCGGTAATCTAGCCTCGGCGTCGCCGAAGCCCGGAGACGCGTGAGAACGAGTGTGCAGTATATTTGCCACGGTGCTGCGCCTCCCGCCCCGCCTTGCCCGACACATCACCGCGATGTTTGCCGTCTGCCTCACGGGCTGCGGCTGGCAGCGCACGTCGGACAAAGGATCGCCACCTCCGGCCAGCGAGTTTCTGCTGAGCAGCGCCGATTCGACGTTCTGGATCAGCACAATCGGCGGAAAAGCGAAGACGCGGGGTGCGCCGCTGCTGCTCGCGCGCTACGGCGGACGGTTCTACGAACTCTTCACCGCCGATGATGACTTCTCTTATGAGAATGCGCTGCTCCTCGGCCAACGCGTGTACCGGCGTGATCTTCTGACGGGTGACAGCTCCATCGTCTTCATTGATACGTCGGTCGCGCGTGTGGCGAATGCGTATGCCCGAGCCCATCCCGACGAACAGCCGCTCGGGCCGAACGAAGAGGGCGACGCCGATCCTTCCACCTCAGCGACGGCTGAGGTCGATATTCTCGATGTCTTCGGACCCTATCTCTCCTTTGAGCACCATGTCGACATCGACCTACCCGGTCATCCCTCATGGCACTCGACGCGCCGAGGCGTGCTCGACCTTCGCTCCGGGAAGCAGACGACGGTGACCGACCTCTTCGGTGCGTCGGCGGCGCGACGACTCGAGGTAGCCGGCCTCCATATGTATGAAGCGGAGCGTGATTCGATCCTCGGCTTCCGTACGGGTCTCGACGCGCACGACCGTCGCGCGGTGACGGCTTTGGCCAATCTCCATTTTGATCCACGGAGCTTCGTCCTCTCCGACGTCGACGGCCAGCCGGCCGTGAGCTTCGGTGTTCCGGGTGAGGGCGAGGGAGCAGCCGGACATCTCGTCGAGCTCGAGCCGCTCAAGCTCGACTCCTCACCGCCGCCCGGTTGGTGGCACGATGTCCGCCGCGGCGTTGCAACGCCTGACGACGAAGGCAAGGATCGGTGGGACGGTGCCGGCTATCATGTCCTCGCCCGATACGACACGAGCGGCAAGAGTGCGCGTCTGTCGATCAGCGATTCATCGAAACGTGAGTGGCCGCTCGCGGTCGTCGGCGCCCCGTTGCGACGTATCGATTGGCTGGACCACCCGGCGTTGGCCGACTCCGACCGTCGCGCGCTCACGCGTGCGTTCAACGACGCCGCCTCCTACGATGAGGGGACGCGCGTCGCGCTCACGCACGCGCCGGCAACACTCTCTCTCGTCACCCGCTCCGGCACTTCCCATGCGTCCCTCCAAGACCGTCAGCGAAAGTCGACACGAAACGTCCGAGCTCATGATGCCGGGAATGGCGAACAACCTGGGTCACGTCTTCGGCGGCGTGGTTCTTTCGATGATGGACAAGTGCGCCGCGATTTCCGCGCTTCGCCACACGCGGACGTCGGTGGTCACAGCCTCGATCGACCGCGTCGACTTTCGCGAGCCGATTCATCTCGGCGACTTGGTTGTCATGCGGTCGAGCGTCAATTACGTGGGACGAACGTCGATGGAAGTCGGCGTCCGCGTCGAAGCGGAGGATTTGGCAACGGGCAATCGGCGACACACCAACTCGTGCTATTTGACGTTCGTTGCGGTTGATCGGAACGGTCGTCCCATCGAAGTCCCCGACTTGATTCCCGAGACCGAAGACGAAGTGCGCCGTCACGCCGCGGCCGTCGAACGACGCCGCCGGCGCCTCGAGGAACGAACGGCCGAGGAAAAGGGAAGGGGCGGCTGACCTCCCGTGGTTCTTCTCGATCAACCTTCTGACACAACCTTGTACCTTTCGAGTATGCAGCTCTTCACGGTCGATCAGGCGAACCGCACGCTTCCACTGGTTCGGAAGATCGTCGAGGACGTCGTGCAGCAGCATCGTCGCTGGCGCGAGACGATCCTCGAGCTCGATCTCGTCGCCTCGACCGCCCGTGCCGACGAACCGCACGATCGCGGCGAAGAGCTCGAGCGACGCGCGCTCAACTTGGCGCGTGAGCTCGACGGGTACCAACGCGAGCTCGAGGCCCTCGGCATCCAGCTCAAAGATCCTCGACTCGGCTTGGTCGATTTCCCGAGCGAGACCGGCGGCCGACACGTGTTGCTCTGTTGGCGCCTGGGCGAGCCTGAAGTTCAGTTCTGGCACGAGGTCGACGCGGGGTACGCGGGCCGGCAGCCGTTGTCGCCGGAGCTGGTCGGCTAGATTCCGGCCATGAAATCCTGGCGTTCCCCCGATGGAATCAATTGGCTGGTCGACGTCGACCTGCCTGGCTCGAGCAACGCGATGGTGATCTTCCGCCATCCGGATGGCGCGAGCGCGCGCCTCGACCGCTACAACTGGTTTCTCAGCAACGGCCCCGAAGCGCGCAGCGTGACCTCGCATCTGTCGAAGGCGAAGGTGCTCGAGTCGCTCGACGACCAGGCCATCGCCCGCCTGTATCGCCGCTCGATGCGCATCTCCCGACCGGACCCATTGCTCCCCGCCGCAGCGTCCAACGGCTGAACCACAGAGGGCACGAGGACAATGAACCACAGAGGACACAGAGAGCACAGAGAACAGCGCTGTTCTCTGTGCTCTCTGTGTCCTCTGTGGTTCATCCTGTCGCGTCAGGGAATGGAACTTCTATTTCTGTCCCGTCGCGTCCAATGAGCGTTTCTGAAAAAACGCTCCGCGCCTCTCGCTCGAGCTGTCCCGCATCGCGCGAGTAGCGCGCCGAAAAGTGGGTGAGTACCAAGCGACGCACACCGGCCTCGCGCGCCACCTGCGCCGCCTCGCGCGCGGTCGAGTGCCCCGTCTCGACCGCACGCTGCGCCTCCTCGTCCCCGAACGTCGACTCGTGGATCAAGAGGTCGGCGCCGCGCGACGCGTCGATCGTCGCTGCACACGGACGCGTGTCGCCCGTGATGACGACAGTGCGCCCGGGGCGCTGCGGCCCAACGAGAACCGACGGTTCGATGACTCGACCGTCATCGAGCGTCACCGGCTTGCCGCGGTGGATCTGTCCCCAGAGCGGACCCTCGGGGATTCCGATCTCTCGCGCGAGATCCGGATTGAATCGACCCTTCCGATCGTCCTCGACCAGTGCGTAGCCGAGTGAGGCCGCGCCGCCGTGATCGACGGCGAATGCGTTGATCGCGTAGCCCGACCGCGCCACGCTCTGTCCCGCCTCGAGCTCCGCGGTCTCCACCGGAAAGCTCGTTCGCTCGAACCCCAACCCCTCGGCGCGCCTGAGGACTCGGTTCGCGCCGCGCGGTCCCCACAACCGCAGACGCTCCGTCCGCCCTTGCAGCGACATCGTGCGCATCAAGCCGATCACGCCGAGCAGATGGTCGGTGTGCATGTGCGTGAAGAAGATGTCCTCGAGCGCGAACGAAACTCCCCAGCGCATCATCTGCCGCTGCGTGCCTTCGCCGCAGTCGAACATCAGCGTCTCGCCCTCGCGATGAATTGCGAGCGACGCGACGTTGCGTTCGACGGTTGGACGTGACGCTGATGTTCCGAGAAGACGAATGCTGAGCGACATGGCGGGGAATATAGTCGCCGCGTGGACTGCTTTTTGCGGCGCGCCCCGAGTATGCCGAAAACCAAACGGTCGACGTCTCGCCGACCCAAGCCGCCATTCAAGGAACAACATCAGCGGCGCCCCGGCTTGGAATCGAAGATGTCACCCAAGCCGCAGTTCGAGGCGCCCGAGTATAAAGGATCGGGAAAGTTGGATGGACGTGTCGCCCTGATTACCGGTGGCGATTCAGGAATCGGACGCGCCGTCGCCGTCCTGTTCGCGCGCGAAGGCGCCGATGTCGCCATCGTGTACTTGCCCGAGGAGCAGAGCGACGCCGAGGTGACGGAGAGCACAGTCGTTGCCGAAGGGCGAAGGTGCTTGCTGATTCCCGGCGACGTGCGAAATTCCAGATTCTGCGACGACGCGGTACAAGCAACGGTCGACGCATTTGGATGGATCGACATTCTGGTCAACAACGCTGCATACCAGAAGCATCAAGCGTCGATCGAGGATGTGACTGACGAACAATTCGAGCGGACGTTCCGCACGAACATTTTCGGTTACTTCTATATGGCGCGGGCCGCGGTGAAGCGAATGCAGCGTGGCAGCGCAATCATCAACACCGGGTCGATCACCGGTTTGGAGGGAAGTGGCCAACTTCTCGACTACTCGGCGACGAAAGGCGCGATACATGCCTTGACAAAGTCTCTCGCGCAGAACCTTGTCGACAAAGGGATTCGTGTGAATTGCGTGGCGCCCGGGCCGATCTGGACCCCGCTAAACGTCGCCGACAAACCAGCGCCGAAAGCCGCCAAACATGGCCATGACGTGCCAATGAAGCGGCCCGGCCAGCCAGAGGAGGTCGCACCCACGTACGTTTTCTTTGCCTCGAACGCCGATTCGAGCTACATCACCGGCGAGGTACTGAGTTTGCTGGGAGGGGAGACGACGGCGGGATAACAATGGAGTGGGACGGTGTAACACTCCGAAAACACTGCCGATGCGCGTTTCGGCGCGCAGTTTGCACTCGTTTCCACTTTGGCCCGGGGGGGCCGGGAAACACACGACGTCGGATCCCAACGCACGCGGGGGGCCGAACGTTTCCGATCGGAAAGAGCCAACTCTTTAGGAGGAGCAGGATGCCGAATAGACCGGGCAACGACGATCGCATCACGGGCGGAGTTGGCGACCGCGGCGCGCAGCGAGACGTCTCGGGCAACAACTCGCGGGGCAACGGTTCGCAACAGAGCGGACAGGGACAGGCGCGCAGCCGAAGCAACCGCGGATTCGCCTCGATGGATCGTGAAAAGCAACGCGAGATCGCAAGCAAAGGTGGACGCGCTGCCCACGCCAAGGGCACCGCGCACGAATTCGATTCAGGCGAAGCACGCGACGCGGGCCGCAAGGGCGGCGTTGCCGTGAGCCGGAATCGCGAGCACATGGCGGCGATTGGACGGCGCGGCGGTGAAGCCCGCGGCCACTCACGCTCACGCACGAACGCACAAACCAACACCGCTGGTGAAGAGAATTCGCTCGAGGGCGGCTTCCAGAATACGCGTGGAGGCGTGAGCCCCGATCGCCAGGTCGCGATCGATAAGGAGACCGAAGGCGTGAACGCCAACACGCAGGGAAATCGTGGCGGCAACACGTCGCTCGGCGGCGAACGCCGCCCGCAGGGTGGCGACGTATCGTCCCGAAACGAGAGCTTCGGGAACACGTAGCAGAGCGAAAACAGCACGACGCGAAACGCGCCAACGAGGGCGCGACAAAAAAAGACAGCTCGCTGACGCCCACCTTGCACACGCCGCGATGGGCGCGGCGAGCCGTTTTATTGTCGGTTCAACAAGCGCTCAAACTTGGCTGCGTCGATGTTCCCGCCGCTCACCACGATCGCCGCGGGTGTCCGAACGCGTGCGTGCTCCAGCAGCACCGCCCCGACGCCGCACGCGCCCGCGCCCTCGACTCGCTGGCGCTCTTCCTCCCACAGCCAGGCAATCGAGCGCCCGATCTCGACCTCACTCAACACCGCGATTTCGTCGAGCCCGTGCCGCCCGATGTCGAACGCCTCATCGTCGATCTGCCCAGCCAGACCGTCGGCCAGCGTCGCCACGCTCTCGATCTCGACCAAGTGACCCGCCGCCAGAGATCGCGACATCGCCGCCGTGTACTCGCTTTGTGCGCCCACGATGCGGACATCCGGCGCGATGGCACGGACCAAGCTCGCGCATCCTCCGAGTAATCCGCCGCCGCCGACGTTGACGACCAGCGTCGCCAGATCGGGAATGTCGCCGAGGATCTCGAGCGCGACCGTGCCCTGGCCGGCGAGCAGCATCTCCCCCAGGCATGGATTGATGAACGTCGCGCCTCGCTCCACCGCGAACGCTTTCGCCGCGTCCATCGCGGCATCGTAATCGGGTTGCGACGTATCGATCGTCGCGCCCAGCGCAACGATCCCGTCACGCTTGACCGTCGGCGCATTCGACGGAACGAAAATCGTCGCCTGCACGCCGAAATGCTTCGCCGCGTAGGCGACACCGAGTCCGTGATTCCCCGCCGACGATGCGACGACGCCGCGCTTCTGCGCGTCGGCGGGCAGGGTCGCCAACACATTCAATGCGCCGCGCAACTTGAACGACCCGGTGGTCTGTTCGTTCTCGAGCTTGAGGTACACCTCGCCACCGGCGAGCGCGCTCAAGCCTCGGCTCTTGATGAGGGGCGTGCGTTTGATCAGCGGTCGGATTCTGTCAGCGGCGGCGAGAACGTCGGTTGGTCGGAGGTTGTTGAACATGGTGGTGAGAATGTACGGCGCGCCTCATTGCGATGCGTCACCCCCTGCGTTACCTCTCGCTCCGCGACGCGTCTTGCTTGACGTATCACCAGTCGCTCTCTAGATTTACGTCAGTCGGGAGCGGCCCCGTGAAATCGCGGGGCCTTTTCCATGGTGCGACGATCGGCTTCAGGGCTGCCGCCGCATTTACGACTCACGCGGGGCTGTAGCTCAGCTGGGAGAGCGCTGCAATCGCACTGCAGAGGTCACCGGTTCGATCCCGGTCAGCTCCATTGCAGCACAGGGCACGAGTTACCCTCCCCGCTGCGACAACGTACCGGCACAGTTCTCGCCAACGGAAGTTTTGCCCGCCGCCGCTCGGTAGGACGGAGAGTTCCAATGACGGCGCGCGAGGCAGCTCCGGCGAGACTGTCTCCCGAATTTTGAATGCCACGAGCCCGCGCTCGTGGCATTTTCTATTTCGGCCCGCCGCGCGTGGTATCGCTGCCGGCATCGGCCCGCCAGCGATTGCCTAGTGCCCGAGTATCCGCTTGGAGCGCAGCGAATCCGTCGTGGAGAAAACGATCCTCCTCGATCTCCACCTTGTCGTTCAACTCCCCAACCGCGTGCGACGCGAGCGAACCGACGAACCGCATGATCGCGCTCTCCTGCACGTCGAGCCGCGTGCGCCGGACGAATACCGATTGCATCCCCGAGCTGTCGCGAACGCCTAGCCGAACCATCGATCCCGCCCCCTCGAATGGACGATGCAACGGCGCCCGCAACAGCCGCTCGGTGAACATCGGGAGATCCCACTCCGGTTCGTGTTGAGCGATGACGGTGAACGACCGATCGTGCCCTGTGTTAGAGATCACGAAATCGGTCACGAGCTTGTGAAAGCCGACCCTGAACACCTTGACCTTGAGCGAGACGTCGGACGTGAGAACCAAGCTGTCGGGCCACGCGCGCGGCGCGCCGAGGAGTGTCACGAGTTGACCCTGTCTCACTCGGTAGCGAACCGTCAGCGCCCGGTCCCGGCCGTCGACGTCGAGGAGTGCGGCCCCCGAACGGTCGGCGAGCGCGAAATGGTACTTGGCCGGTCCGAGGTATTTGTCGACGTACGCCGCGAACGCGGGATACGTCCCCCGCATCAACTCGGGGTGAAATCCGCCCGTGATCACGACGCTCGTCGAGCCGCCGACACTCGGCGTCGTGTGCAGCGAGTCGACCGAGAATCCGCGACCGAACACGGTCGTTGCCCGTGGAAACGCGGCACGATAGTCGTCGCGCAACTCGCGTTCGCTCCGTCCTTCCGCCGCCCGAAACAGCGTCGATAGGAGAACGCTCATTTCCTCGGCGGTGATCGGCCCGATCGCCAGCTCGACGTTGGTGTCCCAGCGATAGACCGATGGCGCGAGCAACTCGAGCGCGATCGTGTGGCGGGTGTCACCCGTGCGCACCGGGGGCGTCACAATGGGACGCGTTTCGAGCCAGTAGCGACCGTTCGTCGTCGTCCCACTGACATAGAGGAGGCGCATTGCCGCCGATGGCCGCGCGACCCAGATCGACGTGTCGTCGAAGATTCGCGACGGCACGAGTGCCGACTGCGCCAACTGCACTCGCGCGGCGTCGTATTTCGGCGCGAGATCGACGTGGTTGAACCGCGTCGCTACCGCGTCGAACAGCTGATCGGCGTGATTCTCGGCGAGTGCCGGACTCGGTCCGGCTCCGCGGAGCGTATCGCTGCACGCAAAGGCGCCGAAGAGTATGAGGGCTGAGCCAGAGGTTCGACGGAGCCTGCTCGGCGCCAGTGAGTGCGAGATGTGCAAGCGATGAACGCTGATCGGGTTAGTGATGTCGCGGGGTGGTGTTTCGGGAGTTTCGGACGCGCGTCGCGGGGTTGATCGAGGGTGCTAACCGAATTATAATCAATGAGTTCCGCCGCGCGGGACACACACAAAAAAGAACACCGATTGCCCCTTGGTGTAACTGGCAACACGCCTGACTCTGGATCAGGAGAGTCCTGGTTCGATCCCAGGAGGGGCAACTAAGAGCCCGACTTCGCTTTACGCGAAGTCGGGCTCTTTACGTGCTGTGGACGCTCGTTCTGCCGGTATCAAACAAGTCGGCTATCAGTACTCCATGTGGACGATCGTGGCGTCGCCTCACTGCGTGAACGACCAGGCACTCCAGTTGGCGTGTCCCAGATCTCGTCCGGCCGCGCGCCAACCGCGCACCTCGAGCCGCCGAGCCAAGATGCGGCGGAAGCCACCGTGTGTGACCGCCACGACGCTCATAGCGTTCTTCGCGCGCTCCACGAGCCAATCGGACGCCGCGTCAGCGCGACGCACGAACTCGTGGTCGGCGCCGACACGGAGTCGATAGCTCCATTGCGCGAAGCTGAGCGCGTCCCAGGC
>DASYSU010000055.1:0-4148 GCA_036002925.1 Gemmatimonadaceae bacterium | reverse complement strand
CAACTCCAGTCGGTCGCTGCCACGCCGGCGAGAAATCCAATGTCGCTGAAATGTCCGCCGCCGCGATTCAACTGGAGTGCGTTGTGCGCGAATTGCGGGTGATAACCGGCCTGCAACTTCAAGGTGTACAACGCGTAGCTCTCGATGGTCGCCGACGTCTTGAGTACGTCCTCGCGCTCCGGCAGCATGTCCGCTGAGATCAGATCGGGCCGACCATCATTGTTGAAGTCCGCCGCGTCGACACCCATCGACGAACGGCTCGTATGCGGCATGGCCGCGGCGCCGATCTCCGTGAACGTCCCGTTGCAGTTGTTGTGGTAGAGGAAATCATCCTCCTGAAAATCGTTCGCGACATAGAGGTCGATGCACCCGTCGCCATCGAAATCGCTCGCGACCACTCCGAGCCCGTAGCCGAACGCGCCGCCGGAGATGCCGGCCGCGGCGCTCACGTCGACGAAGTGGCCGCCATCGTTCCGATAGAGCCGATCGCCGGCGCGCGGGTTCCGTTCGCTGCGTGAGGCCGCCGTGCCGCTGCCGTGTTCCGAGTGCACCGAATGATTGAGCAGATACATGTCGAGGTCACCGTCTCCGTCGTAGTCGAAGAACAGCGCCTGCGTCGAGTAGCCCTCGAAATCGAGTCCGTATTCTTTCGTCCTATCGGTGAACGTGCCGTCGTGATTGTTGATGTAGAGCACGTTTCGACCGTGCATGCCCAGGTAGGTCACGCCCGACACGAAGATGTCGATGTAGCCGTCGCCGTTGACGTCAGCCATCGTGACACCCGATTTCCAGCCGACCGAATCCGCCACGCCCGCCCGGTCGGTGATGTCCTCAAAGCGATAGTTGCCTTTGTTCAGGTAGAGACGGTTCGAGCCGCGATTCGAGGTGAAGTAGAGATCCGGCAACCCGTCATTGTTGATGTCTCCAACCGCGACGCCGCCGCCGTTGTAGTAATAGAGGTAATTGAGAATGTTGAACGCGGTATCGTCGGGCAGACGATTGACGAAGCTGACGCCCGTGCGACTCGCATCGAGCTGCTCGAAGAGCGGTCGCGGAGGCGACTCGCAAGCGAGCGGTGGCAGCGCAAGCGCCAACGCCGCCCATCGCCTCACGGTGTCGGTCGGATCCGAACCGCCTGCCCTCCTCCGGGCGCCAGCACCACGTGGAGCACCGACGTCGACGTCACCGCACGCTTCGAGATTTTGACGGCAAGCGGGTTCGTCACCCAATTCGCACCCGGTCCATCGGCGTAGACTTCGGCGATATAATTCTGTCCGGGTGTCAGGAACGAGAGCGGAACGTCGAACGTGCGCGCCTCTTCATCGGTGATTGCGCCGAGGAACCAACTGGGACCACCGCGCTCCTTTCTCGCGACGATCACGTAGTCGCCGATCTTCCCGTCGATCACTCGCGTCGTGTCCCAGTCGACCGCCACGTCACGGATGAACTGGAATGCCGGCTGCTTCTCATAGTTCTCGGGGAGATCCGCCGCCATCTGCAGCGGCGAGTACAGCACCACGTAGAGGGCGAGCTGCTTGGCCAGCGTCGTCCGTACTCGCGATTCGTCGGGCCGACGCGGGCGGCCGGTGCCGCGCTCGATCAAGATGTCGAAGATGCCCGGCGTGAAATCCATCGGGCCGGCTAGCATGCGCGTGAAGAACAGATTCGTTTCGTGCTCGGGCGGATTCCCTCCCTCGGCGCCCCACGCGTTGTACTCTTGTCCGCGCGCGCCCTCGCGGCTCATCATGTTCGGATACGTGCGTCGCTCGCCGGTGTCGTGGATCGGCTCGTGCGCATCGACCATGATTCCGTACTTCGCCGCTTCCTGGATGACATGGCGATAGTGATTCACCATGAACTGGCCGTGATGCGAGTGTCCGCCATCGACAGTGTCGGTCACGTAGCCGCTCTTGATCGCGTCGAGTCCGAGCGAGTGATAGAGGGCGAAGGCGCTGTCCATCTGCCGTTCATAGTTCGCGATGCCGCCCGACGTCTCATTGTGCACGATGAGGTGAATCCCCTTCGCGTGCGCGTACCTCGCGACTTCGGCGAGATCGTAATCGGGGTAGGCCTTCGTGAATGAGAATGCGTTTCGGTTCTGGATCCAGTCGCCGTCCCACCCGGTGTTCCAGCCCTCGACCAGCACACCGCCGAGTCCATTGGCCGCGGCAAAATCGATATAGCGTTTCGCATTTGCGGTCGTCGCGCCGTGCTTTGGCCCCGACGACCACGTCATCGTGTTGATGTGCATTCCCCACCAGATGCCGACGTACTTCATCGGCTTGATCCAACTCGTATTCGCGATCACGCTCGGCGGATTGAGATTGAGGCCGATCACGGATGGTGCGAGATCCGCCATCCGGTCGGCGACCTGGATCGTGCGCCACGGCGTGACGAATGGTGTGTGTCCGCGCACCTTCACGCCGTCGGCCCAGGGAGCCAGGGCGGCGTGCAGAGTGCGGTTCTCCATGCGCCCGCCTCGAATGTTCATGCGCGCGTAGTCGACCAGATTCGCTTCGTGAATGACGAGCACTGTTTTCCCGTCGCGCGTCGCCATGGTCAGCGGGGTCTGGACGCTATCGATGAGGCTCACGGGCGACGACGAGTAGAGCATCTCCGATCGGTCGAGCCGGGGACGATTGGACGGAATCCACCACGACTTGGCGTCGTCGGCGAGCGAGAATTCCGTCAGCTCGTCTTGGATCTCGAAGTTGGTCAGTGCCGTTTGTGCGGGGACTTCGTAACGAAACCCCACGCCGTCGTTGAACACGCGGAACACGACGTCGAGCTTCCTGGCCGATGGCGCCGCTTCGGCGAGCGAGATGCGGAGCTCGTTGTGATGGTCGCGCACGCGAGATACCTCACCCCACGGCTGCGTCCAGGTGCTGTCATAGCTTTGTCTCGACGATCCCGTCACGCGCAGACTATCTCGCAGCGGAGGTGCGCCTCGAAATTCGAATCCCAGCAGCGACGGCAAGATCAGCGGCCTGCGATCGCGCGTTACGCTGTACGTCGCGTGCCCGTCGCGAACCTCGAAGCGAACCTCCGTTCGCGAATCGGGCGACGCAACGGTCAGAGGCGCCTGGCCCGCGATTGGCTGAGCGCCGATCGAGAGCGTGGCGGCCAGGAATACCACGGAATGGTGCCGAACACGAATATTCATGTGCCGAGGAGCAAAAGGGCGCGAACGAACCAGCGGGCAGGCTGGATTCGTATTATGGTTACGGTTGAGACATCCCACCAAATTGCGTGTTGGACGAAGGAGAGTATCCAATGTCGCCATCCGTGTCGCGGTCGCTCGTAGTGCTCATCGCAGTCGGAGCCGCGTCGGCTTGCGTGCATCACGCGCCCGCCCCCGCCGAGGCGTCTGACGTCGCGGCCCCAGCCCCAGCCACCAAGGGGCGAAACACCGTCACTTCCGAAGCCATCTCCAACTCGGCGGGCCAGCCGATCGAGAAGATCCTCGCCGACCGCGTCGCGGGCGTCCGTCTAGGCCGCACCCCTGACGGAACGCTCACAGTGCAGATTCGTGGCGCCACGAGCCTGAACTCCGACGCGCAACCATTGTACGTCATTGACGGCGTGGCGATCACTCCCGGGCCTGGAGGGGCCCTTTCAGGCATCAACCCGTACGATATCGCGTCCATCGAGGTACTCAAGGACGCGGCGAGCATCACGATGTATGGCAGCCGAGCCGCCAATGGCGTGATCCTCATCAAAATGAAGAAGCCTTAGAGCGAAACACCAGCGGACGGTCGTTGTTTCGCGCTACTACATAGAGATCGCCGCGTGTTGTGCGAACGCGCTGAATGTCGCGCGTTTGCCCAGGCACGACGAAGCCGCTCCGCCTGCCCTGCACCGGCGTGAAGCCGCCTTTGCCGTCGCCACGTAACAGCAGCCCGTAACTGGCCGCCATGCGTCCCAGCTCCGGCTGCACGCCGTCGAAGTTGCCGCCGAGAAGGAGGTCAGTGTGTCCGTCACCGTCGACGTCCGCGGCCAGTAGTCCGTAGACCGGCGCGAACTGTGCCTCGGTGGGAAGCGGAACCAACGTAAACGATCCATCGCCGTTGTTCCTCACCAAGGATGTCGCGAACGTGTACGCGTTCTTGGTGACGGCTTGTGCGAGCTCAGTAGGCGAGAGGATGTCG
>DASYSU010000054.1:0-3731 GCA_036002925.1 Gemmatimonadaceae bacterium | reverse complement strand
ACGTCGGCGCCTAAAGTCCAGCTTCACGATGCGCCGACGCGTGACAAGGCCGACTCCGTCATTCGCACCTACCTCGATCAGAACACACGCACGCACGACGCGAACGACGTGCTCTATGCATACGACGCGTCGCGCAGCTACGATCCGTCGCCCGACCTCGAGAGGATCACGGCGCGCGTGCTCGCGATCAATTCGGCCGATGACTTCGTCAATCCGCCGGAGCTCGGGCTGATGGAGACGCTCATGCCGCGGGTGAAGAACGGCCGGTACGTCTTGCTGCCGATCACCGATCAGACGCGCGGACACGGCACGCATTCTCGTCCGGCGATCTGGAAGGACAGACTCGCCGCCTTCCTGCAATCGCTGCCTCCCCTGCCCTTAATGCAATGAGACGTCAAGTCGCCACGCTGCTACTCGTCGCCGCGATCGTTCATCCCCTCGGCGCGCAGGGGAATCAGTGCTGCACCGTCGATCGCGATCAGACGGGACCGGCGATTCTCCATCTTCCCGCAAGCGCGCGCTGGCTCGCCATGGGCAACGCCGCGATGGGAAGTCGCGATGACGACGTGATTTTTTACAATCCCGCGCAGGTCGCCGTGGCACGCGGCACGAGCGTTTCATTCGAGCAATACGCCGCCGGATCCCGCGGCGGCACACTGTCGTCGGTCGCGCGACTCAATACCGGCGGCGTCGCCGTCGGCGTGAACTTGGTGGATTACGAAACGTCACTCGGGATCGGTCGGTTTCCAGTGACGCGCGACGCTCTCCTCGAGCGCGGCCCGCAAGACGCCGTGGGCGTGAACATGGTGATCGCGGTCGCACAGGTCATCAAAGGATTCCGCATCGGCGCGGCCGGAAAGTACGCGGACGACCTCGCCGGCGAACGGCGAGCGGGTGGCGTCGCGCTCGATCTCGGTGTGTCGAAAGATTTTCGTCGCTACTTCACGGCCGGACTCGCGGTGCAGAACATCGGTCGCGACGTGTCGACGACGCGGCTGGCCGGCCAGCAATCGATGTTCGCTGGACCGGAACCTTATCCCCTCGTGACAACGCTCGGCGTTACGGCGACCAAGTCGCTCGGTCCCTATGATGCCGTCGCCACGAGTGCCGTGTCGGTCGACCGCGACGGGTTCGTCGTCCCGGCGGGCGGCGTCGAGATCAATTACAGTTGGCTCGACGGATACAACATCGCGATTCGCGCCGGCGCGCGTCGTCCGGACATCGGCGAGCGCGCCGTCACGGCCGGCGCCGGCCTCTCGGTCGATCATTTGTCAATCGACTACGCGCTCGAAGCACTCTCCGGTTCGCACATCGGACACCGCATTGGTCTTCGTGTGCGATAGAACACTTGGGACGGCAGATCCATCGCTGCGCTTGGGATGAACCAGCAACCAGCACCAGCACCCAGCAACTAGCAACCAGATGCGCCGACTCTTTCTCGCTTTCCTCATCATCGCGTCGTCCTGCACGCAAGCGCTCAAGCTGAGCAAGGACGATTCGCCGACGGTGCTCTCGCACCAACTGATCACCGCGCCGAATCCCGGTGAGCGCGGAACGTTCGCGATCAAGACCATGTATTACGGCAGTGGCACCGACAAGCGGCGCGCCGCATTTCGCGATTCGGTGACGATCAAGACGAAGACCGTCGACGCGACGCCGTTCGTGACGACGGAGCCGGACAATGCCAAGGCGCGCGAGAAAGATTGGGGGTTCGCGTTCAGCAAGTTCCCGATCAACGGACGCGTGTGGTATCCGGCCGGCGACGGCCCCTTCCCGCTCGTGCTGATCGTCCACGGCAATCACGACCCGCTCGACTATTCCGATCCCGGATACGGATACCTCGGCGAGCTGCTCGCGTCGCGCGGGTTCATCCTCGTCTCGGTCGATGAGAATTTCATCAATGGCAACTTGCGCGGCGAAAGCGACGGCCGCGCCTGGCTCCTGCTCAAGCATCTCGAAAATTGGAAGCGATGGAACGACAGCGCCGGCAGCCCGTTCTATCACAAGGTCGACATGGACAATATCGGGATCATGGGACATTCGCGCGGCGGCGAAGCGGTCGGGATCGCCGCGGCGTTCAATCGTCTCAGCCACTACCCTGATGACGCGAACGTGAAGTTCAATTTCAACTTCAACATCAAGGCCGTGTTTGCGATCGCGCCCGTCGACGGGCAATACAAGCCGGCGGGAGTCTTCACGCCGATCGAGAACGTGAACTACATGGTGATCCACGGCTCGCACGACGGCGATGTGTCATCGTTCAACGGCTTAAGAACGTTTCAGCGGATCAAGTTCACCGACGGAAAGCCGTGGTTCAAAGCGGCGTGGTACGTCTATCGCGCGAACCACGGGCAATGGAACAGCGTCTGGGGAAACAAGGACAACGGTCCGCGCAGTGGACGCTATCTCGATCTGCGTGGGCTCATCTCGCCCGACGAGCAGCGCCAATTCAGCAAGGTGATGATCGGCGCGTTTCTCGAGGCGACGCTGCACGGCCGCAGCGAGTATCTGCCGATCTTCCGCGACCACCGCGTGGCCGGCGCATGGCTACCGAAGACGATGTACATCACGCGCTTTCAAGAGAGTGGGTTCAAAGCGCTGGCATCGTTCGATGAAGATGTCGACGTCACGACCGGTTCGGTCCCGGGAGTCACCCTCAATGGCGATAGTCTCGCGACGTGGAAAGAGAATCTCGTCACGCTTCGCAACGGCAACGATCCGGTCAACACGAACGCCGTCACGCTCGGCTGGAACAACCACATTCGCGGCGACGATACGACGAAGCTGGGCAAACCGGCGTCGTACACGATCGCGCTGTCGGACTCGCTCGTCGGCGCGTTGAACGTCGGCACGGCATCGTCGGTGTATTTGTCGCTCGCGCCGACCGACGCGAAGCCCGGCCCGAGATCGCCGGCGAAAGACTCGACCAAGAAAGCCGACAGCACGAAAAAGGGTCAGACGCCAAAAAAGCCGGACGCGAAAGCGGCGAAGGATTCGACACCGGTTGATCTCACCGTCGAGGTCACCGACGCCGACGGCCACAGCGCGCGATTGCCCTTGACGCGGTTCGGCGTCCCGAGGCGTCCGCTAGAGATTCACATCCTTCGCCGGCACGACGAGGAGCAGCAGCGATACCCAACGCAGTACGAGATGGTGTTGCAGACCTACGTCATGCCCCTCGCCGATTTCGTGCAGGCGTCGCCCCAGTTCGATCCGCGGCGTTTGCGCTCGATTCGGCTCGTCTTCGACCGATTGACAGCCGGGACGGTTGTCGTCGACGACATCGGCGTCTCATCGAGCGCCGGTCCATTCATCGCGCTCGGTGAGCCGTGACGCCGGAAATGGAGTTTGACCCAATTCCGGCTAGACAGCCTCAACCGTGCTTACCGTCGTCGGCAAGACGTCGGGACGCGGCTTGAATGCGCGAGATGTACTGATCGGTCGACTCATCGTCGCGGCGCTGCGGGACCACGAAGCGCGGATCCTCGGGCCGTGACGACTCGAAGGTATTGGTCATGGAGTCCGCGCCCGCGCGCTCGCGCGCCGCGTCGAAGAGCTCAAAGGCGTTGGACAGCGCGACGATTTGATCATCGCTCTCCGACCCGGTGATCCTGACGCCGTTCGCCTCAAGCCGCGATTCGAGCTCGACCCGGACACGTTCGCGCTCCTCAGTGCGAAGCGAGTTGGCCTCATCGGCCGGATTATTCCATCGATCGGGCATTCCCATCTCC
>DASYSU010000053.1:0-1526 GCA_036002925.1 Gemmatimonadaceae bacterium | reverse complement strand
ATCCCGAACGAGGAGACACATTATACGCAAGAAACGCCGGCAAGCTGTTCATGCCGGCGTCGAACATGAAAATCCTGACCAGCGCGACCGCGCTCGCCCAGCTCGGTCCGGACTATCGATATCGCACGGTGTTCGCCGGTCTCGGTTCGATCGCCAACGGCACGCTCAATGGCGACCTGCTCGTGATCGGCCGCGGCGATCCGTCGGTCAGCGACCACATGCTGCACGACGCGATGATTCCGCTGCGCGCGATCGTCGACTCGATCGCGGCGCGTGGTATTCATCGAATCACCGGAAGCATCATCGCGGCGGGCAACGCCTTTCCGAGTGAGGTGTTTGGCTACGGTTGGACCTACGACGATTTCGAGGACTCCTATTCGGCGCCAATCGACGAGCTGTTGTTCAACGAAGGATTCAGCGAGCTGCATGTGCGCGGCGGTGACAAAGCCGGAGATCCGGTTCGCGTCGACGTCAGGCCAGCGCACACATTTCCGCGTGTTCGCGTCCAGGCGACCACCATCGCGGCGCCGACAACGGCCGACTGGCGACGCGGGCGTGGAGAAGGCCTGCGAGCGCACAAGGACAGTACGACCTGGGACGTGATTCTCGACGGCCAGATCGCGGTCGGCGACACTGCGGTCATCGAGGTCACGCATCACGACCCGGACGTCGCGTACCTCGCGGCCGTCCGCGAGGCCCTCCATGACAAGGGCATCAGCATTGACGACGGGAAATCGGCGGACACGTACGACCGCGTCGATACACTCGCCACACTCTCTTCCCCGCCGCTGAGCGAGATTCTCAAAGCGCTCATGAAGCCGTCACAGAACCAGATCGCCGAGATGTTGTTCCGCACGGTGGCGTTGGAAAAGACAGGAGCGGGACGACCCGACAGCGCACGCGCGATCGTATCGGCGCAGATCGCGCAGTGGGGCGCGGCCGTTCCCGCCGAGGCGGTCGTGCGCGACGGCAGTGGGCTGTCGCGCTACGACTACATCTCGCCACGAACCGTCGTACGTATTCTCGACGCGATGCGACGCTCGCCGCACTTCACGACATACTACGACGCATTACCGATCGCCGGCGTCGACGGCACGATTCGGAATCGGATGAAGGGAACGCCGGCGCAGGGTAACGTGCACGCGAAGACCGGCTCTGTCGCGCTCGCGCGGTCGTTATCGGGCTACGTGACGACGGCCGATCACCATATGCTCATCTTCAGCTTCCTCGCCAACAACTGGACCGTGCCGGTGTCGTCGGTCGAGCGGGTACAAGACGCGATCGCGGCGCGACTCGCCGCCATGCAACTGCGATAGTGGCATTCAGCGTTCACGACGCAAGCGCCAAGATCCTCGACGGCATTCGCGCGCTCGAAGCGGAGCGTGTTCCGCTGCGCGAATCGTTCGGTCGAGTGCTTGCCGAGGATGTGCTGTCTCCGATCGACCATCCACCGTGGGACAACTCGTCGATGGACGGCTACGCCGTGCGCGCGTCCGATGTCGCCTTCGCGAGTGAATCGAGTCCGG
>DASYSU010000052.1:0-14935 GCA_036002925.1 Gemmatimonadaceae bacterium | reverse complement strand
GTGAATCGCTCGATGATCTCCGGCACCGGCATCACCTCGATGTCGTTGCCCGGTGACCAGCCAAGAAGTGCGAGGAAGTTCACCATCGCCTGGGGCAAGATCCCCATGTGCTGATAGTCGCCGACGGCGGTGGCGCCATGTCGTTTGCTCAGCTTCTTTCCGTCGGGACCGTTGACGTTCGGCAAATGCGCGAACTGCGGCAAGGACGCGCCGAGTGCGTCGTAGAGAAGAATTTGTTTCGGCGTGTTGGAGATGTGATCGTCACCGCGCATCACGAGGGTGATGCGCATCGCGATGTCATCAGACACGACGGCCAGGTTGTAGATGGGCGTTGCGTCCGACCGGAGAATGATGAAGTCGCCCTCGCCGATGTCCTTGTTCGGAAAGGTGATCGGACCGTGGACCAGGTCGTTCCACGTCGTCTCTCCGTCGGGCATGGCGAAACGAACGACGAATGACATTCCGCTCGCGACGCGGCGCGACACGTCGTCCGCCGGACGCCGCGCGCAGCGGCGGTCGTAACGGAACGCCACGCCCTGAGCCTCGGCAGCTTTGCGCTGCTCGTCGATCTCGGCTGGCGTGCAGAAGCATCGATACGCCTTGCCGGTGTCGAGCAAGCGCTGCACGTCGGCCCGGTGCCGCTCGATGTTCGCACCTTGGTGCACAACCTCCTCGTCCCAGTGCAGTCCGAGCCACTCGAGTCCCTCGAAGATCGCGCGCGTGCTCGCTTCGGTGCTGCGAGCTTTGTCGGTGTCCTCGACGCGCAGCAGAAACTGTCCGCCGTAGTGCTTGACGAACAGCCAGTTGAACAGCGCGGTGCGGGCTCCGCCGACGTGCAGATAGCCGGTCGGCGACGGTGCGAACCTCAGACGATGGGGCATGAATGAAAAGTATCAGGCATCGGATGGCGGAAACTACAAGAGCCCGCCGAATGGGCGGGCTCTTGTCACGGGAAGGGAGGGATTCGAACCCTCGATACAGGTTTTAGCCCGTATAACGGTTTAGCAAACCGCCGCCTTCAGCCTCTCGGCCACCTCCCCACGGGATGTTTGGGCGTCGTCATGCGACGCCTGGGGAATGTATCGGTCGCGACAGAGTCCGCACAAGCCTCGCGCGTCGTGTTCGATACTGACGTCCGGAGCTCCGATTTGCACCTCCCGATTCTAACGAGCATCGCGATGGCGACCACTAACTTGTCAGGCATGAAACCGCGTTGGCGTCCCGCAATCGTCGGCGCATCGGTTGGGCTCCTGGCCGCGATGGCGCTGATCGTCGTCGGACTTCCCGGCATTCCGGGCAACCACGCCAATGTGTATCTGCTCGCCGGCGCGGTGAGCGGCGCGCTCGCCGGACAGCTCGAGTGGGGACGCAGCATCGCGTACGCAAGCGTCGTCGTCGCGATCATTGCGGCGTTGCTAACTCTGACGCCTCTACTCGATCACGCAATCACATCCTGGATTCGCGGTGACGGCCTCCCGTCGACTCCGCTCGACGCCGTCGTCGTGCTCTCGTCGAGCGTCAATCGCGACCAAGTCCTCGATGCAAGCGGCACCGAACGCTTAGTCTCGGGAATCGGAGTCTGGCGGCGCAATCACGCGCGGTTACTCATCACGACGCGCGTCGAGCATCGGGCGCGAACAGGAACCATCAGCTCGGACGCCGATCAGCGCGTCCTCATTCAACTCGGCGGCGACACGTCGGTATGGCGGATCGTGGCGCCGGCGCACACGACGCACGATGAAGCCTTGCGCACCGCGGAGTTGCTGGCGCCGGCGAGCTCGCGCTCCATCGCGGTCGTAACGAGTCCTCTCCACACGCGCCGCGCCTGCGCGACGTTCGAGGCGCTCGGCTTTCGCGTCACGTGCATTCCGAGCGACGAGCGACAGTATGCGGTCCGCTCGCTCCCGGGTCCGATCGATCGCTTTCACGCGTTGTTCGACTGGCTCTACGAGCAGCTGGGAATGATCAAATACCGATCGCGCGGATGGCTGCGGCGCGCCTGACTAACTTTGAGTCATGGCTCATCCGGTGATGATGTTCGGGCGCGGGCCGCGCGATCCAAACGCGCCGCGTCCGGCACTCAAGGAGCGGATCGCCGCGATGCGTCTCGTACCGCGACTGATTCGTCTCGTCTGGGAGACGCATCGCGGATACACCGGCGCGATGATCGCGCTCCGGTTCGTGCGCTCGGTCGTGCCGGTCACGAATCTGTGGGTCGCGAAGCTGATCATCGACGAAGTGGTGAAACTCGCACGCGTCGGCGGGTCGTCGCGCCACCTGTGGATGCTCGTCGCACTCGAGATGACGACGGTCGTCGGTGGCGAGCTCTTGGCCCGCGCGTCGGGATTGATCGAGGGGCTGCTCGGCGATCTGTTCACGAACCGAATCAGCATTCGCATCATGGAGCACGCGGCGCCGCTCGACCTGCACCAATTCGAGGATCCCAAGTTCTACGATCACCTCGAGCGCGCGCGGCAGGGAACGACGGGCCGCGTCGCACTGCTCATGCAGTTGCTCGGGATGGGACAAAGCATGCTCACCCTCGCGTCGCTCAGCGTCGCGCTGGCCGCGCAGGCGCCGTGGCTCCTCGTGCTGCTCGTCGTCGCCGTGTTCCCGAGCTTCTTGGGGGAGACGCATTTCGCCGCGCTGACATACGCGCTGGCGTTCCGCCGGACACCTCAGCGACGACAGCTCGACTACGTCCGCTACGTTGGCGCGAGCGATCAGACCGCGAAGGAAGTCCAGCTCTTCGGGCTCGCATCGTGGTTGATCTCACGCTACCGCGGGTTATCGGATCGATTCTATAGCGAGAGCCGGGCCCTGGCGATTCGTAAAGCGTTCGTGAGCTCCGGTTTGTCGATCATCGGCACGCTCGGCTACTACGGTGCATACGTCGTGGTCTTGATCCGGGCGATCGGCGGGGCGATTACGATCGGGATGCTGACGTTCCTCGCGGCATCATTTCGGCAGAGCCGCGACCTGATTCAAGGTTTGCTCATGTCGGCGAGCAGCATCTATGAGCAAAGTTTGTATCTCAAGGACCTGTTCGCGTTCTTTGACATGCAGCCGACCATCCACAGCGTGCCGAATGCGCGGCCCGTTCCGCGTCCGATTCGTCACGGCTTCGTGTTCGAGGACGTCGGGTTCAAATATCCCGGCAGCGAACGGTGGGCTGTTCGCCATCTGAACTTCTCGCTACTACCTGGCGAGCGCGTCGCGCTCGTCGGCGAGAACGGCGCAGGGAAGACGACGCTGACCAAACTGCTCGCCCGGCTCTACGATCCGAGTGAAGGACGCGTGCTCCTCGACGGCGTGGACCTGCGGGAGTACGACGTTGCCGACGTTCGCCGCGCGATTGGCGTGATTTTCCAGGACTTCGTTCGCTACGACATGCGTTTCGATGAAAACGTCGGCGTGGGCGAGGTCGAGCAGGTGCGCGAGTATCTCGACGCGGAGTCGACCAACGGAAACACTGCGCCGCCGCCGCCGATCATCTCGACAGCCGCCGACAAATCGCTCGCCTCGAGTCTGCTCCCGCGGCTCACTGGCGGATACCGACAAATGCTCGGGCGCCGCTTCGACGAGGGTGTGGACCTATCAGGCGGAGAGTGGCAGAAGGTCGCGCTGGCTCGCGCCTACATGCGCGACTCACAAGTGCTCATTCTCGACGAGCCCACCGCTGCGCTCGATGCACGCGCCGAGTACGACGTGTTCCTTCGCTTCAACGAGTTGATGGCTGGGCGCATGGCGATCGTCATCTCGCACCGATTCTCGACCGTGCGAATGGCGGACCGAATCATCGTACTCAAGAACGGCGAGATCGTCGAGCAGGGACGGCATGCCGAGCTCGCGGCGGGAAACGGCTTGTACGCCGAGTTGTTCGGAATGCAGGCGGCCGGCTATCGCTGATCGCGCAGTCGCCGCGGTGGTTCGTCAGTGGCGCTCGCCGCGCCCCCCGCCCAAACGCTCCTGGAAGAATCTTTCCATCTCCTGCTTCTGCTTCTCGAGAAGCTCCGCGGCTTTGCTTTGCTGATCGGGGTCGAGAGCCGCCACTGCGTCCTTGGCTGACGCATCATAATTCGCTCGAACGTCGCCGAGTGTGGTCATAAGCCCCATTCGTGCATTGCGCGCGCGCGAGCGCGCTTCGTCAGACTGTGAGCTTGCCGCCGAACGCATGTCGCGAACAAGGGAATCGACAGCCTTGAGCAACGGCGCGTTCTTGTCTTTGAGTTTGCTTTCGGTGTCTTTCAGCTGCGACAGCTGGGCGTCGGTCAGCTTCAAGTCCTTACGCTTGTCGATCAGAAGTTTGATCGGGCTCTGGTCTTCGACATCGCGCACACGAAGCGTCTGCGTCTGCCGCGAAGAATCTCTGTCGAACAACTCCGTGCGTTTATCGGCTTGCGACCTGGTCCGCTGAGAGGCTGCAACAGAAGGCAGAGCGACAAGCGTCGCGAATACGAGCAAGCGTTTGTTCACGGTATTCTCCGGGCACAAGCTGGTGCGGAACGCCAGCTCGGTGGGTCAGGGCGAAGCAGGGTCTTCAAGAGCACTACGCGCCGGCGTGGCCGTACGTTCGATACAGGCCCTGGTTCGGGACGAATATCGGGCAAATGCAGGTCGTCGCGAGCTTGATCCGAGTTTCTGGCGTATCGATTGCCTTTGATCGCTGCATGTCGGCCGATCGGACGCACACGGAGCGACGAACCCATCCTTACGGCAGAGCACAATTCGAAGCGCTGCGCGCTGATCTCGAGCGCCGCCTTCGCCGGATATACGGACGCGACTGGCCGCAAGGGTTCGACGAGATGATCGCTCGTCTCGCCCGTGCTCGGGTGCGTGACAGCTTCGGCCTGGTGTCGCGAGGCCGGTTCTAGAGATTCATCTGTCGCAGCAACGCGTGAAAGCGTGGATGCGAGCGAAGCGGAGCGAATAGAAAGGAGCCTTTGATGCCGTACGCCGAGCCCGTACGCTGCGCGACGGCGCGCTCCAGCCAGTCCATCGCATTCTCGCTGTCGCCGAGGCCCGTGTAGACATAGGCGAAGTGATACGGTGAGACGTATTCGGTCGACGACCGGCGCTCGAGCTCAGCGAGGACGTCGCGCGCTTGCGATGTTCGTCCGGCCAGCGCGTATGCCTCGCCCAGTTGGCTCAACCACAGTGGATTTCTCTGAGAGACCAAGACCGCGCGCTCCATCTCCGCCAGCCCGTCGTCGTGCCTTCCGTTGAGGAAATAAGCCCACCCGAGCGTCGCCCGCGTACGATCGCCAGCTGGGTCGAGTGCGATCGCCTCCTCGGCTCCGACGATAGCTTCCTCATAGCGTCCCGCCCGCAGAAGAGCCGTGACGATGTCCGATCGGTGAGCGAGCGGGTCGAGCTCTTGAGCGCGTCTCAACATGACGATCGCTTCATCGAACCGCTGGAGCGCCGAGCATAATCGACCGTACAGGTCGTACGCGTCCGCGCTGCTTGGATTGAGCTCGAGCGCGAGCTTGAATTCCCGTTCGGCGCCTGCCCAGTCGAATTCACGGACCGTCTTCAGGTAGCCCATCGTGCAACGCGCGGCTCCCAACTCCGGGTCGAGCCGCAGCGCGTTGGCCGCCGCGTCGACCGCGCGTCCGTAGGCGACCTCGGGCGCCATCGCGCCAATCTCCGCCAACTCGATGTACGCCATCGCGAGATTCGCCGACGCGAGCGCGAACGTTGGGTCACGCCCGATCGCGCGCTCGAAATACTCGATCGCGCGCATGAGGGCGTCGGGTGTCCACTTGATGAACCATTGTCGCCCCTGCAGAAAGAATTGATATGCGCGGACGTCGTTGGTGGGCTCACGTCGCACGCGGGTCTGCTCGTCGCGAGTCAGCTCGGCTTTGAGCGCTCCGGCGATGTGGAGCGCGACATCCGTCTGAATGGAGAAGATGTCGGTCATCTGCCGGTCGTACGTCTCGGCCCATAAGTGCTGGTCGGTTTCGGCGTCGATGAGTTGCGCTACCACGCGCACGCGCTCTCCGGAGCGCCGGAGACTGCCTTCCAGCAGCGATGTGGCGCCGAGCGTGGCGCCGATCTCCTTCAGACTCCGTTGACGGGATTTGAAAGGCATCACCGACGTACGAGAGATGACCTTGAGCGCGCGAATCTTCGACAGGTGCGCGATGACGTCCTCCGTGATCCCGTCGGCGAAATACTCATTCTCCGGATCGGCGCTGAGATTGACGAATGGGAGGACGGCGACAGACCGTGTGCGCGGGGCGGCAGGCGCTGCGAGTGCTTTCGTGAAATCGGCGAGCGACGCGAAGCGGTCCGACGGCGATTTCGCCAGCGCTTTCGTTAGTGCGTCTTCGACAGCGACCGGGACACCGCCACGCAAACGCCGCACGCCGGGAACGGGGTCCGACAACCGCTTGGCGATGATCGAGTGAGGGGTCGGTCCTGCGTACGGCGCCTCACCGGCGAGCATCTCGTACACCACGCACGCGAGGCTATACAAGTCGCTACGCGCGTCCGCGCCTTCGCCGAGCGCCTGTTCAGGACTCATGTACTCCGGTGTCCCGACGACGAGTCCCGTGCCTGTGATTCTTTGCGTTGTCGCCGAGCTAACCGCCAGCGCGATGCCGAAATCCGCCACCATCGCCTCGCCCTCGAACAGCAAGATGTTCTCGGGCTTGATGTCGCGGTGGATCACGTTACGTGCGTGTGCGTAGTCGAGCGCCGACGCCACGTGCCGCGTAATGGAGAGCGCGTCATCGATGGGAAGCTGGCGTTCTCGGTCGATGCGATGCCGCAGCGACTCGCCCTCGATGTACGGCATGACGTAGAACAGATATCCGTCTACGTCGCCGGAGTCGTAGAGCGGTACGATGTGGGGATGGTTGAGCTGCGCGGCGATCTCGATCTCGCGCAGAAACCGCTCCGGTCCCACGGCGTGCGCCAACTCGGGCTCGAGAAGCTTGATCGCGACCTTCCGTCGATGTCGGATGTCATCGGCGAGATAGACGGTTGCCATGCCGCCCTTGCCGATCTCGCGCTCGACTCGATAGCGCCCGGCCAGGGCCGCACTTAATCCTGCGGTATCAGCCACGACCGGTCATCGCCTTCCAGCTTCTGTCAACCGAAAGAGTTGCAACCATCATCCGCCATTTTAGAGAAGTGTGCCAGTCGAGGTCGAATCGGATCTCATTACGCGGCGCGGGTTTCGACTGACCCTGACGTGTCGGGTCCCGCGATCTCGGCCGTCGGCGCGAATCCCCGACGGAACCGAAGGTAATCATCTGACAACGCCAGGTCGATGACAAGCGTAGAATTACACAGGTGCCAACTTGGCACAGAATCGCCTCAGCAGCGTACAACAACCCGATGCGAGTGCCTCGACGAATCACTGCGGCGATACTTGGTATTCTGCTTCTCCAGCTGCCACTGGTTGGAGACGGAGCCCTTTGCAGCGTCGAGCACAGCATGGATCTCAACGCCGCCGGCGTCGATATGAGCGCGATGAACGCCGCCGACATGGATGCCTCCGCGCACAGAGACAAAGCCCCATGCCCCGGTGATTCGTCGCCGGCGTCATGCCGTGCGATGGTATCTTGCGCTGCGGCGATCGCGATTCCCGCGCGCTCATTCGTCTCGTCCAACGCACTACCGCACCTCGTCATTGCGATCGAACCGACGATGACGAGGAGCGCGTTACCCTCCGCGCCAGAGCTCCCGCCCCCGCGGATCTGACCTCCCGCCCGTGGCGCATCCGTCACTGTCCAAGTGACGAGTCGAGCGCCCGAGACGATCGACGTCCGTGTCCTCCGACCGGACGCCACCTTGGGAGGTTCACATCATGGCAACAACGCAGCGGCGTTCCCGACGTCGCTTACTAGGCGTGGCCGCCGCGACGCGGCGGCGAACGTCCATCATCGGTGGCCTGCTGATGTTCACCACAGGCATCGCGGCGAATGCGCAGGTTGAGCCCGACCGGCCCTTTCGTCTGGGCGACCTGTACGCGGCAGTGCTTCGCGCGAACCCGAAGATCGCGGGAGCCACCGCGCTCGCACGAGCCGCGGAGACAAGGGTCTCCGGCATAACGCGTCCGCCGGATCCAGCGCTGCAGTTCGGCTTCATGAACTACTCATTGCCGAACGTTGCACCAATGCCGGCGATCGGCATGCCGCAGCTTCAGCTCATGCAAATGATCCCGCTTGGCGGGAAGCTCGGCCTGGCGGGACGAGCGGCAGACGCGCAGTCGTCCGCCGCCCTCGCGCGCGCCGAGGACGTCAAGTGGGAATTGCGCAATCAAACGGCGATGGCCTTCTACGAGCTCTACGCGCGAGATCGCGGCCTCGATGTCGCGCGCGAGACGCTTCGCATTCTTCAGGACGTCGAGCGGACCGCCAGCGCGATGTACCGCGTTGGCGAACGCCCGCAGGCGGACGTGCTTCGCGCGCAAGTCGAGATCGCGCGAATGGTTGAAGATACGCTTCGCATGAACGCCATGCGCGAGGCGATCATCGCCAAGCTGAATGCGCTCCTCGATCGCTCTTCCGAGGCTGGATTTGGCGTGCCCGGATTGCCGGCCTTTCCAGACACGATTCCGTCCCGCGCGACGCTGGACTCGATTGCATTCAACCAGCGGGCGATGGTGCGTGCCGCAATCGACGATGTCCGAGCCGCTGAAGCATCGGCGGTTCGTGCGCGAAAAGAAATCTGGCCGGACGTGCAGATCGGCGTCCAGCTCGCGCAACGCGGTGGCGAGATGGGCACCGAACGTATGGGAAGTCTGATGGTCGGTGCCTCGATCCCTGTATTCGCGCGAGATCGTCAGCTCAAGATGCGCGATGAAGCGGACGCCATGACGCAAATGGCGCGCGCAGACTTAGCGTCGACGCGCGCCGAGACGCGTGGCGCTATCGGCGAGGCGTACGCAAATCTCCGTCGCTCGCGAAATCTGATCCAACTCTACCGTACGACGGTCGTGCCCCAAGCCGAGGCGACGGCGGCATCCGCCCTCGCCGCATACCGCGTCGGCAGAGTCGATTTCATGACGCTGCTCGACGATCGCATGACGGTGAACAAATACAGACAGGAGCTCTACGAGCTCGAGGCGGATCAAGGGAAGGCGTGGGCCGAGCTCGAGATGCTCGTCGGCCGAGAACTCTTCGATGCAAATCGTGTCGTCGCCGTCACGACCGAAGCGCGAGGTGGCAAATGAGACAACGAACGATTCGGGTCGCCGGCTACGCGGGAGCATTCGCAGTGACGCTCGGGGTCGTGTACGTCGCGACTCGCGCGAGCGGTCAGCCCGTCGCGACGGTCAATCATCAGGCGGCCAACGCGTCGGCCCAGGTTTCGAAATCCGTCGCGCTGTCGGCAAGCGACGCGCGTCGCATCGGTGTGACATATGCGACGGCGAGTCTTGGCCCGCTGGTAAAAGAGGTGCGCATCGTCGGCCAAGTCGCGTTCGACGAGACGAGCGTGCATACGATCTCACCCAAGATCGACGGATGGGTGGAACGCCTCATCGTGAACGCGACCGGCGCTCCGGTCGCAGTCGGACAGCCGGTGCTCACCATCTACTCGCCGATGTTGGTGAGTGCGCAAGAGGAGTTGCTTCTGGCTTCAAAGCTTCAGGCCGACGTCTCGGCCGCGAACACCGACGCTCGCGCAAACGCCGCGGAGCTTCTCGCGTCGGCGCGGCGCAGGCTCGCCTACTTGGACATTCCCGAGAGCGAGATCGCGGAGATCGAACGTAGCGGGCAGGTGCGAAGGACGATCACGCTCCGCGCGACCGCGGGTGGCTACGTGTTGGAGAAGAATGTCTTCGCCGGACAGAAGGTCATGAGCGGGGACGCGCTGTACAAAGTGGCGGACTTGCGGACGGTTTGGATCGAAGGGGAAGTCTTCGAGCAGGACCTTGCCATGGTCCGCGTCGGTCAAACTGTGCACGCGGATTTTCAAGCGATCCCCGGCGAGCACCGCATGGGCCGGATCGCATACGTCTATCCAACGCTCAATCCTGAAACGCGCACCGTGCGTGTCCGAGTTGTTCTGTCGAACGCAGACACGCAACTCAAACCGGGCATGTATGCCACGCTTCGGATCGCTGGAACGGAGCGCGGCAATGTCCTCACCGTTCCACGCTCGGCTGTGCTGTCGACGGGCGAGCGAAGCCTTGTGTTCACCCGTGATGCGAGCGGGCAACTAACGCCGCGCGAAGTAGCACTCGGCGCGTCGACGGACGATCGGATCGAGATTCTCCGCGGGCTCACGGCCGGTGAAACAGTCGTTGCGTCGGCGACCTTCCTTGTCGATGCGGAATCACATCTCGGTACTGCTCTCGGGGGCATGGGCAATATGCCCGGCATGGAGATGACGACGCCACCAAAGCCGCTGCCCATGAAATCCGCTCCGCCGGAGTGACGACGATGCTGAAGCGAATCATTGAGTGGTCGGTGGCGAACAGGTTCGTCGTGCTTCTGCTGACGGTCGCGTCGGTGCTCGGTGGGATCGTCGCGATTCGGCGGACGCCGCTCGAGGCGCTGCCGGACCTTTCCGACGTGCAGGTCATCGTGCAGGCCGACTACAACGATCAAGCCCCGCGCATCGTCGAGGATCAGGTGACATATCCGATCGCCGCCGAGATGCTCAAAGTGCCGGGAGCGCGCACGGTGCGCGGCTATTCATTCTTCGGCGTATCGTTCGTCTACGTCATCTTCAACGACGGAACGGATCTGTACTGGGCGCGTTCCCGCGTCCTCGAGTATCTCAATGGCATTCGGGGAAAGCTTCCGTCGACGGTGATACCCACGCTCGGTCCGGACGCGACCGGCCTTGGCTGGGTGTACCAGTATGCCCTCGAGGACACGAGCGGGAAGCTCGACCTCGCCCAGCTTCGGAGCGTTCAAGACTGGTATCTCCGATACGCGCTCACGTCGGTGCCTGGCGTCTCGGAGGTCGCGAGCGTCGGTGGTTTCGAAAAACAGTATCAGGTCGATATCGATCCTGCGCGATTGCTGGCCTATGGCATTCCGGTCACGCGGGTAATGTCGGCCATTCAGTCGGCGAACAACGACGTCGGAGCGATGACGATGGAACTGTCTGAGCGCGAGTACATGGTCCGCGGGCTCGGGTACCTCAAGTCGATCGCGGACATCGAGAACGTTGTCGTTGGCGCGACGAACGACGGAACGCCGATTCGCGTCGCCGAGTTGGGGCACGTGTCCGTCGGCCCCGCGATTCGACGCGGAGTGACCGATCTCGATGGACGGGGCGATGCGGTCGGTGGCATCGTCGTGATGCGCTTCGGCCAGAACGCCCTCACGACGATTCACAATGTGAAGGTCAAGCTCACGGCGGTCGCGAAGGGTCTCCCGGCCGGCGTCGTCGTGCGACCGGTCTACGACCGCAGTGAGCTCATCGAGCGGGCGATCGACACGCTCAGAAGCAAGTTGGTGGAGGAGTCGATCATCGTCGCCCTGGTCTGCATCGTCTTCCTATTTCACGCGAGATCAGCGCTCGTTGCCATTCTCACTCTCCCGGTGGGAATTCTCATCGCGTTTCAGGGGATGAGAATCATTGGTGTCAGCGCGGATATCATGTCGCTCGGCGGCATCGCGATCGCGATCGGAGCGATGATCGACGCCGCGATCGTGATGATCGAGAACATGCACAAGCACTTGGAGTCGCTGGTCGCCGCCAAGGAGCAGCACGGCCTCGACGCCAGGTCGTTCGATTCGTCGACCCTGTCGCGCGCGGAGCGCCGCCTCGTGGTGCTCGAGAGCGCGAAAGAAGTTGGACCCGCGCTCTTCTTCTCCCTCCTCATCATTACGGTGTCGTTCCTTCCAGTCTTTGCGCTCGAAGGGCAGGAGGGGCGCCTCTTTAAACCGCTCGCCTTCACGAAGACGTTCTCGATGGCGGCGGCGAGCCTGCTGTCGTTGACGCTCGTGCCGGTGACGATGGGTCTGTTCATCCGTGGCAAGATTCATCGCGAGCGCGCCAATCCCCTCAATCGTGCGCTGATTCGCCTGTATCGCCCGGTGATCGATCTCGTCCTGGCGCATCGCGGGCCCGTGCTCATGGCGGCGATCGTCACCGTGATGCTGACGTGGATTCCGTGGACGCGAATCGGCAGCGAGTTCATGCCGCCGCTGGACGAAGGCACGATCCTCTTCATGCCCACGACGCTCCCAGGGATTCCGATTGCGCGGGCGCGAGAGGTGGTGCGTCAGCAGGACGAGATCTTGAAGCGCTTTCCTGAGGTGGAGCATGCGTGGGGCAAAGCAGGACGGGCGGAGACCGCCACCGACCCTGCCGGCCTCGACATGTTCGAGACGACGATCACGCTCAAACCGAAAGACCAGTGGCGGTCGGGGATGACCTACGATCGACTCGTTGCGGAAATGGATTCAGCGGTTCGAATGCCCGGTCTCACCAACGCGTGGACGATGCCGATCAAGGGTCGCATCGACATGCTGGCGACGGGAATTCGAACACCGGTCGGGATCAAGGTCTTCGGTCCGGACCTCGGCGAACTGGAACGAATCGGGCGACAAGTGGAGCAAGCTGTCCGAACGATTCCTGGCACGCGCAGCGTATTCGCCGAGCGTGCCGTGAGTGGCTATTACCTGGATATCGATATCGATCGCGTGGCGGCGGCACGGCACGGCGTCAATATCGCCGATGTACAGGCCGTGATCGCGACGGCGATCGGTGGGATGACGATCACCCAGACTGTGGAAGGTCGCGAACGCTACGGTGTGCGCGTTCGATACCCGCAGGAATTGCGCGACACGCCGGAGCGCTTGGCCTCGGTGCTGGTGCCGGTGAACCACGACATCGGAGCTGCACGTCCGAGCGAGCAGGGCACCCGAGGCATGCGCGCGGCATCGCCGGGGCCAGCCATGTCATTTAGAACGGCGCAGATCCCCCTTGGACAGATCGCGAACATCCGGCAGGTCGCTGGACCGATGGTCGTGCGCACCGAAGGAGCGGTGCCGACGGCATGGGTCTATGTCGATGTGGCCGGCCGAGACATCGGAAGCTACGTCAAGGACGCTCAGAAGGCGGTCAACGAGATTGTCATTCTGCCGCCGGGCTACAGTTTGGTCTGGAGCGGCCAATACGAATACATGCAGCGCGCCGCGGAAACGATGAAGCTCGTCATTCCGGCGACCGTTGCCATCATTTTCCTACTTCTCTACTTCAACTTCAGGAATGTTGGCGAGACGCTTATCGTCATGCTGTCGCTGCCGTTCGCACTCGTCGGCGGGATCTGGTTCATCTGGGCGCTCGGCTACAACTGGTCGGTCGCGGTCACGATCGGGTTCATCGCACTCGCAGGTGTTGCCGCGGAAACCGGTGTGGTGATGCTGATCTATCTCGATCACGCCTGGCAGGCTCGCGAGGCGCGCGGCGTACACCCGACAATGCGCGATCTTTACGACACGGTGGTCGAGGGGGCGGTTGGTCGAGTGCGACCCAAGATGATGACCGTTACCGCGATCATGGCCGGTCTCCTTCCCATTCTGTGGGGCGATGGCACGGGTGCGAGCGTCATGAAGCGCATTGCCGCGCCGATGGTTGGTGGGATGATCTCGAGCACAGTGCTCACACTGGTTGTCATTCCCGCCGTGTATTCGCTGTGGCGGGAGCGCTCGCTCACGCAGTCGGACGTTGAGTCCAACGTGGACCCGGGATCGCTTGTCGACTCCCTGGGTTCGCCGGGGTCAGTAATGGCTTCGCCGGCCGAGTCCGCGTGACCAAAGCTCTCACGACCCCGGAGCACATTTCGCGATGACTGATTCGCACGCGGGCCACAGTGTCGCGATGTTCCGCGACAAATTTTGGATCACGCTTGGCCTGTCGATCCCAACGCTGATCTGGGGTCACATGCTCCAAGAGGCGTTTGGGTTTGCGGCGCCACACTTTCCTGCCTCGAATTGGCTCCCTCCGCTATTCGGCACGGCCGTGTTTGCATACGGCGGTCGGCCGTTCCTCCAAGGCGCGGCGCGGGAGATTCGCGCGCGCCTTCCCGGCATGATGACGCTGATCACGCTCGCGATCAGCGTCGCGTTCGTCTTCAGCGCCATGGTGACGGTCGGTTTTCCGGGCATGCCGCTCTGGGAAGAGTTGTCGACGCTCGTCACCATCATGCTGCTCGGCCATTGGATCGAGATGCGGTCGATCAACCAAGCGCAAGGCGCCCTCAAGGAGCTCGCGAAGCTCCTTCCTGACACCGCCGTGCGTGTCGTCGGCGAGCGACTCGAGGACATCGACGTCAACCAACTTCGGCAGGGCGACGTGGTGCTTATCCGGCCAGGAGCTCGCGTGCCCGCGGACGGCGTCGTGCGTGATGGCACGAGCAGCGTCGACGAGTCGATGCTGACCGGCGAGTCGCGACCGGTAGCGAAGAAGACCGGTGACAAGGTGATCGCGGGGACCGTCAACTCGTCTGGCGCACTGCGAGTCGAAGTGACGGCGATCGGCGATCAAACCGCGCTCGCGGGAATCATGCGACTCGTGGACCAAGCGCAAAGCTCGCGCTCACGCGCGCAGGCCGTCGCCGATCGCGCGGCGTTTGCGCTGACGATCATCGCGGTTGCGGCAGGCCTTGCCACGGTCATCGTATGGTTGCTCGCTCGCCCCGGGACTCCCGAGTTTGCCATCGAGCGGATGGTGACGGTACTCGTCATCGCATGCCCGCATGCCATGGGCTTGGCCGTGCCACTGGTCATCGCGATCTCGACCACGCTCGGTGCACGAGCGGGTCTGCTCGTGCGCGATCGACGCGGTCTCGAGGAAGCGAGAAATCTCACGGCCGTCGTCTTCGACAAGACGGGCACGCTCACGCTCGGTGAGCATCGCGTCGTCGACGTCGCGACGATCGACGGCATTTCGGCTGACGAGGCCTTGCGTCTCGCCGCCGGCATCGAGCGAGACGCCGAGCATCCAACAGCGC
>DASYSU010000051.1:0-4366 GCA_036002925.1 Gemmatimonadaceae bacterium | reverse complement strand
GCGGGACCTCGGGATCCGAGACAAAACTCTGCCACCCTTGCTGATCCCAGTCGAAGACCACCCACACTCGATCCGCTTCATTGAGATCGCGGAAGATGATCGCGCCTTTCGATCCGTACTTCTTGCGCTTCTCAGCGCTCGTCGTGGTGAAGACTTTCATCCAGCGGTCGAAGTCTTCGATCGTCGTCGTTGCGAGCAACATTGGGTGTCTCCTGATGTATGAGAAGTGATATGGTGTTCCAGCGAACCTTCAAACAGCGACTGCCTCGTTCTCGCGGCACATGTCGACTGCGCGCTCATTCGGATCGATCGCGCCAAGGCTCTTGACGATGCTGAACTGGCCGCCGACTGCTTTGGCGATGTACATGTTCATCCGCACGTGATGCTGTCCGGGCACCATCGCGGCCGGTCCACCGGGCCCTTGCGCGATCGAGGCGTGATCCAGCGCGGCGACAACGTCGCTCTGGTCGAGCGAACCAGCTTCCGTGACGGCGCTTTCCCAGAGGCGGAGGCCGCGATACAGGCCTGAGCACGCACTGCCGGCCGTGAACTTCGCGGTGCCGGGATAGAGCGCGTCGTACTGCTGGAGGAGATTCCGGCTGAATGGCTCGCCCACCGCCTGGTAGTAGTCGAGACAGCTATAGAGTCCGTCCACCAGCTCGGCCGGCACCATGTTGAGGAAGTTCTCATCGAAGTAGAGGCAGACGAGACGTCCCCCGCGCTTGCCGAATCCAGACTTGTGCAGCTCCTCGAGGAATGGTCCAACACCGGGTGGCACCGTGGTGTTGAACACGACCTCGGCGCCGCTCGCGACGATCTGCTCGACCGTCTTCTGATAGTTGGTGTGATCGAGCGGGAAGTACTCTTCGCCAACGATCTCACCGCCACGGGCGGTGACGATCTCGCGGACTTTGCGGTTCATCGTGCGCGGCCAGATGTAATCGGCCGACGGCAGGTAGAACTTCTTCGCGCCGGTCTCCTGCATCAACCACGGAATGAACGGATCGACCTGCTGCGCGGGGACTGGACCCGTGCAGAAGATGAGCGGATCGCTTTCTTCGCCCTCGTATTGCTCGGGATAGATGTAGAGCTTTCGAGCCTGTTGCACCGCGACGCTCTTGATCGCCTGGCGCGCCGAGCTGTAGATGCCGCCAAGGATCACGTCGACGTCCTGATCGACCAGCCGTGACGCGCTCGCCGCGGCTTCGGCGTCGGATGTCTTGCTGTCCTCGAGACACAGTTTGACTTCTCGGCCAAGGAGGCCACTTTTGGCGTTGATGTCGCCGATGACCATCCGGGCCACGTTGGCGTTCGCCAGTCCGACGAATTCGAGCGGCCCCGTTTGATCCGCGATGACGCCGACCTTGATCGGTCGACCCGTTGTGTTGGTTCGTTCCGGCATCTTGCTGTTCCTCGAAGAGGAAGGTTTGTTGGATGTCCCCCGCGCAACGATTCGGTCGTGCTGCGCGGGAGCATGATGCGCCCGCCGCGAATCCTTTACATCGGGAGAGTTCCCCATTTTTCGCACATCCCTTCGCCTCAGTGAGTTCGTGGCGACATTGGCGCTGGCCCAGGACAACGCGTTCGGCCAGCCGTTGGAGTCTCAACTCCGGTCGTGCCTCCTCGCGACCTGGATCTGCGACGCGGCCGGGTTCGACCGGTCGGTGCGTGACACCGTCTATTGGGTGGCGTTGCTTCGTTACATCGGGTGCACCGGGCACGCGCATGAAGTCGCGACGTTGTTCGGCGACGAGATCGCGATTCGCGCGCAGACGCTGGTGCACGACGCCGGAAACCCCGCCGAGGTCATTCAAGACGTAATTCGGTTTGCGACGGCCGGTCGCGCGGAGGCGGAGCGCGAACAGGTAGTGCAGTTCATTCAGCAGAACGCGCGCGAGTGGGCGACGCACAACTTTTCGTCGGGCTGCGAGGTCGGCGACATGTTGCTTCAGCGCATCGAGTTCGGACCCGACGTGCGCGAGGCACTGCGCTTCACGTTCGAGCGCTGGAACGGCAAGGGCTATCCGTCGCATGCGGCCGGGGAGACGATTCCGCTGCCGATGCGCGTCGTGCATTTGAGCCATGATATGGAAGCGCTGGCGCGGCTGTTTTCGCCGGAGCGAGCACTCGAGGCCGCGCGCGATCGTCGCGATCGGACCTACGATCCCGCACTCGTCGATGTGTTCCTCGCGCATGGGAGCGACTGGTTCGCGCGGCTCGCGAAAACGGAACCGTGGGACGCGGTGATGGCGCTCGAGCCGCAGCCGGCCCGCGTGCTCGACGGCGAGACTCTTGACAATGCGCTGCTGATGGCGGCGGACTTCATAGATCTCAAATCACCGTTCATGGGTGGCCACAGCCGCCGCTGCGCGCAGCTCGTCACCGGTGCCGCTCAAGTGCTCGGCTTCTCCGACGAGGCGATTACAACGCTGCGCAGAGCGGCGCTGGTGCACGACTTTGGCACGACCGCCGTTCCGAACTCGATCTGGGACAAACCCGGCTCGCTCACGCGCGCGGAGTTCGATCGCGTCGAGCTGCACCCGATGTTGACCGAGCAGATGTTGCGACGCTCACCGGGGTTGTCAGCGCTAAATTCCGTTGCGTCCGCGCACCACGAGAAGAGTGACGGCTCTGGGTATCACAAGCGCGTGCGCGGCGATGCCGTCGATCCCGCTGCGTCGTTGCTTGCGGCGACGGAGGTGTACGTCGGCATGACGACAGAGCGCGCCGACCGCCCCGCCTTCTCCGCCGAGGACGCCGCGACCGAGCTGAGTCGGCTGGCGTCGAGCGGTGTACTCGAGCCGCGCTCGATTCGCGCGGTGCTTGTCGCGGCGGGTCACGGCGAGCCGGCGGCGCCGCCGGTTCGTCGCGCGAAGCATCCGGGCGGGCTTTCTCGTCGCGAAGTGGACGTGCTGCGGCTCGCAGCCAAGGGACTCACGACGCGTGAGATCGGCGAGCGCCTCTTCATCTCGACCAAGACGGCCGATCACCACATTCAACATGTGTACACGAAGATCGGCGTCTCGACGAGGGCGGCGGCGGCGCTGTGGGCGATGCAGAACGCGGTGGTGGCGTAGGCCGACGCACATTGTAGGCCCTAACGGCGCGAGATGCCTAACGGCGCGACATGCCTAACGGCGCTGAGTTCCTAACAGCGCGAAATGCCTAACGGCGCGAAATGCCTAACGGCGCGATACCCAACGGCGCAAGGTCAGCGTTGTTAGGACCTCAGCGTTGTTAGGACCTCAGCGTTGTTAGGACCTCAGCGCCGTTAGGAACTCAGCGCTGTTAGAGGTGCAGCGGCTTACCTCAGCACGTTAATCGGATCGACCCTGCTAGCCCGCACGACCGGAACCAGCAGCGCCACCCCCGCGCACGCGAGTAACGTGAGCACCGCGATGCCGATCGCGATTGGATCGAACTGTGCGACGCCGAAGAGTTGCGTCCGTACGAACCGGGCGGCCAGCACGACACCAAGCGCGCCGACGGCGAGTCCGACGATCATCCACGCACCTCCTTGTCGCAGCACGAGTGACACGATCGCCCCGCGGCTGGAGCCCAATGCGACGCGCACGCCAAACTCGCGCTCGCGTGCCGTCGCCATGCTGGCGAACATCGCGTACACACCCACCGAAGCGAGCAACAGTGCGAGTCCGCCGAACGTCGCCATCAGCACCACCGGAAGCCGCCGAGGCGCGAACGTCTCGCCGAGCACTTGGTTCATCGTCGACACCTTGTACATCGGAATCATGGGATCGATCGAGGCGAGCGTGCGTCGCACCATGTTGACCAATGCAAGCGGATCACCCGACGTTCGGATCGCGAAGTTGTCGGCGAACAGCGCCTGACGCAGCGGGAGAATCATCATCGGCTCGGGCCCCAAGTGCGTTGGATCGTTGCGCACGTTGCCCACGACGCCGATCACCGTGATCCACGGCGCGTTCGGGTTGGGCGGTCCAATGTGAATCTGCGCGCCGACAGCATTGCCCTTGGGCCAATAGCGCCGCGCCATCGCTTCGTTGATCACGATCACCGGCGGCGCATCGAGTCGGTCCGTCGTCGTGAAGGTCCGCCCCTGTTGGAGTGGGATGCCAAGCGTGCGGAAGTACTCGTCCGACGCGCGTGCAGTGAGGATGAACGGCACCGGTTCGTTCGGGCCCCACGCCGAGCCCTGAATGAACAATCCGTTGCTGTTGTTGACCGTCGTTGGAAGTTGCGAGACGTTCGCCACGCCGGTCACGCCGGGCAGCGCGCGGAGCTTGGTGGCGATCTCGTCATAGGCACGCATGCGCGCGTCCGGCGTTGGATACTTCGCGTTCGGCAGTTGGATCGTGAACGTGAGCATTCGATCGGGATCGAAGCCGAG
>DASYSU010000050.1:0-6229 GCA_036002925.1 Gemmatimonadaceae bacterium | reverse complement strand
CGCCTTCAGCCGAAAGCAGGTGCTCCAGCCGACGGTGCTCGATCTCGCCGAGGTCGCCCAAGGGATTGCGCCGATGCTGCAGCGAATCATCGGCGAGCACATCGAGCTTCGCCTCGCGACGTCGGCGCCGCTCGCCCGCGTGCGCGCCGACCGCGGACAGCTCGAGCAGGTGCTGCTCAACCTCGCCGTCAACGCGCGAGACGCGATGCTCGACGGTGGCGTGCTGACGATCGCGACGCGCAACGTGATCGATGCGTCGCAGCGAGTGGCGTCTCGCGGGGTATCGCTCGTCGTCAGCGACACCGGCGTCGGTATGTCGGACGAGATCCGCGAGCGAATCTTCGAGCCGTTCTTCACGACGAAGGAGCCGGGGAAGGGCACGGGGCTCGGACTGTCGACCGTGTACGGCATCATCAATCAGTCGGGCGGAACCATCAAGTTTCAGAGCGCGCTCGGGCGCGGGACATCGTTCATGATCACGCTGCCGGCGGCGGAGATGGTGGCAGTTGGCGACACGCCGGCGATCGAGGAAGCCGAGCTCCCGCGCGGAACCGAGACGATTCTCATCGTCGAGGATGCCGAGGACGTGCGCATCCTTGCGCGGCGTACCCTCGAAGAACGTGGCTACACCGTGCTCGTCGCACGCAATGCCGACGAAGCATTGGAGATCGCCAATGTTCGCACGATCGACGTGCTCCTGGCCGACATCGTGATGCCGCGCACGAGCGGACCACAACTCGTCGCGAAGTATCTCGCCACGCGTCCGGCGCCGCTCGTGATCTACATGTCCGGCTACGCCGACGACGCGCTGACGCAATACGAGCTCGATCCGTCGGCGGTCTTCCTGCGCAAACCATTCACGCCGATGGTCCTCGCGCGCACGGTGCGCGAATCGTTGGATGCGATGCGCGGATCGACTCCCGTCGGCACCGCGGCGGACTGATGGCGGCCGCTCGCGCGCAGCATGGAGTCATGCTTGGCCTCATCGCCATCGTTCTCGTTGCGTCCGCACCGGCGCCGCTGCGCGGACAAGGCTCCATCCTGCTGCAGGGCATCGCCGACGGCGAATTCTGGTCGACGAACGCGAGATCGAATTTGTTGACTCGCAACGATGGGCAGCCGGGCGGGCTCGGGCGACTGCAGTTGTGGGGCGCGATGGAACTCGTGCCAAGATTGGTTGCCTACGCGCAAGGCACCTTCGAGGCGGGATCGGCGCGCTACGAGCCGTCGTCGCACGAGGTGTCGAGCGATCAATTCGGACTTCGTTACACCGTGTCGCCGCGACTCGTTGTCGACGCGGGTCGTCTGACTCCGGTGATCGGAACGTTCGCGTCGCGCCACTTCTCTACGCGCAATCCACTGATCGGCAATCCCGACGGCTACTCACTCGACTATCCACTCGGCGTCGAAGTGTTCGGCGACGCGTACAAGTTCGACTATCGCGTCGCGGCCGTCTCGCTTCCGACGAGTCATACGGGGTACGAGCCCAGCCCGACTGAGCGATTGCGGCCCGCGCTCGGCGGCGGCTTCACGCCGATCGTTGGCCTGAGATTCGGCGCCTCGTTCACGATTGGTCCCTATCTGAACGACGAAGTCGCGCCGTCCGCGCTTCAAGGAAAACGTTGGACCGATTACCGCCAGCGAGTGGTCGCGTTCGACGGTTCGTTCTCACAGGGCTATCTCGAGCTGCGCGCCGAAGGAGCGCGCGGAAGCTACGACATTCCTAGTGGCACGATCACGGGCTTCACGTACTACGGCGAAGCGAAGTACACGCTGACGCCGCGCTTCTTCATCGCCGGCCGCGCCGAGCGAAACAAGTATCCATTCATTCGACCGACGTCGGCGACAGCGCTGCCGACCGCAACGTGGGCGGCGCGTCTCACCGATTTCGTCGACGGCGAAGTCGGCGGCGGCTATCGTCTCTCGGCGACGACCTTACTCAAGGCGTCGATTCGAGGTGACCGATGGTGGGTTCGTGAGTCGCCGGCATTCCGCGGACTTGGTGGGCACGCTGTTGCGTTCCAGTTGTCGAAATCATTCGATGTGGTGGATTGGTTCGATCGCAATCGCTGAACGAAAGGATCCGCCGAGTCGATGCCCGTTCAATTGACCGCTGGATTGCGCGCGGCTAGCTTACGAGACTTGGTCAAATTGCCCGTAAGGGCTCGTAGCTCAGGTGGTTAGAGCGCACGCCTGATAAGCGTGAGGTCGGAGGTTCAACTCCTCCCGGGCCCATTTCCTAAGAACATTCCTCGCACTGGCTTAGCCGGTCGCGAGGTTTTCTTTTTGTGATCCGTGCGCTGTGTGCCCGTTCCTCGTGCCCGTTCCTTCTCGAGGAAGATCTCGTCGTACAACCTGCACACGAGTTTCAGCGCTTTGCCTTCTCGACGGGGGTCAGTGCCTCGACGCGTCGCTTGACCTCGGCAACTCGCAGCTGCAGCTCGGGTTCCGCGTTCTTCCATAACTCGACGAACGCTCGATAGTGTGCGATAGCGTTCGCCGTGTCGCCCTTCGCCTCGTACAGCTCGCCAAGCCGTCGTTGCACGCCGGCTAGATAGATTGGGTCGGTGGGGTCGGTGAACTGCACGAACAGTGGAAAGTCCATTCGCTCGAAATACGGCGTCGTGAGGAATTTCTCATAGTTCACGATCGCCGAATCGGTTTGATGCGCCGCATCGAAGGCGCGGGCCAGGTTGACAGCGAGACAGACAATGCACCCATGCGCCGGACCGTCGGGCAGCACATCGCCGCGCCGGAACTCCGCGATTGCGTCGGACGGCTTGTTTTCGGCGAGCGCAATCTCGCCCAACGCATCGTGCAACGCCGGCTGCTGGGCGCGTTTGAACATGGTGTCTCGAACGTCGCGCTCGTAGTCCGCCAGAATCGCGCGTGACCGGTCCGGTCGACCCAAGCGAGCGTACGTTCGCGCGACGCTGAAATACGCGCGATCCTCGACGCTCATGCTGCTGAGTGGCGTTCTGGTCAACAACGCATCCATGCGCTGGGCACCGCGTGGAGCATCGCCGAGCGCCGCGATTTCCATTCGGATGCGACTCGCCGAATCCGCGAGTGGATTCGGTACCGTCCCAGTGGCGGCCGCGTCGGAGCTCCCTTCCATATAGAGCGCGAACGCGCGTTTGACTTGTCCTCGGACCAGTGCCAGGTTCGCAGCGTGGTTGGCCGCCTGTGCCCGCAGGTCGGCGCGTCCGTGTTGGCGGACGCTGTCGGTGTAGCGATCGAGCGAGTCGAATGCCCCGGCATGATACATCAAGTAGTCGCGCGTCCACCGCCGAAGCGAGTTGTCGGGAAAGCGGCGCTCCGCGAGCATCACACTCGATTCGGCCTGCGCCCAATGACCTTGATTCGCCTGCGGCCACGCAATCTCGTATGGCGCGAGCGCGACACCTGGAGAATCGCGAATTGCGCTGGCGAACGCCGACTCCGCGCGGACCTGATCCCGACGCGTCAGGTACTGGAACCCGAGATTGATCCCGACACCCAGCTCGCCGCGACGCATCAATCCCTCGTACAGTGCGATCCCACGCGCTCGATCGCCACCCGGGCCATGCACGTAGAAGTACGCTTCCTCCGCATCGCGCTCATTCTCGGTGAGATGATCGCGATGCCGATGGGCTTGTTCGAGCGCCGCGTTCACTTCGGACAGCGGGCGGTTGGCATTCCCGAGCGCCGCGCCGAGCTTTCGCCACGCCACCGCGAAATCGCTGTCGATCGCCACGGCCTCGCGGTATTTCACGATCGCGGTCGGCCAATCGGATAGCACCTCGTGATAGCGCACTCCCTCGCTGAACTTGCGCAGGGCGTCGAGCGATGTCGTCGTCACTTCTTCCAACGGCGCGCTTGCCTGAACCGCTCGCAGTGATTCGCCCGCCTTGCCGCGAAGCGCGCGCGACAGCCGATCGGTCGCGTCGATGAGCCCACGCGGCCCGTCGCCGGTCTCGCGCCCCGACCAGAGCTCCACGCCCGAATCGGCCGTTACGAGTCGGAGCGCGACGATGAACCCGCCGCCAACAGCAGTGATATCGCCGTCGACGATTGCCTTGACCCCCATCCGCTGCGCGAGTTGGCGCGCCAGCGGGAGATCGATCTTGGACAGCGGCGGTTTTTCCATGCGGCGAAGTGTCGATGCCATCGCACCCGTCGACGTTAGCGAAAGCACCGACGACTGTGACAGCGCGGCACGCACGGCATCGCTCACCACGCGACCGAGCGAGCTGTCGGTATTGGTGACGCGGAAGTCGGTGATGAGCAGCGGCTCTTTGCTCTTGAGCTTTCCCGATGCAACGAGGCTGCCGAATGGTCCAACGCCCATCGCGCGCAACGACATGAATGCGCCGACACTCAACACGAACGCGAGAAGCGCGTACACGCCGACCTTCGCAGTTCGGTACCACGTCACGTGCGGCGCCGCCTTGAGTGCGATCGTCGCCATCGTCCCGTGTACCACGCCGGGTGTTCCGCCCGGAGTGAACGTCGGCGTCGCAGTGATCGCCTTCAGCGTGACGCGCTGGACATAGCCCGTCCACAAAATCACCGGCAAGCCGATCGCCATCAGGACGAGACTGCCGGGGAACACCCATTCGGGCAGCCCGATGCCTACAATCGCCGCTTTCGCGAGAATCGCGACGGCAACGAACGACGCGACATAAATCGCGAGTGCTTTGCGCAGCATGCCTGGTCCGCCGAACAACACCGGCAGCATCGCCTGCGTCCCGCTACCGCTCGTGATGTTCTCGAGCACGCGCACAACGTCCGTCGCCGCCTGCGGACGATCGCTCGGATCTTTCGCAAGGCAACGCATGATGAGATCGGCGAGCGGCACGGGCACGTCGGGGCGCAACTCGGCGATGGGACGCGGCGCTTCACTCATGTGCGCGGCGAGCGTCCGCGCAGGCGTGCGATCGGGGAAAACGGAACGACCCGAGAGCAGCTCGTACGCCATCGCGCCGAGCGAGTAGAGGTCCGCGCGGTGATCGATGTCAGGATCGCCCGCGGCCTGCTCCGGCGCCATGTACGCCGGCGTTCCGATCGACGTGCCCAAGAGAGTCAGCGCGGATTCGGAGGCGTCCTTCGAACTGTCGCTCTCCGGACGATTGCCGCGCTGCGACGCTGCAATCGCCTTCGCGATGCCGAAGTCGGTGACGACTGCCGTGCCCTCGGACAGCAGCACGTTGTCGGGCTTGATGTCGCGATGAACCACGCCTTGCCGATGCGCGTACGCCAACGCCTTCGACACGTCCCGCAATACGCCGATGACTTCGGTCACTGCGAGCGGCCCACGAGCGAGACGCGCCCGCAGAGATTCACCGTCGACGAAGGGCATGGTGTAGAACGGCAGACCGTCGGTGTCGCCCGCCGAGAGGACCGGTACAATGTTCGCTTGCTGGAGCGCGGCAGCCGTCTCGATCTCACGCTCGAAGCGGCTCACCGAGATTCCCTGCGCGAGCTCCGGCGACAGCACCTTGATCGCGACCTTCCGCTTGAGCCGGAGCTCTTGCGCCTCGAAGACGCGGCTCATGCCGCCACCGCCGAGCTCGCGCTCGAGCGAGTAGGCGTCACCGAGCGTTCTCTGAAGCTGCGCCCGCAGTTCGGCGGTCAAATGGAACTCCGATTCCGATATGGGAGCCGAGCGCGATGAACGGGGCGAAGGGAAGGAGAAGAAAAGCTACGTGTTGAAGATGCGGGCGGATAGATCAGGGACTGTGTTATCTGCGATATCTAATCGCGCAGTCGCGTCCAGATCACAGAGTGAAATGACCATGAGGTCACCTGGCCGGAGTTCGACGAGGCGGGGGGCTCGCTCAAGTCGGGCGCCCGCCATTCATGCTCGATTTGAATGATCCGCGCATGAGTGCGGCTGCGCGCATGGCTCGGCCGGCTACACCTCCTGCGTGCCGTGTCCACGTACATCGAGGTAAGCGCGCAGCACGCCATCAATAGCTCGGCTGTCAACGCCTTGTGATCGGCGGCGTCGAGCGTGACGAGGACGGACGGTTGGCCGCGCTCCTCGTGGGCCCTCCCGACGGCGATCGGCTGCACTACGAAGGTCGCGTCGAGTTCGGCCTTCACCGACTGCAAAGAGCTCAGTAAGTACCCGCCGCCGCGCAAGGCGCACGACTCCGGCCCGACGGACTCGATGATCCTGTACAACGTGGCATGCGTGTACGCGCTTCGTCACATCGCTAGGCGGGTTTTCCTTTTTACCCGACAG
>DASYSU010000049.1:0-6321 GCA_036002925.1 Gemmatimonadaceae bacterium | reverse complement strand
GATCTCGGTCATCGACATCAGATTGTCCTCGATCATCTCGAGTGTCGACGGCCCGGTGTTCCCTGCGATGTCGTTTGTCCCGGCAAGAATCACGACGACTGCCGGCTTGAGCGCAACGACATCCTGACGGAAACGAACGAGCATCTGCGGTGTGGTCTGCCCACCGATTCCGCGACCAATGTAGGGTTTCCCAGGAAACATTTGCGGGAAGAACCGCGCCCAGCCATCGGTGATCGAATTCCCCATGAACACGACGCGCTTCTCGCCTGCAGCGGGTGCGCGCAAACTATCGTTCGCATGACGATAGCGCTCGAGATTCGCCCAATCGTTGCGCATGCGATCGTCGGCTGCGCGTTGAGCCGGTGTCGGCTGCGCCGCGGACGCGGGCGGTTGCTGCGATCGGAGCGGTGCGACGGTGAGCGACGCGGCGAGCACAATGAGACCGGCCGCGGTGAGTCGTCGTCGGTTGGAGCGTGCGGCGAACAAGATCATGGCGCACCCATGGGTGTGTGACACAGCCCTTTGCCTCGCCCTAACTTGGATCGAGAACCGCTGGCTGAGCAACCTACAGAGCGATCCGGAAGCGTAAGCTCGCGGCGCCCCCATAACCGGCCGGCTTATGGAATCGCTCGAACAGGATCCCACCGCTCGCCTCGATGACGCGCCGCGATGCGATGTTGTCGGCGTCGGTCGTCAGCTCGACGTAAGGAAGTCCTTCCGAGCGCGCTTCTGGAATCAACAACTGAAGCGCGCGCGTCGCGTACCCCTTGCCTCGCTTCCACGGCACCACTGAGTAGCCAATGTGGCCCAGACAGTGTGGGGGAAGCTCCGCCGTACCCGGCTGCCAACGGAAATTGATCTCGCCGCAGAACTCACCGTCCCACATCCACTTGTGATAGCCGGGAAGCCGGGGAGCGGTCGTGCCATCGGGCAACGTCACTGGCGGTCCCTTCCCGTCGCGGTCGACCATGCTCGAGAGGAACTGCTCGGCGTCGCGCGCGATTTCATCGAGGTTCTCTTGACCTGCCTCCGCCCGAAGATTGTCGGGCGACCAACCGCGCTCGAGCGCGTAGACGTAGCTCGGCAGATATTGCATCTCGGGCCAAACGAGCTGCATTGGCTTCGGAAAAGTCTGTGCGGACATGTAAGCAAGAATATGACTCGCGTGCTGCCGCGTCTCGCCCTCTCACGCGGTCAGCCGCAACTATTAGCTTCCACTCGAACCCCCGACCCGCGCCCGTGATCGCTTATCTCAACGGTCAGTACCTTCCTCGCTCCGCCGCAACGATTCCCGTTGAAGACCGGGGGTTCATCTTTGGCGATGGCGTCTACGAAGTATGGCGCGTCGTCAACGGCCGTTTGTTCGAGGCCGACCGGCACCTCGCGAGACTCGCGTTCGGGCTTCGCGAGCTTCGTATCGACGCGCCCGACGTCGCCCGACGCGAGGTGCTCGACGAAGTCGCCGACCGCCTTCTCACCGAGTCAGGCCTGCTCGACGGTGAGGCGACACTCTACGTCGAGGTCACCCGCGGTGTCGCGCCTCGCACGCATCAGTTCCCGCCGGCCGGTACCAAACCGACGGTGTTCGCGATGGCGAACCGGTTCGCGCCGCCGAACGAAGTGCGAGCCCGCGGTGCGAGTGCCATCACGGCTCCCGATGTGCGCTGGCTTCGCTGCGATATCAAGACGATTCAGCTCCTGCCCAACGTGATGGCCAAGCAAGCCGCCGCCGAGCGTGGGGCGATGGAAGCCATCATGATTCGCGACGGTGTCGTGACCGAGGGTTCGCACGCCAACGTCCTCGGCGTGCTCGACGGAGAAATTCGGACGCATCCGCTCGACAACCTGATCCTGCCCGGAATTACGCGCGCTGTCGTGCTCGAGATCGCACGCGGACTCTCGATTCCAATTCGCGAAGAGTCCTTCACCGAACGCGACATCGCGCGGCTCGATGAGTGTTTTCTTGCGGGTACCACCGCCGACGTCATGCCGATCGTGCGGGTGAACGACCGACCGATCGGTTCCGGCACGCCGGGTCCGATCACGATGCGTCTGTTCAACGAGTTCCGTGCGCATCTCGACGCGAGCTGTGCCGCTGTCTCGGCGTCGCCCTGATATCGCGACGCCCTCGGAGCGACGACCATTCTTTTCGAGCTGCTGCAGGTCGCGTCGAGACACCCGCGGGCAATTGCTGCGCTCCACCGGTTGTGGGCGTACATCACGCTCGGTGCGACGGGCATCATCACCGAAGAGGCGACGCCCATCATTGGCGGGTTGGCCGCGCACGATCGTTATTTACGGCTATCGGCCGTCGGGATTTGGGTAGCCGGCGGAACGTGGGTTGCCGACCTGGGGTTGTACTACGTCGGTCGGTGGCGCGGACATTGGGCTCGGAAGCGCTGGCCCTCGCTCCGAAAATGGATGCTGCGTACGCTCAAGATCGTTCGGCGGCATCCGTGGCGCGCGTCGATTGCGGTGCGTTGGGCGTACGGGTTGCGGCTTACACTTCCGATCGCTTGTGGTGCGGCTCGGCTGTCGCTGCCCATCTATTTGATCGGCTCGGCAATCAGCGCTGTCACCTGGTCGTTCATCTTCACGCTGCTCGGCTGGGCGTTCGGCCGCACAACGTTGATCGTTCTCGGACATGTTCGCCGCTATGAGAACCAATTGGTCGTCGCCATCGTATTAGGTGTGGCGATCACCTTCTGGGTAATGCGTAAACGGCACGTCGAGGAAGAGGTGGTCGAGGTGCTTTCGTCCGGCGACACGGCTGAGATTCCCAAGACCAAGCCGCCGGAAGCAATGAATTGACGAAGTCGAACTGGGGGACCGATACATGATGCGCAATGTGAATCGCGGGAACGCGGTCTTTGGCGGCCTTTTGGTCGTGGCGGGTTTGGTGTTCGCGCAGCGCCTAACCGCTGCGACGCGCGGTCCAGTCTCGCTGCCCGTCCCGGCGCGTGACGAGCTCGTTGTCAACGCGAAAACCGAGACCGCCGTGTTCGCCGGCGGATGTTTCTGGGGAATTCAATCGGTTTTCCAACACATCAAGGGAGTCGTCAGCGCCACGTCGGGCTTTGCCGGCGGAACGGTCGACAAGCCGTCGTATGAGGACGTGAGCTCCGGCATGACCGGGCACGCCGAGTCGGTTCGTGTGGTATTCGATCCGTCGCAGGTCACGTACGGCCAACTTCTGCGCGTGTTCTTCAGCGTGGCGCACGACCCGACACAGCTCAATCGCCAGGGGCCGGACACCGGTCCGCAGTATCGTTCGGCGATCTTTTACATGAGCGACGAACAGCAGAAGACGGCGGAAGCATACATCGACCAGCTGAACAAGTCCCACGCGTTCTCGAAGCCGATCGTTACGCAGGTCGCGCCGCTCAAGGCATTCTATATCGCCGAGGCGTATCATCAGAACTACGCCGAGCTGCACCCTAACGATTTGTACATCAGGATCAACGACGCGCCGAAAGTCGCGAATCTGAAGAAAGAGTTCCCCGAGCTGTACTCGCAGAAGCTGGCGGCCCACGAGTAGCGGTGGAACGGTGGAACGGATGCTCGCTGGCGCTCGCTTGAACGGTGGAACGTAGAAGCCACACTGAGGCCGTTTCGTTCCACCGTTCCACCGTTCCACCGTTCGACCGTCCAACCGTTCAACCGTTCAACCGTTCCGCCGACTCTTTGAGCCGTTGCCACGCGAGCGCGACGTGACGTTCCTCCGTCCGGATGTTGCCGATGGCCAAACGCAGCGTGAAGCGAGCGTGCAGCTTGGTGTGTGAGAGGAAAACGTCGCCGCTCGAATTCACCGCGTGCATGATCGCCTCGTTGCGCGCGTCGCACTCGTCGTCGGACATGCCGCGCGGCGCGTAGCGAAAACAGACGAGCGAGAAGGGAACGGGGGCCATGAGCTCCCAGTCGGCGGTCAACGCCACCCAGGCGGCGAACGTCCGCGCCAACGTGCAGTGCTCGCGCAGCCGTTCGGCCAACCCATCGGTGCCGAACGCGCGCATGACCATCCATAGTTTGAGCGCACGAAAGCGGCGGCCGAGCTGAACGCCGTAGTCCATGTAATTCACGACCTCGTCCTGCTCGCGCGTGACGAGATATTCCGGCACGAGCGAAAAGGCGCGCTTGAGCACGTCGGGTTGCTTGACGAAGAACGCCGAGCAGTCGAACGGTGTGAACAGCCATTTGTGCGGATTCACGACGAGAGAGTCGGCGCCCTCTACGCCATCGAGGACGAAACGAAATTCCGGCACGATCGCCAACATTCCGCCGTACGCAGCGTCGACGTGCAACCACGCACGTTCGCGACGACAGATCTCCGCGATCGCCGGAACCGGATCGACGCTCGATGTGCTCGTCGTCCCGACGGTCGCGACGCAGGCGAGCGGGAGGTAGCCGAAGGCGCGATCGGCCGTCATTGCCGCGGCAAGGCTTTCGGGCCGCATGCGAAATTCTGCATCAGTCTCGACCTTTACGACGTTTTCGAGGCCGATGCCTAGCGCGAGCGCAGCTTTGTCGACTGACGAATGCGCGTGCTCCGACGCGTAGACGCGAAGCCTGGGCAGATCGGTGCGACCGGCCATGCCTCGCTCACGAATCGCCAGCTCGGACCGCGCCTCGCGTGCCGCCGCGAGGGCGAGCATCGACGAGATCGACGCGGTGTCCGTCGTGATGCCGAACCATCCGTCGCCCAGCCCGAGCATCTGACGCAGCCAATCGGTCGCGAGCTCCTCGAGCTCGGTGGCGGCGGGTGATGTCCTCCACAACATTGCCTTGACGTCGAGCGTCGCGACCAACATTTCGGCGAGGATCCCAGGCACCGATGACGACGTCGCGAAATAACCGAAGAACGCGGGGTGATTCCAGTGCGTGATCCCCGGAATGATCTTGGTCTCGAAGTCCTCCAAGATGCGTTCGATCGACTCAGCCTCACGCGGCGGCGACGCGGGCAGCGACGCGCGAATTTCTCCCGGCCGCACCTGCGCCAGCACCGGGTATTGCTCGGGATGCTCGAGATACTCGGCGATCCAATCGAGCACGGCACGACCTTGTTCGACGAGCTCGTCGCGCGACAAATCACCGCTCATAGGCCCGGAGCGTCGTCAGCGCCATCGGAAGATTCTCAATGCCACGGCAAAACATACGACCAACCACGTCGCGAGCACTGCCATCTGCGGCCACAGCGTCACGAGAGCGTCCCCGCGCAACATGTTGGCTCGCAACGCGTCGTTCGTTGCCGTGAGCGGCAGTGCTTTGATGAGTGGTTGCACCGCTCGCGGAAAATTCTCGGACGAAAAGAACACGCCCGACAACACCCACATCGGCAGCATCGAAAGATTCATCAAGCCGGACACGCCCTCGATCGTCTTCGAGCGCGATGCGATGAGGAGCCCGAAGCCGCCGAACGCCAAGGCGCTCACAACGATGATCGTAGCGATCGCCCACCACGATCCCCGCATGGGAACACCAAAGAGCACGATCGAGAAGCCGAGCAGTACCACGACTTCGATCGTCAGCATCACCAACCGCGAGATCACATACGACGCCAGATACTCGGCGCGTCGCATCGGTGTGGCGACCAGGCGCTTGAGGAGATTCTTACGACGCTGGTCGACGATCGAGTAGCCGAGCCCCCAAATCCCGCCACCCATGATGGTCATGCCCAGCAGGCCCGGCACGACGAAGTCGATGTAACGGGAGCCGCGCTCGCGCACATGTCGTTCCGCGATCGGAAGCACATCGCCACGACCGGCGCCGCGCTGCACGGCATCGTTCACCATAAGTCGTGCGGTGCGTGCGTCGGGCCGCGTGTCGTCGTACTGGTACTGCACTCCGTCGACAGCATCGGGCGTGACGACCAACGCGACGCGTCCGGTGCGAAGCGCGACCGCCGCGCTATCAGGCGATAACAGCTCGACGGCGAGTCCCGGATCGCGACGAACGGCATCAGCCAGTGGCGTACCGCGAGGACCATTGTTGGCCACCGCGACATGCACGACGTCGGCAGGCTTGGCTCGGAACGCGATCCCGAGTCCGATGGCGAGCAAGATCGGGAAGCCGAACGACCAGAACAACGCCTCGGGCTCACGCGTGTATTCTTTGAAGCGGACCGTGATGAGCTGCCAGAGCGAGTTGTCATTCATTTCGCAGCTGCCTCCCGGTCAGGGAGACGAAGACGTCCTCGAGGGAAGCCGAGTGCGTCGTCAAGTTCGCCAATTCAGCGTGGCGCTGCGCGAGCAACGACAGGAGCGCGGGAACGGTTCGGTGTAGCGCGCTGACTTGCAGCTCGTACGCGCCGGCGAGCGTTCGAGC
>DASYSU010000048.1:0-2937 GCA_036002925.1 Gemmatimonadaceae bacterium | reverse complement strand
CAGCTCCAGTTCGACTTCTCCGTATCCGTGAAGATGATGCGCGTCTCGGCGAACTTGTTCGGGTCGTCGCTCCACACGTACCAGTTGCGATCCGGTGAATTCTTTGGCGCGCGCCGGGCCCGCTGAAACCACGGATGTTGATCCGATGTGTGGTTGATCACGAGCTCCGTGATGACGCGGATGTTACGTTCGTGCGCCGCGGCGAGAAAAGCACGGAAGTCCTCGATCGTACCGTAGGTCGGGTTGATCTCCTCGTACGACGCGATGTCGTAGCCGTCATCCTTGAGCGGCGACGGATAGAACGGGAGCAGCCAGATCGTGTTCGCGCCGAGCTGCTCGACATAGGCGAGTTTTTCGATGAGGCCGCGGAAGTCTCCGAATCCGTCGGCGTTGGAATCGCGATAGCTCTTGATGTGGAGCTGGTAGATGATCGCGTCTTTGTACCAGAGGGCGTCGCTGTCGATCACGGGGTTCGATTGTTGCTGGTCGATGACGTGGGGGTTCGCACGCGGACAGGTGTCGAAAGCGTGACAGATGCTCCGCATTCACACCGCACGGAGTGAAGGCATCGGATGATTCTAGGCTCCCTACTCATCGCGCTCGTGCTACAAGCTACTCCCGCGGCGGACTCAGCCGCCGTGCATCCATGGCCTCGTCGTGACTCGTTGGTGGACGCACGACTGATGCCCGACTTCGGCGCCGCGCCGGCCGACACGCTTCGGCGCCGGCCCCGCGCCGTGTCGTACAGCGACTGGTACTACCGGCGGCTGGAAATCCACCGATGGGGAAGCTACGCGGAGCTGCCGCTGTTCGGCGGCGAATACTGGCTCGGCAACAAGCTCATTTCGCGCGACGAGATCCCCGCGTCCTGGATGAAGCCGATGCATTCCATGGTCGCCGGAGCGCTCGGTGTGTTGTTCACGGTCAATACCATTACCGGCGTGTGGAATCTGTACGAGTCGCGAGAGAGCACGGACGATCGCGCGCTGGTCTGGACGCACAGCGCGTTGATGCTGGCGGCGGACGCAGGCTTCGCGATCACCGGGGCGCTCGCGGGCGACGCGCATCACCTCGGCCGAGCCGCCGACCGCCATCGAAATGCAGCGACGATCTCGATCGGGTTGGCGACCGCCGGTACGGCGTTGATGTGGATGAAGCGAGGGTTCTAGTGTGATGTCCCGGAGATTCGTTGTGTAAGTCGCTGGATCTTCTCGAGGATACTGTCGGCGGTGGCAGTCCACCGGAAGGGACGAGCTGTTTCGTTATAGCTCTTTACGAAGCGCTCGATGCGGTCAATCAGCTCACGCACCTTGCGAAACGAGCCGCGGCGAATTGCCCGCTGCGTGATGAGGGCAAACCAGCGCTCCACTTGGTTGAGCCACGACGCGTAGGTTGGCGTGAAATGCAGATGAAAGCGCGGACGACGGGCGAGCCACGCCTTCACCTTGTGGTGTTTATGCGTGCCGTAGTTGTCGAGGATGAGGTGGACCGCGAGATCCGGTGGGACATTGGCTTCGAGCTCGTTTAAGAACGCGAGAAACTCTTGATGGCGGTGCCGCCGCTTGCACTGAGCGAAGATCTCGCCCGTCTTGATGTCGAGCGCGGCGAAGAGCGTCGTCGTCCCGTGGCGGGTGTAGTCATGCGTCATTCCTTCGACGTAGCCGAGCCCCAGCGGCAGATTGGGTTGTGTGCGCTCCAGGGCCTGGATCTGACTTTTCTCATCCACGCAGAGCACCAAGGCGTGATCGGGCGGGTTCAGATAGAGCCCGACGATATCGCGCACCTTCTCGACGAAGAAGGGATCGGACGAGAGCTTGAAGCTCTTGGTGCGATGCGGTTGCACGCCGAAGAGTGTGAAGTACCGCTGGACGGTACTCTTGCTGATGCCCGTCTTGGTCGCCACGCCCCGCACGGTCCAGTGCGTCGCATCCGTGGGGCGCGTCTGGAGCACCGTGCGGAGGAGGCGCGCCACCTCATCGTCTTGATGCGTGCGCGGCCGCCCGCTCCGGGGGGCGTCATACAGACCCGCGAGGCCCTTCGCGTGATACCGTTTCCGCCAGAGCCCGACGCCCTGCTCGGTCATCCCGAGATCTGCCGCGATGGTGGCGTTCATCTCGCCGTCCGCAGACCGCAGGATGATCCGCGCCCGTTGCACCAAACCATGCGGCAAGGCGCGAGAATTGGCGAGCGCTCCGAGTTGGGCGCGCTCCAGCTCCGACAGTCTAATCTCAAAGCGACGAGGGCGGCCGGTTCGCATAGACAAAAGGCTCCGAGAAAGATATCTCGACGCCTCTGCAAAACTAATGCTGTTAATTATTGGGACATCACACTAGTAGGAGCCGGCAGCCGGCAGCCGGTAGCAGTCTCAATCGGCAATCTCCAAATCGAGCGCGTCGATCGCCGCCCCGAGGACGGGATCGCGCTTCCGGAGCGACGCGATGCGTTCGGCGCGGACCATCTCGTCGGTCAGCCGCTTTGGCGGACTCACCGGGGCTTGCTCGTCTCGCCGAAGCTCGACCTTCTGCACGCCCGGAAACCACTCGCGCAGCGCATCGACGATCTCGGCGCGACTCGTGGTGATGGCATGCGCGAAAATGTCGTTCGACTCGTCGAGCTCGATGGTGACCGTTCCGGTGGCGGTCACGGCGACCGGCGATGCGTGCTCGAGCGCGGACGCGGCCGTCGGCTTCCCCGCCGCACGAATGCGCTCGACGACCGCATCCCAGCGGCCCGCAACCTTGTTGAGATCCAGCGTCTCCGCGGCGGATGCCGGGGCGGGCGCCGAGGCGCGCTCGATCGTCGGCGCCGCGGCCTGCGCCACGAGGTGCGCCATAGGCTGTGACACCGGCCGCGACCCCGTGCTCTGAGCGACGGCCCGTGGCACCGCTGACGGCGCCGAGTCCGCGAGACGCGGCGGAATTTCAGCGCGGGCTGCCG
>DASYSU010000047.1:0-9333 GCA_036002925.1 Gemmatimonadaceae bacterium | reverse complement strand
GCCACACTCGGTGCGCCCGACGTGAATGGAGGTTGGACGCCGCATCTGCACCTCCAGATCATCACGGACCTGCTCGGCCTCGGCACCGATTTCCCAGGCGTTGCGCGGCCGACGCAGCGAGAGGTGTGGTGCGCCCTCTGCTCCGATCCCAATCTCATCGCGCGCGTGCCCGGCGATCGCTTTCCCCCTTCCGCGCCGCTAAAGAGCGAAACGCTCGCGAGGCGACACGCGCGGATCGGCCGCAATTTGAGCGTCGCGTACAAGGATCCGGTCAAAATCGTTCGCGGCTGGATGCAGTATCTCTACGACGACGAAGGCCGGACCTATCTCGACGCCTACAACAACGTCCCGCATGTCGGGCATTGTCATCCGCGTGTCGTCGACGCGGGCGCGCGGCAGATGCGTGTCCTCAGCACCAACACGCGGTACCTGAACGATCTTCTCGCAGAATACGCCGATCGTCTCCTCGCGACACTTCCGCCTTCACTCGACGTCTGCTACTTCGTCAACTCGGCGAGTGAAGCCAACGAGCTCGCGCTTCGGCTGACGCGCGCGTACACGCGTCGCCGCGATATGATCGTGCTCGAGGCGGCGTATCACGGGAACACGACGTCGTTGATCGACATCAGTCCGTACAAGCACGCGGGGCAGGGCGGGTCAGGCGCGCCGGACTGGGTGCACGTCGCCCCATTGCCCGACGACTATCGCGGTGAATTCAAGAGAGGCGATCCGGCCGCGGGCGAGAAATACGCGCGCCAGGTCGGAGGCCTCGTGGAGACAATCCGTGCCAGTGGCCGGGAGCTCGGCGGATTCATCGCCGAAACCTGCCCGAGCGTAGGCGGCCAGCTGCTTCTGCCGCCCGGCTATTTAACGAATGTGTATGAGCACGTTCGGCGAGCCGGTGGCGTATGCATCGCGGACGAAGTCCAAACGGGGCTCGGGCGTATGGGCACGAGCTTTTGGGCGTTCGAGGATCATGGCGTCGTGCCCGACATCGTCGTGATGGGAAAGCCGCTGGGCAATGGACACCCGATCGGTGCCGTCGCGACGACGCGCGCCATCGCCGACGCCTTCGACAACGGAATGGAGTTCTTCAGCACCTTTGGTGGCAACACCGTGTCGTGCGCGATCGGCATCGCCGTGCTCGACGTGCTGCGCGACGAGGCGTTGCAGTCGCACGCCCTTCGGGTCGGCGAACGCATGCTGTCGCAGCTGCAGCTCCTGATGGACCGGTTTTCGATCGTCGGCGACGTCCGTGGCTCGGGACTCTTCCTCGGCGTCGAGTTGGTGCGCGATCGCGAAACCCTCGAGCCAGCCGGCGCCGAGGCGTCGTTCGTGGCGAATCGAATGAGAGAGCGCGGAGTGCTCCTCGGAACCGACGGGCCGTATCACAACGTGGTCAAGATCCGCCCACCGATGCCGTTCTCCGAGAGCGACGCGGATCTGCTCGTCGACGCGTTGGAGCAATCGCTCGCGGAGTTGCCGGCGTAGCACCAAGAAACCACCGGAGAACCGAGATGGCGATGTCGCCGTACATGCGCGGCCTTCGCGGAGTGTGGGGATGCGGCCGCCTGCTTGGTGCGCTGGCATCGGCCATCGCGTGCGGCGATCAACAGCCAAAAGCGTCGAGCGGCACATCGGTACCGACAGCGCCAGTCGTCTCGCCCGTCGGCTACGGCTTGATTCGGATCGGAGAAACGGCGCACGAACTTGCGCTATCGGGCGACTCCGCTGCGGCGTCGAATCCAGGCCACTTGTCCTGCCGGTATGTGCGCCCGAGTTCCTTCCCGCCAGGCGTCAAGGCGATGATCGTCGACAACGTGATCGTGCGAATCGACATTGACTCACCGGGCATTCCCACGATCGAGGGCGCCCAAGTCGGCGATCCCGAATCGCACGTGCTCGAGTTATACAACGGTCACGTCGCATCACTGCCGAACAAATATCTCAAAGACGGGCACAACTTGGTCGTCTGGCAACCGTCGACCATGACATCCCGAATGATCTTTGAGACGGACGGCAGGACGGTTTTGCGATATCGAGTAGGTCGTCAACCCGCGGTGGATCTCGTCGAAGGGTGTGGTTGATGCGGAATGCGACTCGCGTCGAGATCGCAGAAGAAGATGCCACCTCACTGGCCGAGTATGCCCGGATCTCGGTCGCGTTCGAGGTGCGTGTTGTGATGGATGCGCGCGCGTCCGCGACGTCCCAGACCAAGTTCATTCTCGTCGAGCGCCAGTGCTCGACCCCGTTCGTCAAAGATTATGATGCAATTCCGAACAACGCGCCGCTCGACTGGCCGCGGCGGTTCGACATCACGCGTTGGGGCTTTCTTGTTGCGCGCGTGGATGGTGCGCGCGTCGGTGGTGCGACGATCGCGCTTCGCGCGTCAGCGTCGGACACAGCGGGCGACGATGTCGCCGTGCTGTGGGACATTCGCGTCGCACCGGACGCTCGAGGGAAGGGTGTCGGGTCCGCGTTGTTGTCCGCAGCGGAGCGATGGGCTGCCGGGCGAGGGGCGCGGCGGCTCGAGGCAGAGACCCAAAACATCAATGTGCCGGCGTGTCGCTTTTACGAGGCGCGCGGCTTCGCGCTCGAGGCGATCGATCTGCTCGCCTATCCCGAGCTACCGCAAGAAATACAATTCCTTTGGTACAAGGACGTCGGCGGCTGATCGCCGACCGGACGTCATTGGGTTACGACTTGGCCCATGCGCACTACCTGAAAATCCGAGCTACGCACATGAGACAGCGTGGCGAGCTTGTCGTCGCTCCAGCGCGGGTCCGGCGCACCGCTCACATACCATCCGCTGCCGTTGTCGGCGAGCAGCATTCCATATCGTTGCATCGCGCGCAGGATGACGCGCACCTCGCTCGGGTATGTCGAGACATCGAAATCGGCGCGGAGGCGGACTCGCATGCCCATCGGGGGAAGCGACGCATCGGTGCTCGAGCTCGCCCAATGCGTTGCCGGGGCGACGTAGGCGCGTCGCGTGCGCGGACACGTGAAACGCAGCGCATGACGAATCTCTGATTGCTCGACCGCTTCGTCGTAGCGCACGAGCCCCGGGAAGATCGGCAAGCCCGCGGCGTCGGCCGACGTCCAACCGGCCGGGCGCAGCGCATTCGACGCGAGATCGAACACAGCACCACTGCCTGCGGTCCAGCGTTCACCGCCGTTCACTGGATGTGCGTCGAACAGCTCGTAGAGTTTCCAATTGTCACGATCGACGACGAGCACGTGACGGTCGCCGCTCGAGCTCGGGCCGCCCTCGATTGGCGCGCCCGGCGGAAGTGGATAGGGACCGGGGTCGCTCTCCGACGTGTACATGAAGCTCACCGGCACTTTCCCCTCCGTGCCCGACACGACGACGTAGGGAATCCCATTTGGTGCGCCGTCCCACACCGTACCGAAATCGGGATGCAGTCCGCTGTTGCCGCAGCTCGCGATCAGCGCAGAGGAGTTCGGGTCGACCGCCGCCGCCGACACATCGACGTTCCACGGATTGTCCGAAGGAAACGGCCGACGGCCGTGCAAGCTCGCGTCGATTCCGAGCGCCGGCGTACCGGGACTACCGGAGTCGGTGGCGACCGTCGGAGTTCCGTTCGAAGGCGCGGTTTGCGCCGCGCTACATCCGAGTACCGCGCAGGCACCGACCAGGGCGAGAAGGGCCATCGTTCGCATCGACGAACGGTAGGCTGTACTGGACGCCGAGGTCCGTGATGGCCGGCACAGCACCAATCAGCAAACACGAATGTGAGACGTCGAGGCGACTCGCTCGTCGCGCTAGTCGCTGGTCATGATAAACAGCGGCGCTCCGTCGAATTCGTAGATCGGCCGCAGTCGCTCGGTGTTGTAGTACTTCGAGACGTCGACGACTTTTTTCTCCGACGTCACGCTGGTGATCGGAACGCTGTCGTAGAAGCCGCGATGGATGCTCACCAGCCGGCCATACTGCTTCTTCAAGATCAGATCGAGGGCGAGATTGCCGAACGCCATCGGGACGATCGAGTCGAGCGCGTCGGGATCGCCGGAGCGCACGAGATAGCCCAGTCGTTGATTGACGACGTCGATGCGTCGCCCGTTGTTGTACTTGGGCGAGTACGCCTTGAGCGCCGACGCGATGCTATCACCGATGCCGCCCAGTTTCCGGTGACCGAACATGTCCGTCTCCTCGCCCTCGAAGCTCATTCCTTGACTCGACGCAAGCCGAGCTCCCTCCGAGACCAGGGCAACGGAATAGCGACTCGGATTCCGATTCCGATCATACGTCATGAGCTCGGCCAAATGCTCGACGTCGACCACGTGTTCGGGGATGACGCATCGGTCGGCGGCGCCGGCCATCGTCGGGAGCAGCGCGGTGAAGCCCGCGTACCTCCCGAACACCTCGATCACGAGAAAACGCTCATGCGATCCGGCCGACGTGCGCAAACTGTGCGTGAGCTCGATCGTCCGCGTGACGCAGGTGCTGAACCCGATGCAGTAGTCGGTGCCGTAGACGTCGTTGTCCATCGTCTTCGGGATGGCGACGACGTGCACGCCCTCGTCGTGCAGGCGTTTGCCGTAGCTCAGCGTATCGTCGCCACCGATCGGGATCAGCACGTCGACGCCGATGTGCTCCAAGTTCTTCAGGAGGTCGGGCGTAATGTCGTTGATCTTGGCGTCGTAGCCGGTCAGGTGCTTTGGCAGCCGCTCGCGCGGCAAATGGCTCGGCCGCGTGCGCGACGTGTGGAGGAACGTGCCGCCCGTGCGCCCAGCGCGGTTCACGACGGCCTCGGAGAGGATCTGGATGTTCTCGCCATTGTCGGCGTTGTCGTCGCGCACGTAATCGACGAGTCCTGCCCAACCTCGTCGAATACCGACGACGCGATAGCCTTCGCGCAGCGCGCGAATCGTGATAGCTCGGATGGCCGGGTTCAACCCCGGAACGTCGCCGCCTCCGGTGAGGATTGCGATTGTGCCTTTGCTGACAGCCATGCTGGCTCCCGTTGCAGACCAACGCCGATTACATACGCCGCGGATGCATGGAAGCTATAACCGAACCGTTTTCAGTTGTGAGCAATGAGTCGTGAGTTTGCCCACTCAGTTGTCAGTTCGTCGTTCTCGTTATGAGGAGTTCGCCGTCAACTGACGACTCCGACTCACAAACTGAGGACTACGACTGACGACTGAGTGTGCAACTCACGACTGACAACTGAATACTGAAGACTGCTAGTAGCGGTAGTGCTCCGCCTTGTACGGCCCTTCTACCGGCACGCCGATGTACGCCGCCTGATCCTTACTCAGCGTCGTGAGCTTGGCGCCGAGCTTTCCGAGATGCAGCCGCGCCACCTTCTCGTCGAGCGCCTTCGGCAGCACGTACACCTTCTTCTCGTAGTTCGCCGTGTTGCCGAATAGCTCGATCTGCGCCATCACCTGATTCGTGAAGCTCGACGACATCACGAAGCTCGGATGGCCGGTTGCGCAGCCAAGATTCATGAGCCGGCCCTCGGCGAGGATCATCACCGAGTGACCGTCGGGGAACACGTATTCGTCGTACTGCGGCTTGATGTTGATCCGCTGAATGCCCTTCACCTTCTTGAGACCGGCCATGTCGATCTCGTTGTCGAAGTGGCCGATGTTGCCGACGATCGCCTTGTCTTTCATCCGCGCCATGTGGTCGGCGGTGATGATGTTGAAGTTGCCGGTCGCCGTGATGAAGATGTCCGCGCTCGCGACGACATCCTCGAGCGTCACGACCTGATATCCGGCCATGCACGCTTGCAGCGCGCAGATCGGATCGATCTCCGTGATCACGACTCGCGCGCCTTGGTCGCGCAGCGCCTCGGCGCACCCCTTGCCGACTTCACCGTAGCCGCAGATAACCGCCAGCTTGCCGGCGATCATCACATCGGTCGCGCGATTGAGCCCGTCGATTACCGAGTGCCGGCAGCCATAGATGTTGTCGAACTTCGACTTGGTGACGGAATCGTTCACGTTGATCGCGGGGAAGAGCAGCGTCCCGGCTTTCATCATCTCGTACAGGCGGTGCACGCCGGTCGTCGTCTCTTCCGTGACGCCCTTGATTTGCGCGGCAACCTTCGTCCAGCGACCTGGGTTCTTCCGCTGTTCGTCGCGCAGCAATCCGAGGATGACGCCCCACTCTTCGGCGTCGTTCTTCTCGTCGAAGGCAGGAATCTTTCCGGCCTTCTCGAATTCAGCGCCCTTGTGCACGAGCAGCGTCGCATCGCCGCCGTCATCGAGCAGCATGTTCGGGCCGCCGCCGTCGGGCCACATCAATGCCTGCTCGGTGCACCACCAATACTCCTCGAGCGTCTCGCCTTTCCACGCGAAGACGGGAACGCCTTTCGGATTCTCGATCGTTCCGTTGCGTCCGACCACGGCCGCCGCGGCCGCGTGATCCTGCGTCGAGAAAATATTGCACGAGACCCAGCGCACGTCGGCGCCCAAGTCGACCAGCGTCTCGATGAGCACCGCCGTCTGCACCGTCATGTGCAGCGATCCCATGATCCGCGCGCCAGCGAGCGGGTTCTTTCCCTTGTATTCCTCGCGAATCGACATCAGTCCGGGCATCTCCTGCTCGGCGAGACGAATCTCTTTGCGGCCGAACTCGGCCAGGGAGAGGTCGCGCACCTTGAATGGCGGACGGTCGGTGTCCTGCTGCTGCGGCTCGATCAACTCGGCGACGCCCATTGGTGGATCCTGGTTGCTGGTGGCTAGTTGCTAGTTCTAGTACGACGGTCGTCGGGCACTCGCGACGAACAACGTCGGGCCTTTCGCATCCGGATCGGCCGGCAGCGGACGATACCGACACGAGGTGAATCCCGCGTTGCTCAACCACTCCTTCACCTGCTCACCGTCGAAGCCCTGCCAGACGTGGCCGAGCTGGACGATGTAATCGACGCGGTCGTGCGACATCAGGTCGACGATGAGCAATCGACCACCGGGCTTGAGCACCCGTCGTACCTCGTGCATCACCTTGGATGGATCGGTGATGAAGTGCGCGACGAGAAAGAGCACCGCCGCGTCGAGCGTTGCATCGTCGATCGGCAGTGCTTCGATAGTGCCGACGCGCAGATCGACGTTGGCGTGTTCCTCGAGTCGTTTCGTCGCGACGCCGAGCATTGGCCCCGACTCGTCGACGGCGATTACTTGCGCGACGCATGGCGCGAGCGCCTCGCTGATATGCCCGGCGCCGCATCCGAGATCGCCCACCACCCAGCGCTCGTCGAGCAAGTCGAGTAGCGCGAGCAGATCTGTTCGCGCACCAATCATGTCGGCGCGCATCTTGTCCCACGCCTCGGCGGAGTCGCGGAAGAAGATCAGCGCTTTGTCGCGACGCTTGGCCAGCACACCGGCGGCGCGTCGAGAATCTTGCGTCGCGCCTGGTGAACTGGACATCTGCGTTCTGACGACGGACCACAGCGCCTTCGTCTCATGATCGAGACGAGTCGACACCATCTTGTAGAATCGACTCGTCCCGTCGCCGCGGGCGACGAGCCACGCGTCGTCGGCGAGTAACTTGAGGTGCCGGCTCACCGTCGACTGCGGAAGCTGCATGATCGTGCAGAGCTCGCCGACGGTAAGCTCATGTCGATCGAGCAGCAGGAGAATTCTGCTCCTCGTCGGGTCGGCGAGGACGCTCAAGCGGTCGAGGACGGTGGTCCGAGGGGCGGCAGCCATATATCCGTATATCCGGATAGAAGATTGCACTATTCAGGCGCCGAGTCAAGGGGATTTCAACATGCTAGCCTTCGGTCCCAAGCGTCTGCACCTTGGAAGACACTCACCGGCCTGCGAGGACTATCATGGGAACGAACGCGATTCCGGCCGATGCCGCTACCGATCGCGGCGTCTACGACTCGGTCGAGGCGCTTCGCTCACTGTTGATTGAAGGAGAGCAATTGGAGGCGTGCGCGATTCAGCGTCGGTTGTTCGCGCTCAAGCATCGCCGCATCATGGTTGGCGCGACGACGGGTCGGTTGATCATCGTCGCGCGCGGCTTGTTCGGCGGCTTTCATCCGATCGACTTGCGATGGCAGGATCTCCGCGACGCGACTCTCAACGTCGGCATCTTTGCCGCGACGCTGCGCGTTGCAGCCTACCGGAGCAGCGACTTGGCAACCACCGAGGGACCGCCGAGCAACGTCGTCATCACGGGTCTGCGAAAATCGGAGGCGCAAGAGGTCTATCGAGCCTGTCAGACCCGCGCCCAAGCCTGGCGCGAGAAACGCCGCATTCGCGAGCTCGAGGAACTTCGCGCGAAGGCCGGCGGCATTCAAATCGGCGCGGCGCGAGGGATGAGTGGTGCGGGCGGCGTGTCTTCGCTGGGCGTCGGAACGAGCGATGACGACGAAAACTCACCAATGGCGAGATTGCAGCGAGCCAAGGAAATGAAGACGAACGGATTGCTCAACGACGCCGAGTTCGAGCAGATCAAGGCTAAGATCCTCAGCGAGCTTTGAGCGCTTCGCGGCGCGCAATCCAAACCGTTGCGGGCAACGAACAAGAATTGACGCCGAGGCTTCGTGACGAAGTCCTCGGCGTGCTTGCGTTGGGTGACTAGCCGGCGTCGATCCGTCAACAGCGCCTTGTTCAAGAATTCTACTTGCGGAATCGCTGTCCGCAGTGGCCCCGCCACTCGATCCATACATAAACCAAACAGCGAGCAGCTGCGTCAACCGGTTGCCGCGGCGCGGCCCCGTCGACCACTTTCAAAGACGGAGACGTCGTTCCGCGATTTCGTTGTCGTCATAACACTCGACCGTCCATCTCATGACCAGCAGGCGCGATTTTCTTCGACAGACGGGCGTCGCCGCGGCGATCGCCGCCGCGAACGCGGCGTTGCGGCCCGGCATTGCGGGTGCGCTCACCTCACCGGCGCTCTATCCGCACGGCGTCAGCGAATTCGAGGAGTTGCCGATCAAAGAGCTGCTCATGGAAGCGCTAGGCGCGGCCAAGGCGGCCGGCGCGTCGTGGTCGGACGCGCGCATCGGCCGATACCGGCAGAATTTCGTCGGCACGCGCGAGAAGCAGATCGTGCAGGTCGGCGACACCGACTCGATCGGCATCGGCGTGCGGGCGTTGGTGAACGGAGCCTGGGGATTTGCCGCGTCACAGAACCTCACGCGTGAGGGTGTGGCCGCGGCGGCGAAGGAAGCGGCCGCAATCGCCAAGGCGAACCGGATTCCCGGCGCGGCGCCCGTTGTTCTGGCGCCGACGCAAGCGTACCCGAATGCGAACTGGAAGAGCTCCTATGAGATCGACCCGTTCAGCATTCCGGTCGAGCAGAAAGCGCAACTCTTGATCGACGCGAACACGGAAGCCATGAAG
>DASYSU010000046.1:0-5023 GCA_036002925.1 Gemmatimonadaceae bacterium | reverse complement strand
AGCCGCCGGAGCCGGAAGTGGTACGCCGAACCGCTTCCGCAGCGATTCGAAATCTTTGTTGAGCGAGTCGAATTGCGTTTTCGTCTTGGCAGGGACGACGGCACCGCTGTCGGCGAGCTTCTTGGCAATCTCGGTCATCTGCGGATAGAGACCGTTGAGCGCCACGGCGATCGCGACCCCGCGACGCTGCAACGAGTGCAGATCCATGACCATCGCGTTGTACTTCTCGTGCTCGCCGGCGGCGAAGTGCACGTCAGGATCGAAGGCAATGCGCAACGGCTTCGAGTCGAGGGGCCGTCCACCACTGAAGAGCGAGACCGTGTAGGTCCCCGGCAGCACGTACGGTCCGGGGCCGCCCAAGCCGGGGCCTCCACCGAATCCGCCACCGCCTCCCCGACCTGTTGTCGCACTGTCATTCGCAGCGCACAGATTGCGCGCGGTGTAGCCTGTCGGCACTGGTTGGGGTACGCCTGGAACGGCCGGCGTTCCCGCACCGCGCCCGCCACCACGACCACCACGACCACCCCCAGCTGCGGCGGAGTCGGGTACCGGCACGGCAATCGAATCGGCACGCATGTCCCAACAGGTCGTCTGGATTCCCGGCTGCATCTTGTTCGGTGGAATCGCCACGTCACGCACGAATCGGCCATTCTCGTCGCTCACACGGAGCTTGAGATCGGTCACCGGCTTCTTCACGAAATACTGAACGACCGCTTCGTTGGGCGGATTCTCGCCGACGAAATACTGATGTCCCCAGAATTCTTCGTTGCGATCGTCCTTCGTTTTCCACTCGAGTGCGGCCGCCGGCGTAAACAGCTTGGCCGCCGCCGCGGTTGCCTGGACGGCATCATACTCTTGAATCGGCTCGAGGTGATCGAGCACCCAGATCGCGCGGCCATGCGTCGCGACCAACATCGCATTGTCCCGTGGATGGATGGTAATTTCGTCGACGCGCACGTTCGGCAGATTCGCTTTGAGGCGCTGCCACGACTTCCCGCGATCAAGCGAGAGGAAGATTCCGGTCTCGGTTCCGAGGTACAACACGTCGCGATTGCGAGGATCCTCGGTCAGCGTGCGAACGTTCTCGCCAACCAAGTTGCCAACCAGCGATCGAAACGTCTGACCGTAATCGCGGCTCACCCAGATGTACGATGCGTAGTCGTTGAGGCGATGATTATCGACCGTCACGTACACCGTGCCGTTGTCATAAAGCGACGGAACCACCTCGCTGACGAATCCGCCCGTGGGAAACATCGGGATGTTCTTCGTGATGTCCTGCCACGTTTTTCCGGCATTGCGCGAGACGAACACGAGCCCGTCCTCGCTTCCCGTGTAGTAGAGACCCTTCAACCGCGGCGACTCGGCGAGCGCGACGATCGCCGGCCACTGCGACACGCCATCGTCGCGCGACAAGCGGATGTCGCTGCCCTTCACTCCCATCGTGACGATGCTATCACGGCTGACGTTCGTCGTCAGGTCGGGGCTCGCGACGGCCCACGAATCGCCGCGATCCTTCGACACGAACACTTTGTTCGCGGCGACGATCAGCGTCGACGGATCGATCGGCGAGATGATCATCGGCGTGTCCCAGTGCCAGCGGTACGTCTCGCCCTTTGCGGGCGCCGGCGAGACGTTGTTGCTGGCCGGCGCCGGACGAATCTGCTTCGACTCGCCCGTCACCTTGTTGCGACGAATGATGTTGCCGTCCTGCGTCTCGCTGTAGATCCAGCGCGGGTCGCGACGATCGGGAATCGCAACGAAGCCGTCGCCGCCCTGAATCTGGAACCATTCGTGATTCAGAATGCCGGTACTCTGACGCGACTGGCTCGGGCCGCACCAATCGTAGTTGTCCTGCATCCCGCCGCAGATGTTGTACGGCGTCGCCAGATCGAAGCCCACGTGGTAGAACAGACCGACGGGCATATTGGCGAAGAAATTCCATGTCTTCGCACCGTCGTACGAGACGGTGACGCCGCCGTCATCGCCGATCATCATATGGTCTGAGTTGTTCGGATCGATCCAGATCGCGTGGACGTCGTCGTGCGCGGCGAGCGATGCATTGCCCTCGAGCGTTTTTCCGCCGTCGATCGTCATCTGCATCTTCACGCCGCCCATGAACACGCGCTCGGCGTTATTCGGATCGACGCGCACCTGACTGAAATACAGCGGCCGCGGGTTGGTTTGGTTCACTCGTTGCCACGTCGCGCCACCATCGTTCGATCGATAGAGACCGCTCTCGCCGCCGGCGTTGCCGAACCCTGCACCACCGCGACCGCCGCCGCGCCCGCCACCGGGCGGCAACGTATCTCGCGCCTCGGGCGGATTCGCGCTCGGCGCGCCGCGGCCCGCCGGCGTCGGCGCCTCGATCGACGCGTACACGATGTCGCCGTTCTTCCGATAGGTGTCCAGGCCGATCCTACCAAGCGGTCCGGACGGAATTCCGTTCGAGAGGCGCGTCCAACGATCGCCGCCATCAGTCGACTTCCAGATTCCGCTCCCCGGGCCGCCGCCGTTCACACAGCACGACGTGCGTCGGCGTTGATACGTCGAGGCGTAGAGCGTGCGCGGGTCCGTGTACGACATGACGAGGTCGTTTGCCCCAGTGTCGTCGTCGACGAACAGCACGCGCTTCCAGCTCTTGCCGGCATCGGTCGTCTTATAGATGCCGCGCTCTCCACCGGGGCCGAATAGCGGTCCCGTCGCCGCGACGAGCACGACGTCATTGTTGTTCGGATCGATGATGATGCGATTGATGTGCTTCGACTCACGCAGTCCCATGTTTTGGAACGTCTTCCCGCCGTCGGTCGACTTCCACACGCCGTCGCCCCACGACGTGCTTTGGCGATTGTTCGACTCGCCCGTCCCGACCCAAACGAGGTCCGGATTCGATTGCGACACGGTGACGTCGCCAATCGACATGAGCCCATGGTCCTCGAAGATCGGCGTAAGCGTGGCGCCGTTGCTCGTGGTCTTCCACACCCCGCCGTGCGCTGCTCCGACATACCAGATCGACGTGTTCTTCTCGTAGACCGCGAGGTCGGCGATACGACCCGACATGATCGCGGGCCCGATCGACCGGAAATGCAAGTTGTCGAATTGCGTCGCCACCGGCATTGACCCGGACGGCGCGGCTTGAGCGGACAGCGAGTGTGTCGCAGCGACGACGCTTGCCGCGCGAACAGAGACACGCCACATGTGACGAATCATCGAGCCTCCAGGCTCTCGAAAGGACGGCCGGATCTTAATCCGGCCGGGGTCGCGTCGCGAGGTTAATGCGACGCGGAACCGGTCCCAGCAGGCCCCGATGTCCTGTTGATTCTCTATTTTGCGATCTCTGGGACGTGGCGCAGCATCTCGGGCGCATGGCGGCTTATGGGCCGTCCAGTCCTTCGCCGCGAAGCGCAAGACCCGATCGATGGAGAAAATGCTGGACTCTGAGACCCTTTTCTCACAATGTTGAAGGGCTCCTGGGTGGATCTCGGAGTACGTCCAGACCGATGGCGGCGAGGACCGGCGGGACGCGAGTCGCACATGCGCGGCTGCCCTCTATTGTCAATCGCTTCCGGCACGAGCCGGATCCAGGCCAACGTTCTACCGTGTCCCAGCAATCGCCACACTCCGGCTCGCGTAAGTCGCCGGTGATCCCGCCCGGTCTGATCGACGCGCTGCGCGACCGCTACACCATCATCCGTGAGACCGGACGCGGCGCGTCGGCAACGGTGTATTTGGCGCGCGACCTGAAGCACGATCGTTTGGTCGCGCTCAAGACGCTCGACTCGGGAATCGGCTCGCGCGCCGGTGAGCGATTCCTGCGCGAGATTCAAGTCGCGGCCGGGATGCAGCATCCGCACATCCTGCCGATGTACGACTCCGGCATCGCCGACGGCCGGCTGTACTTCGTGATGCCGTTCGTCGACGGCGGGTCGCTCCGCGACCGGCTCAACGCGCAACCCCAGTTGCCGATCGGCGATGCACTGCGCATCGCGCACGACATCGCGATCGCGCTCGCGTTCGCGCACGACCAGGGAATCGTCCACCGCGACATCAAGCCCGACAACATTCTGTTCTATCACGGACACGCGTGTCTGGCCGACTTCGGCGTGGCGCGCGTAATGGAACAGATCGACGTCCGGCTCACGGCCCACGGAATGATCGTTGGAACGCCGGCATACATGAGTCCCGAGCAATTGTCCGACGGCGGATTCGACGGACGGAGCGACGTGTACTCGCTCGCCTGCGTGTTGTATGAGATGATCGGCGGTGTGCACGCGTTCGCCGGATCGACGCCACAGGAGCTCCTTCGCGTCCGACTCGGCACGACTCCCGAGCCGTTGCACGTGCATCGCGCCGACGTGCCCCTGCCAATCGACGAGCTGCTGCTCCGTGCGCTCGCGGCAGCACCGGAGGCTCGTTTCCCCGACGCGCGGGCGTTCGCCGACGCGATCGAGCTCGCGCTTCACGACGTCGGCTCGCCGCGCAAGAAAGCGAGACGCGGTTTCGACAAACTGCCGGGCCATCCGCTCGCCTGGGCCGGCTCGATCGCGATGATTCTGGCGATCGCGTCGCTTGGGGCAGCGCCTCTGCGGAGCATCATGCGCGATCGCGCAAGCAACAGCCTCGAGGCGGCGACGCGATCGGCTCGCGATTCATATAGGCTTGGAAAGGCGGCATTCGACAAATGGGATTTGCCGACAGCCGAACGCGAGCTCGCGCGTGCGACGAGCGCGGACCCGCGGATGGTATCGGCGCAATTGTTATTGGCCCAAACAATGGAGCTCGAGCGACATCTCGATACGGAACAATTTCGGATCATCACGGCGCGGATCGCTGCGGAACGAGCCGGACTGCGCGGGCGTGATTCCGCATACGCCGAGGGACTGATTGCGCTGGGCCAGGGCACCTATCCTCGCGCATGTGAGTCATTCGACCGATTGCGGACCGCGGATTCACTCGACGCCCTGGCCTGGTACGGCCTTGGCGATTGTTTAGCACTCGATTCGGCGATCGTTCAGGACGGGAACGA
>DASYSU010000045.1:0-15295 GCA_036002925.1 Gemmatimonadaceae bacterium | reverse complement strand
CGAGATTCAATCGGCCGCGCTGTTTAGAGAATACTGGCGCCGGCCCGAGGCGACCGCGGCGGCGTTTCACGACGGCTGGTTTCGCACCGGCGATCTCGGAATTCGGTCTGCCGACGGCTACTACAGCCTACGCGGTCGGCGGGGCGACCTGATCATCAGCGGCGGTTTCAATATCTATCCTCGCGAGATCGAGGAAGTGTTGCTCGAGGACCCACGCGTGCGTGAAGCGGCCGTGGTCGGCGTCGCCGACGCCGTTCGCGGTGAGATCCCGATCGCGTACATCGCCGCGGAAGAAGACTTCGAGTTGTCGGAGCTCGAGCGGATTTGTCGCGCCCAGCTCGCGTCGTTCAAGGTTCCGCGCGCGTTTGTCCGCATCGACGCGTTGCCGCGTACTGCACTCGGCAAAGTGCAGAAGCACTTGCTTCCGCCGTGGGATCGCCGTATGACCAACGCATGACAACCGCGAGCGTCGCCGTCGCAGCGCCGACCGTCCGAACGAAGTTGGATCGCCAGCAGATCGTCGGATTCTGGGCGGCCTGGGCCGGCTGGCTGCTCGACGGAATGGACTCGGTGATCTACGCACTCGTGCTCGCGCCGGCGCTCGCGGAGTTGCTTCCGCGTTCCGGCATCGACGCGTCGCCGGCGCACATCGGGTTCGTTGGCTCGGTGATGTTCGCGGTGTTTCTCGCCGGGTGGGGTTTCTCTTTCGTCTGGGGTCCGATCGCGGATCACTTCGGCCGCACGCGCGCGCTCGCCGCGACAATTCTCGTTTATGCGTTATTCACCGGCGCCGCGGCGTTCGCGTCGAACGTGTGGCAGCTCGGTGCGTTTCGATTTCTCGCCGGAATCGGCGTCGGCGGAGAGTGGGCGATGGCCGGCACCTACGTCGCCGAAGCGTGGCCCGAGGACCGACGCAAGATGGGCGCCGGATATTTGCAGACCGGGTATTACTTTGGTTTCTTCGTGGCGGCAACGCTGAACTACACCGTGGGCGCGCGCTTTGGGTGGCGCGCGATGTTCTTGTGCGGCTTCGTTCCCGTCATCGTCTCAGTTCTCACATTGGCGCGAGTGAAGGAATCACCGCGGTGGCGTGCTCACGAGGCCGAAGCGAAGCGCGCACGTCCGCTCGCCGAGATCTTCAGCCCCGTGTATCGCAAGCGGACGCTCGTAAACTCGGTGCTGCTCACGGTCGCCATCATTGGCCTGTGGGCCGGCGCCGTGTACGAGCCGGCGGCGATTACGACGCTCGCCAAGAAAATTGGCATGTCCGCGAGCGCCGCCGCGAAGATGGTGTCGGTTGGTACCGGCGTGTTGTCGATCGGGACGATTCTCGGATGCATTTGCCTTCCGCCGTTGGCCGAGCGATTGGGCCGGAAGCTTACACTCGCGCTCTATTTTGCGGGAATGATGATCACGATTCCGTTGGCGTTCGGCTGGGCGTTCTATCGCGACAACGGACTCGTCCCGTTCATCGTCATTCTCTTTTTCATGGGTTTCGCCGGCGGCAGCTTTGCCGCGTTCAGTCTGTGGTTGCCCGAGCAGTACGAGACTCGGGTTCGCGCGACTGCCTTCGCGTTCGCGACGTCGGTGGGCCGATTCGTGGGCGCCGGCGTGAATTTCTTGCTCGGTGGGCTTGTGTTGCGCATGGGGACGCTCGGCACGCCGGTCGCGCTGACGGCGATTGCGTTCGGCATTGGCATTCTCGTAGTGCCGCTTGCGATCGAGACGACGGGGCAGCGATTGCCCGAGTGAGCGCCGGGGCGCACGAGCACTACAAATAGTGACGCGCTCCCTCGATGATGCGACCGCGTGGACGACAATCCCCACGCGGGCTGAATCATCGGGGGAACTTACGGTCGGCCACAGCGGTACGCATCATCAGAAAGTCGCAGATCGGACCGCGGCACCGTCGGGCGCATCGTCGCGATCCAACAGGGAGCGACTCGCGTTCATTTGCTTCGAGGCAGTAGTGATTCGACTTCAGAGAATTGCAACTATCGCGGTGCTCGTTCTCGCTCCGTATAGCGCGCGAGCGCAGGCGCGACCGCCCGTTGATTCGCAACGCGCGGCCGGCGGCGTTCGCCTTCTCCAGTTGCTGCAGGGGTTTCAGATCGCAAGCAGCCCGGAGCTCGCGTCGGCGATCAACGGGCTCTTGATGGACGACGGCGCCCACATGCGAATGGCGCCGAAGCGCGAGCTCGCGCCCGGTGATTCAGCGCGCGCGGGTGAAATCGTCAAAACGGCGCGCACCGCCCTCGAGAAGTACACGGACGTCAAGGTCGCCGAGCGGGATGGGTACGTGAAGTTCTTGCCGTGGCTCGAGGACCAGACGATCTATCACTACAACAACATCGGCAACGCGATGGCGCTCCTCGGCGCGTTCGACGCCACGCGACCCGTCTCGCTCTTGTACAAGAAGGGCGATCACGGCGACCTCAAGCTGGTTGGCGCGATGTACAACGCGCCGCCGAATGCGACGCCGGCGGACTTGGATTCAAGACTGCCGACGAGCATCGCCCACTGGCATGAGCACGTCGACTTCTGCGCCGCGAGCCCCGACTCCGTTCGCGCCGGCGTGGTGAAGGCCGACGCCGCGACGGCAGCGAAATGGCTCAAGATCACGAGGCGCGAGGAGTGCACAGCGGTTGGCGGGCGGTTCGTCCCGCGAATCTTTGGGTGGATGGCCCACGTGTATCTCTTCGCCGGCGACGACCCACGAACGATTTGGGGCGACGACCACGGCAGCATGGACGTGCATATGCATCCCCACCACTGACGGCAGCTAAACCGCATTGAACAACAGAGGACACAGAGAGCACAGAGAACTGCGGCGGTTCTCTGTGCTCTCTGTGTCCTCTGTGGTCAATGTGCTCTGCGTCCTCGTTAGTGTCCGATTCGAATTCCCATCCAAGCAAGACTTTGTCCGACGTGGGTGCTCCAGTAGACCCAGGTGTGCGCACCAGGCCATTCCGCGTATTCATGCCGAACCCCGAGCCGCGTGAGCTCGGTGTGCAGGGCTCGATTCTGGTCAACGAATCCATCGTCGCGTCCGCAGTCGATGAAGAGACTCGGAAGCTGCGACCGACGACGAAGCAAGAGCTCAGTGGCGTGCGCGATATCGGCGTCTCGCCAGCTGTCGAGAGTCGTTCCCCAGTAATTCAGGTACCGCGGAAAGAAAGCGCCTGCCGACGGCTGGATCTCGTCGACGGTCGACGCGTAACGAACAGGCTCGGCGAAGGGATGTGGCCCGACGTACATCGGCGAGAGCACACCCGAGTGGCTCGCCGCGGCGCTGAAGACGCCGGCGTAATGGAGCGAGATGATCAACGCGCCATAGCCGCCCATACTCAACCCGCCGATGCCGCGATGCGCGCGATCGGCGATCGTGCGATAGTGCTGGTCGATGTGCTGCACGACATCACGGGCGATGTAGTCGTCGTAGCGCTCGTGTTCGACGCAATATCGATTGGCCGCTTCGACATGGAGCGTGTCGGCACACGCGCGATACCCGATCTGATTCACCCAGGTCGTATACCAACCGTCGTCGCCATCGGGCATCACGACGATCATTTCCGGCGTGCCGGCCGCGAACAACGAGTCCGCGGTGACGTCGATGCTTCCCTTCGATACCCAATCGGTCTCGGTGCCGAACAATCCGTGGAGATAGTACGCGACCGGATAGCGACGCGTGCTGTCGGTCCCGTATGATGGCGGAAGGTAGACGACGACGTGCTTGCGAACGCCAAGTGCCGAGGAGAAGAAGACGTCCTCGTGGACCGTGCCGGTTGGCCACGCCGAGCCGGCGTTTCTCGCGATCGTACGCAACCAACTCGCCGACTGTGCACAACCCGCGGTGACAACCGCGAGCAAAGCGAGCGCTGATACGACGCGACGACGTGCCATGGAGCAGGGTGCGGGGATGGCGTTCGGGGAATTCGAGAATAAGATGTGTCGTCCCAACCGCGTTCCGCCATGATCCTTGATGCCACGCATAGCGCCGACGCGCTCGCATTTCTCCGCGCGAGCCTGACACCGGCCGAACAGCAATGGCCGCGCTTCGAGGCGACGCTGCGCGCGATCCGCGACGTTCCAATCGGGGAGCTGCGGACGCATCCCGACCTCGTGGAGCGGGTGGTGCTCATTGCCCCAGCGCGCGAGCACGTGTGGATGTTGATGGGGGCGCCCGTCATGGTCACGCCTCGCGGCGCGATCTATGGATTCGGGTTCGGCATGCGAACGCTGGCGCTTCACCTGGGCGCGGAGACGCACGAGTCTGAGCGCGTCGAGACGAAGACTCCGTCCTCGACCGGCGGCGGACGATTCATGCTCGGCGAGGAATGGATTTCTGCCGAGCCGTGGGTGGCGGAGCCCAGAGGTGCCGATCGCGTCGCGGAGCTCAAAGCGCTCGCATCCCGCGCGCTCGCGTTCGTCGACCGTTAGCGTTCGCTCAAAAGTCGGTGTGCCGTACGCGGAGTGTTCTACGCCTCCGGGCACATCGTGTGCACACACTCGCCTAACCACCTTTGGAGGAGTGCGTGCGTATGGAACGAACCGATTTTCCGTCGGAAGGCTCGACGCCACCACAGACCGGCGGCATGAGCGCCGACCCAGCAACGTCGGCCTCGATGCCGAACCAATCCGCTTCGCAGCCGCAAGGATTCGCCGATCGCGCGCGCGACGTCGCCGGGACGGCGCAAGACAAGCTCGCGGACGTCGGGTCGACGGTACGTGACCGCGCCGGAAACCTGAAGGACTCCCTCGCCAACGCACTCGACTCGGGTGCGGACAAGCTGCGTCAACGTGGCGGCTCGAGCGCACAGCTCGCCGGCGCCACTGAGGGCGGCTCGGTCGCCGTCCAGCCGAGTAGTCGTATCGCTCCGGTGACGACGAAAGTTGCCGATGGCATGGGCGCGACTGCTGATTGGCTCCGCGAAACGGACCTCGACAGCATCAAAACCGGCATCGAGCGCCAGGTGAAAGAGCATCCGGGTCGAACCCTGCTCGTCGCCGTCGGGCTTGGCTACCTGATCGGCAAAGCGGTTCGGAAGTAGGGAACACCATGGCGGTCGAAGCACGCGATGGTCGCCGCAGCATCGGCGCGCTCCTCCGTGACCTCGCCGAGGGAAGCGCGACACTCGTGCGCAGCGAGGTGCGGCTCGCAAAGATCGAAGTCGGCGAGGCGGTGTCGGCTATCGGCACGGGAACGGCCTTGGTCGCCACCGGTGCGGTGCTCGCGCTGCTTGGGGGACTGTCGGTTCTCGCCGGCATCGTGCTGCTGATTGGCGACCAGTGGCTGCCGGCGGATCTCTACTGGGTTGCGGCGCTCATCGTGCTGCTGATTTCCGGTGCGGTTGCCGCGTGGTTCGCGAAGCGGGGGATGTCGCACCTCTCGCCGCGACAACTCGCACCGGATGAAACAGCGACGACGATCAAGGAGGATGTCGAATGGTTGAAACAACGGCGGACGTCCGGCGCGACATCGAGCTGACGCGTGAGCGGATGTCCAGCACGCTGTCTGAGCTGGAGCAGAAGCTCAACATCGTTCAGGTCGTGCGAGATCATCCGTGGCCCGCACTGGCGGTCGCGGTGGGCGCGGGCGTGTTACTCAGCGGATCGACAGCGGATGTGAAAGCCGCCGCCGCGACAGTCACAGCCACCAAGGGCGCGAGCAGCAAGCTCGGCTCCGTGCTCGACGATGTGGTGGCGACACTGATGAGCAGCATGCATCAAGCGCTCGACGATCGAGTCAACGGATGGGTCGACGAACTGAAGACGGCCATCCGCGCTCCGGTTCGCGGGGGATCGAGCGCAACGATTCCGCCAAGGGCAGACTGAAGGAAAAAGGGTGCGGGTCGATGAGACCCGCACCCTTCGCGTTCGCTAATTACCGAACTCTTCGAGACACGCTCCGGGCCCTCCGTCGAGGCCGGTGCGGAAGTTCTCCATTCGTTGTTCTTTGGTGCCGTGACTCTCCCGCGCCAGTCGCGCTTGAATCATTGCGTCGACGCGCCGGTTTCCCGTTGCCCGCGGCGTAGGGTCGCCCGCCATCGACATCCCGAAGAACGCTTCCTCCATGTCACCTTTCTCGAGCTCGCCGTCGTGCTGGGCCTGCCGCGCGAACGTGCCGGCCAGGCAATCAGCGGTCGATTCGTTGTCGTACGAGCTGCGGTACTCGTGGCCAAGCTGGATCGCCACGGCATGACCCATCTCGTGCGCGATGACTCCGACGGCTGCCATATCACCATCCGTCCCGAGTGAGTTTGCCGCCGCCTTCGCCATACCGGCGACGAATACTTCGTCGTAGAAAATCGTGTTGTTGCGCGGACAGTATTCGGCATTGTGCGGCATGATGACACCGCACGACGTCATGACTCCGCCGCTATATCGGACGACGCGCGGTGCGGCGAACCGCTCGCCGACGTGCTGAAACTGGGTCGACCACATCTTCACCAGCGACCCATACGCCATGGCGATCTTCTGGTTCGATGCGGCGACGTCGCTATCCGTCACTTCGATCGCCGGCTGTCGAGTCGGCGGCGTGACCTGAGCCGCTCGTAGCGCAGAGCCCGGTGTCGCAAGCACGAACGCGGAAAACGCAGCGGCGGCTACACGGCCGCGAAAGACATTCGATAGCCTCATGTGTGAATCCCTCCCACGACTGATACACCGGCGCGGTCGCGCTAGTTGCGTGAGGTACCCTCGGGGGCGTCGCGGCGCGCGTCACGGACCACCGCGCGGACGAAGGGTCCTTTGGCCTCGGAGACGGCGCGGCGGTCATCGGCGAACGTGATGGTGAGCTGTCTCTTCAATTCGTCGTACTGGCGGGCAACGTCGGCATGCGCGCGCAAGTAATCGCGAAACGCGAGGTGGTCCCGCCACAGCGCACTTGACCAACTCACCAAATGCACGTGGTGCGTGCGGGGCGAGCCGCGAACGAAATAATTGCGGCCCGGGATGCCGTTGTTGCCGCGGTGAACGTATCCGATTTGGCGCAACGCCGACACATACGGCGCTCGATTCGCATTCGGAGGGCACCCGACGAGGATATCGATAATCGGCTTGGCCGACATTCCTGGGATGGACGTGCTTCCAATGTGCTCGAGGCGAATCGGAAGGTTGTCACACGCGGCGGCGATGCGCGCGGCTTCCGCCGCGTACTCGCGCGGCCAAAGATCGTCGTACGGTACGAGTCGAACCGCCGCACCCATCGTACAATCGCTAATCGAACTCGACGCGGGGCGCGGCTTGGTCCGACCCAACCCGGCCGATTTCGATATCCGACCTGAGGTAGCTCTCGCCGCGAATCGGCGAGCCGGCGAGTCGGCGCAGCATCGTCAGCTGGCCGGTGTGCGTCAGCGCGTCGGCAACGGGACCTTGAAAGAGCAATTCCGCGGAGCGGCCGAGAGGCGCGTCGGTGGCGAGAAAGTTGTCGAACCGCTGCAAGGCGTCGAAGAAGCGGTCGATATCGGCGTCCCATTCGCCGGGCGTCGAGTTGTTCCACCGTTGCTCACCCAGTGCGAGCCAATTTGCCCAGTCGATCAAGTCGCACATGTGCGACAGAATTTCCCCTGGAGTGCGAGAGCGCTCACCAATTCGAAACGTCGCGAAACTCGGTGGTGCGTTGCGCGTCGCCTTGGCGGCGCGATAAGCCAGTGTAGCGACAGTGTGTCGCAGCATGTCGCGGCTGTTCGTCGTCTCAGTGCTCATCGGGTCAAATGGTTGTGGCCAGTACGACATTTCATCGACGCGGCAAATCTACCACACTCCACCCGCCGAGCATGAGAGCATGAGCAAGGGACGACTCGAAGCATTCAGCGACGGTGTGATCGCGATCCTGATTACGATCATGGTCCTGGAGCTCAGGCCCCCGCACGGTGCCGATCTCCAAGCGCTGCGCGAACTATTGCCGTCGTTCCTCAGCTATCTGCTGAGCTTCGTGTACCTTGGCATTTATTGGAACAATCACCACCACATGCTGTACGCGACCGATCGAGTCAACGGCGCCGTACTGTGGGCGAATCTGCATCTCTTGTTCTGGTTGTCGCTGGTGCCGTTCGGAACCGCGTGGGTCGGTCAGAACCATCGAGCGTCGTTGCCGACCGCGCTCTACGGCGTGTTGTTCACATGCGCCGCACTGGCCTACACGATTCTCCAGACGACGATCATCCGCCAGCAGGGTCCTGACTCCAAGCTCGCCGCCGCGGTCGGGGGCGATCGAAAAGGAAAGCTCTCGCTGGTCGCGTATCTCGCAGCGATTCCGTTGGCGTTCGTCGACCCGGCGATATCAGACGTGATCTATGCGATCATCGCGGCGGTATGGCTCATTCCGGATCGACGGATCGAGAGGCGACTCACACACTGACTAGGCGTACCTGATCCACTTCGCGACTTCCGCGAAGCTCGGCTTCTTGCCGTACATCAACATGCCGACGCGATAGATGCGCGCCGAGAGCCAAACAGCGCCGACGCAGCCGAGTAGCGCAACGACGAGCGATCCCGCGATCTCGAGTGGCGAGACGCTCGTCAAACCGATTCGCATCGGCATGATGATCGGCGAGGACCAGGGAAGCCAAGACAGCACCACGGCGAGCCGGCTCGTTGGATTCACGAGCACCGGATTGACCATCAACCACGTGCTGATCAACAGGAACATCACGGGTGTCGCGGCTTGCTGCGCTTCCTGCTCGCTGTTGACCATCGAGCCGGCGGCGGCGTACAAGCACGCGTAGAACACGAAGCCCACGAGGAAATACGCCAGTGCGATGCCGATGATGCCCAACGAGATGCCGCCCAGCGCGCCGGCGATCGGCGAGGCGGCGGCGGCGTTCGCGGCCGCCGCGGCGCCGCCCTTGGCCGCGATGCTCTTCATGACGATCGGCGCCATGAAGTTCGTGAGATAGGTCGCGATGCCGAGCCACGCCGCCTGTTGCGTCAACCCGACCGCGCCGACCCCCAGCACCTTGCCGGCGAGCAGCGACTCCGGCTTCACGCTCGACAACACGACCTCGGCGACACGCGTCGCTTTCTCCTCGAGCACGCCGCGGAGAATGTTCTGCCCGTGAAAGACGATCGACATGAACAACAGCACGCCAACGATGATCCCAACGAAGAGTCCCGCGGTACCGGAACCGCTCTTGCCCTTTTCCGTCACGCGCTCGGTGTTGAGCCGCATGTTGGATTGTGCGAGATCGTTCACGATGGCGGCCCGCACGCCTTCGCGCTCCAGCCTGACGATCATCGCCGACTGTCGCACGATGGTACGCAGCTTGTCCATGTCCGAGATGTTCGACGCGTTGCGCCCGGCGTAGCGTGCGGACTGTCCGGCGATGGCGCTGTCCGTCAACGACAGCACACCCGCGACGTGGCCACGCAGCTGCACTTCGGCGATCGCCGCCTGTTCCTTTGCCGGAAGTTCGGCAGGCGTCACGACTTCGACGCGCGGGGCGAGTGAATCGCCCGCAGTGATGGCGAGCGTCGAGTCGGCGTACATGGCTTTCGCGATCCGATCGCCAAGGCCGGCGCCAGTGGCATCGAGAATCTTGATGTGACCGAGCTGGTTGGACACGCTGCTGCGAGCCGCCATCCAGATCGGGAAGAGGAACGCTCCCGCCATGAGTGCGGGCACGAGCAAGGTCATCGCGATGAACCATCGCGAGCGCACGCGCTCTAAATATTCTCGCTTGGCGACGACGAAGATTTTCTTATCCATGACCCGACATCCCGGTCTCTACGCCGCTTGCGCCGACGCGTTGAATGAAGATTTGATGGAGTGAAGGCTGCACGAGCTCGAAGCGTTCGATGCTGGCTCCGACGTCGATGAGGCGACGGAGCAGCGCCTGTGGATCTGCATCCGCCGCCAACTCGATCTCGAAGAAGCGATTGTTCTCGTCGAGCTTTTTCACGAGGCTCGTATCGCGCAGAATGGCGCCGACGCCATTCAGAGCGCCGTTGCCCAAACCCAGCGCCACGTTTCGGCCACCGTGCTGTTGCCGCACGCTGGCAACGGTCCCGTCGAGCACCTTTTCACCACGAGCGATGATGCACACCGAGTCGCACATTTTCTCGGCGTTGTCCATGACGTGGGTACTAAAAATCACCGTCTTGCCGCGACGTTTGAGCTCGACGACCGCGTCCTTGAGCGCCTGCGCGTTGATCGGATCAAGTCCGCTGAACGGCTCATCGAGAATCACGAGGTCGGGATCGTGTAGCAGCGTGGCGATGAACTGGACTTTCTGCTGCATGCCGCGCGACAACTCGTCGACTTTTGCGTCGCCCCAGTTCTTCTCGGCGGTGTTGAGGCTGAACCGCTCGAGCCATTCGTCGATGCGCTTCGATGCATCGCGCACGCCGACGCCTTTGAGCTCAGCAAGGAAGAGCAGGACGCGCTTGACCTGCATCTTCTTATAAAGGCCGCGCTCCTCGGGCAGGTATCCGACCTTGTTGAGGATACCGGGTGAGTCGTGCGGCACGCCGAAGATGCTGATCGTTCCAGAATCCGGGGCGATAACGTCGAGAATCATGCGGATGGTCGTAGTCTTCCCGGCCCCATTGGGGCCAAGGAGACCGTAGACCGAGCCGCGCGGCACCTCGAGTGATAGGTCGCGAACCGCGACGTGCTCCTCGAACCGCTTTACGACATGGCGAATGTCGATCGCGAGATCGGACATATTTGGGTCGCTGGGAAGGAGAAACCGGGTGGGAAGCAGGCACACAGGCCCGTTTGATCCTACACGACGGACGCCCCACGGGGAAGTTTCGCCGGTGGCGGCTTCGCTCGGCGAGCGCTTTCTTAAACCCATGCTTGGAGTCTTAGCCGACACACTGCTGATCTACGTCGCGGCCAGCCTGACACGCCCGATGCAGCCCGTTCTCGATACCTTTTCGGCGCGAACCGGGATCGTCGTCCAGCGCGAAAGCGGCGCGTCGCTCGAGCACGTCCGCAAAATCACCGAGCTGCACCGCGTTCCCGACCTCTTGCTCTTGGCCGACGTCGAGGTCTTTCCTCAGTTTCTCGTTCCACAACACGCGACGTGGTACGCCGCGTTCGCGCGCAATCGCATGGTCGTGGCGTACACGCGGCGATCGAAACACGCCGACGCGATCAATCGCGACAACTGGATGGACATCGTGCGGCGCCGGGACGTCGAGGTCGGTCGCACCGACCCGGATCTAGCGCCGGTCGGTTATCGAACGTTGATCATGCTAGAACTGGCAGAAGGCTTCTATAGAAGGCCTGGCTTGGCGAAATCGTTGCTCGCGGCGGCGCCGACACGGAACATTCGGCCGAACGCCGCCGAGCTCGCCGCGCTGCTCGCGGCCGGCGAGCTGGACTACATATACGATTACCAGTCGGTTGCCGAATCGAACGGATTCTCGTTTGTCGCTCTGCCGGACGAGATCAATCTTGGTGATCCCAAACGCGCTCGAGACTACGCGAAGGTTTCGGTCCACGTCCGCGGTGCGGCACGCGGCGGTCGAGCCGAGTTCAAGGGTCAGCCAATTCTTTACGGGCTGAGCGAGCCGGTGCGCGCTCCGCATCCCGCTGCGGCGTCACGGTTTCTCGCCTATCTCTCGTCGCCCGACGTGGTGAATCAACTGCGCGCGGCGCACGTCGACATGCTCGACCATCCGATCGTCGTCGGCACCGGGGCGCCGGCGGAGGTACGATGACGCGTTCCGTCGTGACGATCGTCGTCGCGTTGCTCGCGTCGCTGTTCCTGCTGTTCATCATCGCGCCGGTCGTTGGACTGGTTGGGTCGGGCGGTGCTCGCGGTGTGGCGAGCTTGATGACGGATCACGAGCTGCGAGCATCACTCTGGCTCACCGTTACGACGGCGACCATCGCGACACTGGTCGGCGTGCTGGGCGGAACGCCGTTCGCCTATGTGCTCGCTCGTCGCGCATTTCCCGGGCGAGCGCTGGTCGCGGCGCTGATGGATCTGCCGCTGGTGATCCCGCATCCCGTCGCCGGCATCGCGCTGCTGCTCGTCCTCGGACGGACCAGTCCGATCGGTGGTGCGTTGTATCATATCGGCGTGCGCGTCGCCAGTTCGCCGACGGGAATCGTCTGCGCGATGCTCTTCGTATCGGCGCCACTCTACGTCAGTGCCGCGCGCGAAGCGTTCGCGCGCGTGGACGCGCGATACGAGTCCGTCGCGCGAACGCTTGGCGACGATGCATGGCGCGCGTTTCGCCGCGTGACGCTGCCGCTATCGGCGCGCGGACTCACGGCCGCGGCGGTCGTCATGTGGGCGCGCGCGATCAGCGAATTCGGCGCGATCGTCATTCTCACGTACAACCCGAAAGTGGTCAGCGTGTTGAGCTATGACCGTTTCACCAGCTACGGGATGAGTGAGGCGCTCCCAGTGGCCGCGGTGCTCGTGCTGTTCGCGCTCATTCCGCTCGCGGCACTGCGTGCGTTGCGCGCCGGCGGACCGTACGCGTCGACCTGACGCGATCGAATGATCTCGCTCCAGCACGTCAGCGCCCGCGCTGGACGCTTCGAGCTGACCGACATCTCGTTCGACGTGCCGCAGGGCGCGTACGGGATTGTGATCGGGCCTGCCGGTTCTGGTAAGACGACATTGCTCGAGACCATTGCCGGCGTCGTGCGGGCAACCGCGGGGCGCGTCCTGCTCGGCGGCGAAGATCTCACGACGGCGGCCCCCGAGCGACGGCGATTAGGAATCGTGTATCAGCATGCCTATTTGTTTCCACACCTCAGCGTTCGCCAAAACGTCGAGTATGGCGCCGCGAACGCCGATGGGGTGAACGATGTCACCTTGCGGTTCGGGGTCGACGCACTGGCCAATCGTTCGGTCGAGTCGCTGAGTGGCGGCGAGCGACAGCTGGTCGCGATCGCGCGAGCGTTGGCGCGACGGCCGGAGGTCTTGCTGCTCGACGAGCCATTCAGCGCGCTCGATCCGCGAACGCGCAATGTCGTGCGCCGGGTATTGCGAGCGTTCTACTACGAGCGACGTTTCACCGTCCTCCAGGTGACACACGATTTCGCCGAAGCCGGTTTGCTCGGCGACGTCGCGATCATGCTCGATCGCGGGCGAGTGGTGCAGAAGGGAGATCCCGAACAGGTATTCCGCAAACCCGCGTCACCGTACATCGCTGATTTCCTCGGCGCCGAAAACGTGTTTGCCGGCACGGCGCAACCCATTCGTTCCGAGGCGCCGGACTGGGTCGAAGGAACCAAGGACGAATTCACGCAATACGCCGTCGCTTTTACGACCGGCGGGCTGACGTTCTATGCGCTCGGCGACGTTGTCCCCGGACCGACGCACGCGGTGATTCGCGCCGAGGAGATTTCGCTCTCTGCCGAGCCCTCGATGTCGTCGGTGCAGAATCAGTTTCGCGGGCGGATCGTCGAGATCGTTCCGGCGGGCGCGCTGTCACGCGTGACAGTCGATGCGAGCGGGACGCCAATCGTGGCGGCGGTGACGGCGCGGTCAGTGCGCGAGCTCGAGCTGCGCGTTGGCGCGGAGGTCATCGTCGGCTTCAAAGCGACCGCGGTGCACCTGTGCTGAGTGCTAGCTGATCCACGTTCCGACAGTGACTCGCAGGAACACGATCACCGCACCGGCCGCGGCGAGTGCCGCGACACCACTGGCTGCCCACTCGAGAATCACCAGCATTCGCGCCGGCGCTGCTCCGTCGGCGGTGCGCGCTCTCTCGGAGAGCTCGCGGTCGGCGATTCCCCAGACGCCGAACGCGCCGACGAAAACGGGCGGCAACACCAACGGCCACCAGTGGAGCGCCCAGTGCGCGTTCAGCAGGCCGATGACGGCGAACGCGGCGACGAGGAGAATGCTCACCGTCGCGCACACGAGGAGGGCTGTGTCATTCATCTTGCGCGCGTAGAAGCGCCACAAATCTCTGAGGTCGGCATCGGCGCGCGCCGACTGCTCGATCTCGGTGGCTGCGCGCGGAGTCGTCGGCGCGGTGTCCTTCATGCTATCTCCTCGGCCGTCGAATGGCTGCGATATACTCATGAATTACGCGCCGGTCTCACTCGCCGCAACCGGGATCGCGACCTTCACGAAACCAGAACTGAGCGATACGTTGGTCACATGATCAACTTCAAATCAATCGCGGGGATGTGGCTGCTTGCGCTGCCGCTTGCCGCACAAACGCCTCCGACCATTCCATCGACCAACGCGAAAGTTCGCGCGGCGTTGGACTTGATCAAGGCGGATAACGCGTGGACGATGCAGCAAGAGATCGAGCTGACCCAAATCCCGTCGCCGCCGTTCAAAGAATCGAAGCGTGCCGCGGAATACAAACGTCGCCTCGAGGCGCTTGGCCTGCGCAACGTACGCGTCGACTCGGTGGGCAACGTGATCGCCGAGCGACGAGGTGCGGGCAGTGGGCCGACGGTCGTCATCGCGGGTCACCTCGACACCGTGTTCCCCGAAGGGACCGACGTTACCGTCAAGCACGATGGTAGCAAGCTGCGCGCACCAGGAATCGGCGACGACGATCGAGGACTCGCCGTCGTTCTCGCGGTCGCACGCGCATTCGAGAAGACGGGATTGCAGACGAACGGCACCGTGTACTTCGTCGGCGACGTCGGCGAGGAGGGGCCGGGTAACCTTCGCGGCATGCGCTATTTGTTCGGCAAGGAGCTCAAGGGAAAGGTCGACTACTTCATTTCGGTCGACGACGCGGGACTCGGCATCGCCAGCCGCGCCGTCGGCAGCTATCGATATCGCGTGGCGTACAAGGGACCGGGCGGACACAGCTACGGCGCATTCGGAATTCCGAATCCAATTCATGCGCTCGGCCGCGCGATCGCGGGCATCGCCGACGTTCAGGTACCCGCGACGCCGAAGACGACGTTCAACGTCGGTGTGATTCAGGGCGGGACATCGGTGAATTCGATCGCCGGCGAAGCGTCGATGGAAGTCGACATGCGCTCGGAAGACGCGAAATCGCTCGCGGCGGTCGACGCGCAGGTGCAGCGCATTCTCCGCGACGCGCTCACTGCCGAGAATGGCCGTTGGAAAGGAGAGCGCGCCGCAAGCGCGCAGCTGACGCTGCACATCGACACGATCGGTATTCGTCCCACCGGCGCGCAAGCCGACAACGCTCCAATCATTCAGACCGCTCTCGCTGCCGCGAAAGCGCTCGGCTTTACGTCATCGACGAGCGCGTCGAGCACCGACGCAAACATTCCGATCAGTCTCGGCATTCCCGCAATGCGAATCGGCGGCGGTGGCAACGCGGAAGGCGCGCACTCGCTCGGCGAGTGGTACGATGATGGCCCGAACGGATATCTCGGTCCGCA
>DASYSU010000044.1:0-3561 GCA_036002925.1 Gemmatimonadaceae bacterium | reverse complement strand
GCCATGCGGCGCCACGAAGGCCAGGAGCAACGACAGAATGCCCTTCGACGCGTACAAGCCGAAAATACCGCCAAGCGACACGCCGTTGAACAGCAGGAGCAGCAGCGTACCGATACCCGCCGTCACTCCGAACGCGAACGCGGCGATCGTGACCTGCACGTTGTTGGCGATGATCGAGCTCGCCATCACCGGTCGAAATACCTGCGGGTCTTCGATGTACCCGTCACCGTTCTTTGCCCGCTCGACGCCGGCTTCAGCGCGATCGAGCATGCCTGTCGGAATGAACGTGGGCGCGATGTTCGGGTCGCGAACGACCGCAGTGTAGGCGATCGCGGCTGGACCGAACAGACAAGCGGCGGCGAGCGCGATCGGCGCTACGGACCGTCGCACTTCGCTCGGAACGTCGATGGCGATGAACCGGAGAACGGCACGAATTCCGCCTCGCCGATCGCGGTAGAGAAGATTGTGCGCGCCCGCGACGAGTCGTCCCAAGTAGAACACTTCGTTGCTCGCTTCGCCCCGCGTCGCGGTTTGCAGCCGCGCAAGATCGGCGGTGAGCGAGCGATACTCGGCGACGAAATCGCGCACGCCAGGTTCGCCCAACGCACGCAACCCGCGTCGTTGCGCCTCGGCGAGACGGGCCGCGAACGCGATCCATCGCGGTGAATTCGACGTGACGATCGCGTATCGTTCGCGGCTCGCACCCTTGGCGCCGCGCGCGGCGAGACCGCTTGCACGCGCGCGACGCTCAGTCTCGACGAGACGCGCGAGCGCGGCGGCCTCGTTCTGATACGAGATGTTCGTAGGTTGCTGATCCGCGGTGAAGGCACCGGTTGGTTGCGGGTCGCCGACTGGAACGGTTCGACGCAGCCGCGCGGCGACTTGTGCAGTCAACTCGCGGCGGCGCTGTGGCTCGAGGGAGTTGCGTCGCTCGGCCCAGCGCTCGAGCAATCGAAACTCGTCATCGCTCAGCTGCGCGGAGAGCGGAGCAGTAACGACGGCGGACGACGGCGCCGGTGCGGCGGATTGCATTGGCTGACGGACGAGCGATTCGCGGACGACAATCGTTCCGGCGACGATATCGCCGAGGCGCTTGCCGGACTTGCTGACCAGCACTGATCCAATGCCGATGGCGTACGTGAACGCGGGTTGCAGATCGACGATGCGCATGAGGTTGCGCACGGCCGACGCCGAGAAACCAATCGAGTAGCCGCCGTCACGGACGGCGCGAAGCCGAAGCAGTCGCTTGCCGGGCGTCTGGCCGTCGTTGAAGCCTTCGAATAAGAGGTAGTAGCCCCAGAGGATCGCGAATTGAAAGAGAATGATGACCGCGACCGCCCACGCCGTACTCGGTGACGACTGCGCCAACGACTCTTTCGAATGTCCCGCGAGGACGACGATCCCGATCAGGAAGGCGATCAGCGCCGCAGCGCAGATGAATAGATCGATGAGCCCTGCATACACGCGCGACCCGAGACCCGCGATCGTGTACGAGAGCACGACGAGCTCGGGAGTCTCGATGTCGACGGTTTGGGTCAGGGTGTCTTGGGCCATGGAGCGGGGCCTAAACAGCTAGCGTCGGCTTTCGTTAGTCTCGCCTTTTCTTCAAGCTGTCTGAAGTCTTCGCGCTCCAGTCGTATTGATTCGGTCCGGCCCCAGGTTCCGGCGCTCGCCGACCTGCTGCCGCCACATCGCATAGTACAAGCCCTTGAGCTCGAGCAGCTCGTCGTGGCAGCCGACTTCGACGATGCGGCCGCGCTCGAGGACATGGATGCGGTCGGCGTGCATCACGGTGGACAGACGATGCGCGATGAGAACCGTGATCACGTCGGCGGTCGCCGAGATCTCGCGCATCGTCCGGCTGATCTCTTCCTCGGTCAACGAGTCGAGCGATGACGTGGCTTCGTCGAATACGAGAAGGTGCGGATGCCGAAGCAACGCACGGGCGATCGAGAGACGCTGCTTTTCACCGCCGGAGATCTTCATTCCGCCTTCGCCGATCACCGTATTCAAACCCTTGTCGGCGCGCTGGAGAAGGTTGTCCGCCGCGGCCTTGCGCAACACCTCGATGCACTCGGCGTCGGTCGCGTCGGGCCGGACGAACAACAAGTTTTCGCGAATGGAGCCGGAGAAGAGTTGTGCATCTTGCGTCACGAGACCGATGCGCTCGCGGAACTTGTCGAGGTCGACGCGATCGCTGGCGACACTGTTGTAGAGGACGCGTCCCTCCTTCGGTTGATAGAGACCGACGAGGAGCTTGACGAGCGTCGTCTTGCCGGCGCCCGATGGGCCGACGAATGCGACCGTGTCGCCGCGTTCGACGTGGAACGAGATGTCCGACAGCGCCGGCGAGCTCGCTGACTGATGCATGAACGAGACGCTGTCGAAGTCGAGCACCTGAAGGTCGTTCACGGCGACCGGGTTCTCCGGCTTGGGATCGACCGGCGTGTCGAGAATCGCCTGATACGTCGCGAGCGACGCCTCGGTCTCTCGGTAGACGTTGATGATGTTGCCCAACTCCTGGAGCGGACCGAAAATGAAGAACGAGTAGATCAGCAGCGAGAAGAACTGGCCGACGGTGATCTGCTTGTCGAAGATCAGGTAGAGCATGAGGAACAGAATCGACGTGCGGATCAGATTGACGCACGTCCCCTGAATGAAGCTCAGACTTCGGATGTAGCGAACCTTCTTCAGCTCCAGCTTGAGGATCTTCTCGGTGGTCGCGTTCAGCCGGCCGATCTCTTGTTCGGCGAGGCCGAGGCTCTTGACCAACTCGATGTTGCGCAAGGATTCTGTGGTGGCGCCGGCGAGAGCGGTCGTTTCGGCGACGATGACCTTCTGAATGACCTTGATCCGCCGGCTCAGGATCATGCTGAGCGCGCCGAGGACCGGGACGGTGGCCAAGAAGGCGGGCGCGATCGACCAGTGGACCTTGTAGGCGTAGATCATGACGAAGATCACACCCACGAGGCTCGTGAATAGAATGTTCACGAACGCGGCAATGAATTTTTCGGTGTCGGCGCGAACTTTCTGGAGTTTACCGAGGGTCTCGCCGCTGCGTTGGTCCTCGAACACCTGGAACGGTAGGGACAGGGAGTGGCGAATCCCGTCGGAATAGAGCCGCGCGCCCAAACGTTGCGTAACGACGTTGACGAAATAGTCCTGGAAGTTCTTCGCGACCCGTGACACGAAAGCGACGCCCACTGCCATGGAGAGCAGGACGCTGACGCCGCGGAGGAACTGGGCGTTCGAGTAGTGGTTGTATTGGGTGGCGTAGTCGTCGATGATGTGTCGGAAGATCAGCGGGTCGAGGAGGGAGAAGACCTGGTTGATCGCCGCCAGTACGAGGGCGAGTACGACCAGCTGCCAGTAACCGCGTAGGTATTGGTAGAGGAGGGCCATGCTCGGAATATCGGACTCTGGGAAGGCCGCGAATGGGCCGCGAAGCGATGTGCTCGCTTTGGAGCACATGAGTGGAGTTGCCTCTGGAACGAAGAGTGACTTCGCTTGTATATTGAGCGTCGTTCTAGTGGACGGCCACCATAGAATTTTCTTTTCCCA
>DASYSU010000043.1:0-7521 GCA_036002925.1 Gemmatimonadaceae bacterium | reverse complement strand
GGAAATGTCTTTCGACCTTCGCCGAGTGTGTAGCCGGGAATGATCTGGAAGGCGCTGCCGCTCACACCGCCGACGAAGAAATAGCCCGCCGCGTGTTCATCGGCATAACCCCCGGCGCCTCGGAGCGCGATGACATGATGCGCGAAGCCGGGCAGGTCGAGCGATTTGTAGACCGACGCCGTGGCAACGGTGCTCATGCTCTGCGGACCGGTGCCGTTCGCGCCACTTTGGAGTCGGTCGCGGACCGTGACGCCGAGCGAGATACCGTCCTCGGGCGAGATGCTGAACGCAGGCCGTTGAGCGTTCGAGAAGTTCGCCGCGGCGATCAGGCTGGGGAACGTCAGAGTTCCGAACGCGCCGCTCGAGTCGATCCGTGGAATCAGATCGGTTGGCGTGGTGACGTGCGTGCGATGCTCGAAGCCGGCGCCCGCGGTGAGCGACATCGCGGTGCGGTAGCGTTGACGGAGCAACGTGCCAAGCACCTCGCTGCTCCAGGTGCGGCGAAACAGCTCGCCGATGATGTTTCGTTGTGCGCTGCGGTCGGAGATGGCGCCGAGGCTTTCCCAATCTTGCGATGCGTCGGCTTGAATGATGGGGAGACCGAAACCGCTGTATTGATAGACGGCGCTGCCGGTGATGCCACCGCGATTGTTGGTCGGCGCCTCGATCTGCGCGGTCATCGTGTGGCGACCAACGACGTCGAAGCCGCTCGTGAGCGCTCCGATGCGATAGCCGTTGTCGAGTCCTTGATCGACTTGTGGAAGCCAATAGCGCGGCATGAACGTGCGCCACGGGCTGTACTTTCGCACCACGCCGGAATCGACGAGCACCAGATCGGTCGTGTGCGGGAGTGTGTCGCGATACTCGGGCGTGCGCTCTTCGTTCGTCGTGGCGCAGCAGTCGCCGATGCCCAAGTGATAGCCGTCGCCGCGAAATAGCACGACGGCGGCGCGCGCCGATGTTGGCGCGCTCGTGGGCTCGAACAATCCTGTCGCCGCGTTGCTGAGGCGGTATGTCGTCGCGCCCGCGAACGTGCGTGCATCGTCGAAGCGCTCGGCGTAGATCTGCGCGCTGCCGGTGCGGTCGGAGCTGTAGAGGATCCCGGCGTCGTTCGGCAGCCAACTGGGCGTGGCCTCGATCGAGTTGCCGCTCGACACGATGTGGAGGATACGTCCCAGCGTATCGACGACGACGATCTGTGAGATGTTGCCGCGCACCCAACGCGACGCGGCGATGCGGTCGCCCGAGTGCGACCAGCGCGGCTCGGTCCACTGCTCGTCGTAACTGCCGTTGGTAATCGGCGTGACGCGCTTGCCGTCGCGCGAGACGCGTGCGAGGCGCGTGGCGCCTGGGATGATCTGCGACGCGACGATCTCGCCATCGGCGCGCGCGTCGGGACTGGTGAGGCGTTGGCCGTGGGTCAGTTGATGCTCGCGACCACCGCGCTGAACCCAGAGGTCGGAGCGCTGCTGATACGGATTCGTGAATTCGAGTTGCGCGTAGAGCAGCTCGTTGTTGCCGATCGGAAGATTTGCCGAGCGACTGTTGCGGCGTCCGACGCGAACGCGCTTGCCATTCAGGTCGACGCGAAATGCGGCGAAGGTCTCGCGGCCCGGCGAACCGCTGTAGACAATTGATGAGTCGGAGAGCCAACGCGGCGCGAAAACGAACACGCCGTCTTGCGTGAGCTCGCGCCATCCAGCGAGCGGTGCGAGAGGTGTCTCGCGAATCGAGCGTCCGACGGAATCGCTGAAGTCACGCCAGGCACGGGAGAAGCTGATGCCGAACCCTTGGCGCGCCGGGATGTTGATGAGGAACGGAATGACGTCGGCGCTCGACTTCTCGACGAATCGGCCGACGAGCGCGTCGCCCTGCTTCTTCGCCAAGTAGTCGACGAACAGTGACCCGAACGAATATGCGGTCTCGCCGAAGGGAAAATGTCCCTGCGCGAGGCTCAGTGCGCCGAGCGATGGGAACGTGTGATCGATCGCGGCGGCGCGGGCGATCATGCGGTGCTCGGAGCCTTCGATGCGGCCGGCGCCCGCGAGCTTCGATTCCTCGTAGACGGCAAGTCCTTCGACGAGCCACGACGGTGAATACGAGTTCGGAAACAGTGCGGCGGCTCGGCCGAAGATCATCTGCGCGACCGACCAGAGTCCACGCGTGCGGTCGAGATGGAAGATGTGCGTGAGCTCGTGGGTGATGACGAGCTGGCCCCAGTCGTTCGTGTACCGCAGCGCCGATTCGCTGACCGGCGGGTTGGCGTAGACGACGATGCGATTCGTGGGAAACGAGGTCGCGGAGCCGTTGGACTGATCGACGTCATCGGAGATGACGACATCGATCATGCCACGCGGCGGGTGCAGCTCGCGCGATAATTCGCTGTACGCACGCTCGGCGTCGGCCGCGATGCGTCGCGCTAGCGGCTCGAGGGGCGGGTTGAAGTGGACGTAGAAATGTTGAGTCGCGAGCGTGCGCCACGGGAGGTTCGGCGCCTGGGCTCCGACGAGGTGGGCGGCGATGGCGAGAAGGACCGCGAGAATGGATGAACGGTGGAACGGTGGAACGGTGGAACGAAACGGCCTCGGGCTGGCTTCTGCGTTCCACCGTTCCACCGTTCCACCGTTCCACCGTCCATCCGTTCCACCGCCAGTCATCGCGCGAACAAGCGAAAGTACGCCTCGATCCCGTCGGCCACTCCACGTGCGTAGCGTTCCTGGAACTCGGGGACTTTGACCGCGTTCTCCTGCTCGGGAATCATGAGGAACGCGCCCTCGCAGATGAGGGACGGCATCCACGTCGTGCGGCCGATCGCGATGTTCTGATAATGAATGCCGAGGTCGCGCAGACCCATCTCGCGCATCATGCCGGCTTGGACGAGGCGCGCGAGAGGCTCGGTTTGCGGATGGAAGAAGAGCGTACTCGTGCCATTGTTGGTGAACGGGTTCACGCCGTCGCCGAACGCATTGAGATGAATCGAGACGAGGACGTGCGAGTTCGCTCGTCGCGCGATCACGCTGCGGAGGTGAAGGTCGACGGCTTGCATCGTCGTGCGCGTGACGACGACGTGGGCGCCGCGCTGCTCGAGGAGCTCGCGCAACTTCTGCGCGATCGGCAACACGGCTTGCGCCTCGGTGAGCGCGGTGGGTCCGATCGCGCCGCCGGGCGGATGGCCGGGATCCACGGTGATCGTAAGTCCCTCGAGCGGGCGCGCGAGCGAGACGTGTGGCGGACGACGCAATCGCAGCACGAAGCCACGCGTCGAATCCCAGAGGGCGAGATACCCGAACGGCGGTTGGCTCAGCTCCATTCTGATCCGGACGCGATCGGACTGTTCGGGCGTCCAGTTCATCACGCGGACCAGCGAGTCATTTTGGAGATATTTGATCAGGTCGGGCGTGGCCTGCGTGCCGTAGAGCGTGAGCGTGAGATGGTCGAGATCCTGCTCGAGCAGAAACGGCGGCGGCGATGCCACGGGCATCACGACGTCGACCCAACCGGTATCGGGAACGAGCGTCATCGCGCCGACGACACGACGCGCAGCGGGCGTGCCGAGTGGGAGCGTGCGGACGTTCACCGAGTCGATCCATGTCTCGAGCTGTGAGTCGAGTCGCACGCGGACGTTGTCGCCGCTTCGACCGGTGACTTGCACGACGGTGCCGGGCAGGAGCATCCACTTGTACGTCCCGGCGGGTGTCGAGCGGCCGATGACGACGGCGTCGGTGTCGGGCCCATTGTCGGCGGCGACGAGCGTCGCGTAGCGAGCGGGCTCGGTATCGACGGGCGCGATGCGCGACAGGGCGAAATGCACGGTGTCGCGATCGCGAGCGACGTAGAGCGTGGCCGGGACGCGAAGACTTCGCGCCGGCAGCTCAGTGGCCAACCCGTTCGCGGAAACGGGGACCAACGGGTGAGCTCGTCCATTCTCGACGACCCACGCCGACGCGTTGGGCGCGGCACGAACGCTCACGCGAACGGGTTCGTTGTCGCGCAAGGCGAGTGTGCCGCCGCGCGGCGACACGGTCGAGCTGTCGACGAGGAGAGGTCCCGAGGCAGAGAAGACGACGCGCGGCGGCGGCACGCGAACCGGGACGACGAGGCGTGCGCTGTCGGCGGCTTCGTGCGCCACCAACTCGTAGCGGGGCGCGGTCGGCGGCGGGACGGGGAGATAGGCGACGAACGTCCCATTCGGCGCCACGGGCACCGGCGCACCGTTGATGGTCAGTGTCGCGTGGCCATTGCCGACCGAGCCAAAAATGAAATTCGAATCGCGGACCGGAATGGACTGATTGGCGTCTGGAAAGACGACTTTCGGGACGAGCGGGCCGGCTACAAGCGGCACCGCCGGAAGCGGTGGGGCCTTCCGGGGGGTGATGCCGCGTTCATATGTGGGATTGGCCGGTGGACGGGTCTCGGGTGTCGGGCTGGCCGGAGCGGGAACTGTCTGGCAACCGGCGATCAGCGCGACGAACGCGAGGCGAGAGGTCCGCATGGGGAATGCAATGTAGGCTGGAATAGTCCTAAATCGTTAGGGCACAGAGTCGTGCAATTCATTGACCATCCCTTCCCCAGCGGCCTATATTCGCGCGCCATGGATGTTTCCCACCCTCCGACGACCAAGGTTTGCCCCCGGTGCGGCCTTGAGTATCCCGCCAATGCCAGGTTCTGCGAGAAAGATGGAACCGCACTCCGCGTCTCCGCCGGCGGGAACGATCTCGAGGGATCGATCGTCGCCGATCGATACCACATCCTCAAAAAGCTCGGCGAAGGAGGCATGGGTCGCGTGTATCTAGCCGAGCACGTGAAGATGGGACGGAAGAGCGCGCTGAAGGTTCTGCACCCGGGAATGGTGAAGGACCTCGACGCGATCACGCGGTTCAATCGCGAAGCGGCGAACGCCAGCCGCATCAGCCATCCGAACGTCGCGGCGGTGTACGACTTCGGTGAGACGTCCGACGGCTTGATCTATCTCGCGATGGAATACGTCGACGGCCAATCGCTGTCGACGCTGATCGACAAGAATGGTCCACTTCCGCCACGCCGCGCGGCCGAAATTGTTCGACAGATAGCCGACGCCCTCGCCGTCGCACACGAAGTGGGTCTCGTGCACCGCGATCTCAAGCCCGACAACGTACTGCTCGTCATGACCAAGGAAGGCGGCGATCTCGTGAAGGTCGTCGACTTCGGCATCGCGAAGGCGGCCGACGACGAGTCGCGCAAGGTGACGAAGACCGGCTACTTGATCGGCACGCCGGATTACATGAGTCCCGAACAATTCGCCGGCGACCCGCTCGACGGGCGGAGCGACATTTACTCGCTGGGACTCGTCGCCTTCAACATGCTCACCGGCCGGCTTCCCTTCCCGAGCGAATCGGCGCGCGAGTCGCTGATCATGCGTCTCACCGACGCGCCGATGACGTTGAAGCACGCGAGCCCCAACGTGGATTGGCCGGCCGACGTGGAAACGGTCATCGAAACGGCGCTGGCGCGCGATCCGGCTCGGCGATATCAGAGCGCGAGCGAGTTCGGGCGGGCGTTCTACCAGGCCGCGTCGGAGATGCCGGAGACGTCGGCGCATCGCCCAAGCCCCAGCGACGCGCGAATTGTGCCGCCGACGCGCGTCGTCCGTCATTCCGGGGAGATCGTCGCGGTACAGGAAGATCGTTACGTGTCGACAGTAGGATTGTTGGCGACATTGGTGGTGATCCTCACCCTGGCGACGGTGGTTGCGAACCGCGATTCGAGCCCGAAGTCGCCGGCGCCGGTGAAGACCGCGACGCAGTCGACGCCCGCTGGTCGCGACAACGCCGGCGCGCTGGCGCGTCTCGACAGTATGGCGAACGACTCCGCAACGGCCGCGTCGGCGCTGACGGAATTGGCGTCGGTACCGCTGGCGTCGGATGAGGACAGCGTGCAAGCGGCGCTGGTACGCTTCACGGCGGGGCTTAGCCTCCGTGACAAAAACGCGTGTAATGCGTTGAAAGAAGTTCGAACGATCGCTCCGCGCACTACGAAGGCCACCCTTGTTGCCGCTAAACTCAACGATCTCTGCCCCAACTAGGTCATCAGGTCGAACTTGCCAGTCATCAATCCCTCTTCGTCGATGAAACCCTCGCCCAACCCCGACTCTCCCAACGCCGAGGTTATCGTCCGCGTGGCCGGCCTGACCGATGTCGGCCGCACGCGCGAGCACAACGAGGATGCGTTCATCGTGGCGGACCTGACGAGCGGCACGACGATCGCGGAGCCGAGTTCGGCCGTCCTGCCCGGCGGAGCAAAGGGCTCGCTGTTCATGGTCGCCGACGGCATGGGCGGTGCGGCCGCGGGCGAAATCGCCAGCGCGATGGCGGTGGACATCGTGCTGGGCCAAATGCGATCGACCTGGGTCGCGGCGAAGACCACCGAAGCCGAAGTGTTCGTTCGCGCGATCAAAGACGCGACGAAGGCAGCGAACGCGCAGATCAACGCGTTTGCCACGCAACATCCCGAGTATCGCGGCATGGGAACGACGGCCACGATCGCCGGGCTGCTGGGCGACACGTTGTATCTGGCGCAGGTGGGCGACAGCCGCGCGTACATCGTGCGCGATGGTGTGACGCGACAGATCACGAAGGATCAGTCGCTGATGCAGAAGTTGATCGAGGCCGGCGAGCTGACCGAAGAGGAAGCGGAGCACAGCGAGCGACGCAACATCATTCTCCAGGCGCTTGGCCCCGAGGGAACGATCAAGGTCGATCTCACGCACCAGACGATTCGCGCCGGCGATACGCTCGTGCTGTGCAGCGATGGGCTCTCCGGGCAGGTCAGCAAGGACCAAATCGCCGACGTCGTACGAGAGGAGCCAGACCTAACGCGCGTGAGTCGGCGCTTGATCGATCTCGCGAACGATGCCGGCGGTCCGGACAACATCACAGTGATCGTGGCTCGCTTCGAGGGCGCGGGGCTCACGACGGCGGGTGATGAAGACGAAGTCGGGCATCAAGTATTTCGTCTGCGCGATTCGGGACCGTCGGCGGCGATGGATCGCATCATGACCGGCACGACACCAACTGAGGCGATGCCGATCGTGCCTCGCTCCAACATGGTCCGCCCGACGCCGCCGCGCCCGGTGGAGCACGCGCTTGCGCCGGCGCCCGAGACACCGGCGGCAACAGAAGCGTCGCCCAGTGCCGCGGCGCCGCAGACGCCGGCTGCGCCCGACGTATCGCCGACGCGTCGCAGCGTCGGAACGTTGATCGCCATCGCGTTGCTTGCTCTCCTCATCCTTGGCGGCGTGTGGTTCGTCATGCAGAGCACGCGCACGGTGACCAACAAGACGGGCACGAGCGCGCCGAGGCCGTAATGGCGATCGAGCTGCGCATCCTGAGTGGAGCGCGCGCCGGGCAATCGCAAACATTCCAGAAGTCGACGGTCACAATCGGGCGTCACCCGGACTGCGACTTCAAGTTCGACGCGACGCAGGACCTCGACGTCTCGACAAAGCACGCCGAGATCCGTTCGGCGAAGGGACAGTACACGCTC
>DASYSU010000042.1:0-4758 GCA_036002925.1 Gemmatimonadaceae bacterium | reverse complement strand
TTTCGCCCCGGGTCGAAGTGGAGCGCGGTCGACGAGCACGAGAACCGCGTCCGCTTCCAGAATCTGACCGACCCGAATTACGGCTACGAGCGGCTCACCCAAGCGCCGGTCGTGAATGGCATACCAGTGATCGTCGATTATCCGGGAGCGCCGGACAGTACGGTGATGCACCTGCGTCTGCCGACTCCGCTCGCGCCGCACGATTCGATTCGCATTCGCTTCGTCTGGGACGCACGGCCGTCAGTCGTGCCGCGACGGCAAGGGCGCCGCGGGCGAACGTGGGATTTCGCTCAATGGTTTCCGAAGGTGGCCGTGTACGATCGCGGAGGGTGGGAACCGAATGCGCTGATTCCAGCCGGCGAGTTGTACGGCGAGTACGGGACGTATGACGTGACGATGATCGTGCGCGAGGATCAGATCATCGCGTCGACCGGCGTGCCGGTGAGCGGCGATCCGGGGTGGTCGCGCGTGTCGCGCACCGGCGCGCCGCGCCTCGCGCAATATGCGTACGGCGAGTTGCCACCGGTCGATGCAAACGTCCCCGCTGGATATCGCAGCGTGCGGTTCGTCGCGAACAACGTGCACCATTTCGCTTGGAGCGCGTCGCCCGACTATCGGTACGAGGGCGGCGTCTATGTGCGACAGGTACCGCCAACGCACTTTCGCACGTGGGATACCGTCTCGGTGAACGTGTTGTACAAGCCGGGTGACGACTCGACGTGGGGCAACGGTCGCGCGGTCGAGCGCACGCTGTTCGCGCTCCAGTGGCTCGAGTCGATCTGGGGTCCGTACGCGTACCCGCAGGTGACGAACGTCCACCGAATCGACGGGGGCGGCACCGAATTCCCGATGATGATCATGGACGGCTCGGCGTCGCAGGGGCTGATCCTGCACGAGCTGGGACACGTCTTCACCTATGGAATTCTCGGCAACAACGAGTGGCGCTCGGGGTGGATGGACGAGGGCCTCACCGATTATCAGACCGATTGGGCGGAGAAGCTCACGCCGCAAGAGCGAATCGGACTCGTGCCCGAGCCTGCGCGGCTGCCCGAAGGGTATCGCGTCAACGCCGTGGCGATTCCGAAATCGGACAGCACGCATCTGCCTGACTGGCGTCTCGAGGTGCTCGACCGTGCGCAGCCCATCGGCACGAACTCGGCGGACTTCTCCGAGTTCGGGATTTACAATGAGATGATTTATAACCGCGCGAAGCTCATGTACGGCCAGCTTCGAGACGTCATGGGCGACAGCGTCTTCCGCCAATTCTTTCACGACTACTACGATCGCTGGGCGCTCAAGCACGTCGACGAGCGAGCCATGCGTGCGTCGGCCGCGCGCGCGTACGGACGCGATTTGGGCTGGTTCTTCAACCAGTGGGTGCACGGCACCGGGTTGATGGATTACGGGCTTCACACCTACAGCGTCTCGAGCGACGGATCGACCTGGCGAACGACGGCGCAGGTCGTTCGGCGAGGAGAGCTGCGGCATCCAATGCCGGTGGGCGTGCTGACCAAGTCCGGCTGGACGATCGCGCGGGCGGAGGCGTTGGCGGATGATCAAAACGTGTCGATCACGACCAATGAGGCGCCGATCAGAGTCGAGCTCGATCCGTATCACCTCACATGGGATTGGGATTGGCGCAACAACCATCTCAGCACGTTTCTGATCACGGTGCGAGAGCCGCGGTTCACGTACAACTGGCCGTATCTGGATCAGACCGATCGCTCGCACACGATCGTCGCGCTCTCGCCGGCCGGGTGGTACACCGAGCCACAGGGTGTCGTGGTCGGCGTTCGGGCCAAGACGAACTACCTGTCGATGGTCGACATCCACGATGGCGGAGTCGCGATCGCGACCAAGGCTCCGCGCGGCCCGGGTGGCAAGCAGCCGAGTGTGGTGACGCGGGCGCAGATCTGGGCGCGCTTCGAGAATCTGTACGTCCCCGGAGCCGATCGGCCATTCATGGGTTATGGCGGCGCGTTCAACTACCTCGATGGTTTACTCAAGGTCGACGGATTCAAGAACTGGGATTTGAGTCCGTTCATCTTCACGCCCGGCCCGACGATCAAAACAAAAATCTACGCGACGGTGCAGGCAGTGTCGGACTCCATCCTGCTTCCAGAGCAATGGTCGAATGCGAACTTGGCGGAGGTGGGCGGTTCGGGATCGTACAAGTCAACGGTGACGTCCGACAGCGAGTACGCGACCTTCCGCGGCTCGTTCGGCGCGGGCGTCGCGTCGAACAGTGGCGTCTCACGCACGGCGACGAGTATCGAGCATGGCGGCCTCTATCTCCGAACGGAGGCGTCGGTCGGTGTCATTCGGTCGCTCGTCGGGAGTGCGTCCCAACTCCGTGTGCGCGTGTACGGCGGCGCGGCGCACAACGCTCCGAGCCAACGGGCCATTTACGCGTCGACGCAGGATCCGTTCGAGACGTTCACGAACGATCTCTTTCGTCCGCGCCAGGCGTTGTTGAAACAGCGGGGAATCAACTATCTGCCGCTCGGCGGCGCAGGGCTGCGCGGCTATCGAATCGACACGCCGCTCGACGGTGTCGGTGCCGTGAACGGCGAGTTCGTGCAACGTCTCGTCAGCACGCGTGGCAGGTGGGGACGCGCGACGTTCTCGTTCAGCATCTTTGGTGATGCCGGCGTCGCGTCGTCGAAGAGTTTGGATTTGTCGGGGACAACGCTCGCCGACGCGGGTGCGGGGCTAATTGCGCGCGGGCGACTCTACGATCGTGACGTGAACGTGAGACTCGATGCGCCGATTCTGGTGAACCGCAACGGGCTGGCGGGTGGTGGTGGACTCGGCGGCAACGGATCGTTCGCGCCGCGTTGGGTGATTACCGTTGGCGATTGGTGGTAGCTGGAGCTCGAACGAACGCGCTTACTTCCGATCCTTCCCGCGGTCCGACCAGAGAATCACCAAGAGCATCCACACGCCAAGCGCAGAGTTTAGATTTTTCGAGGACGACGCCTCGCGGACGCGGACGGCGCTAAGATCGTGACGTGAAGTTGAGGGTCGATGCGCCAGTGTTGGTGAACGACACTCGCCTAGCTGGAGGTAAAGGGCTCGGCCGCAATGGCTCGTTGACGCGTCGCTGGGTGATCACCGTCGGACAATGGTGGGTGATGGTGAAATCAGCTCCGAAGCTTGTCGCCGGTTTGATAGTCAGCGTGGGGTTCGTCGGCCAAGCCGCGCGGGTTGCGGCGCAATCCACGCTCGTTGTCACGGTGGCCGATGCGGCGAGCAAAGACTATTTGCCGGGTGCGGACGTTCGCGTCGTCGAGGTGCAGCGATCGGCTAAAACGGACTTCTTCGGCGAGGCGCGCATATCAGGCCTAGCGGCGGGGCAATACCGCATCGAGGCGCGGCTCCTCGGATACAAGGCTGAAGCAGTCACCCTGCCGTTTGGTTCGACCGACACGTTGCGGCTGACTTTTCTTCTGACGCGAATCGTCACGACCTTGGACACGACGCGCGTTACCGCGGCGAATGTACCAAGCCAGTTGAGCGAATTCGAAGCTCGACGCGCCCTGAACAACGGCCGTTTCCTCTCGGATTCCGAGCTGACGGCATCAGCGAACTCTGATCTTGGACGACTCATCGCGCAGCGGTTCCCTGGGCTGCGAGCCCTGAACGGACCTGCCGGCCAGGGAACATATCTGTTCTCGAACCGCGGAGACGCACCTAAGCGTCCTCGGGGTTGTCCCGTTCAAGTCTATCGCGACGGCGTCCGATTGAACGCTCCGCAGGAGGCGGCGGACCTGAGCGACTTTAGGCCCCAATCGTTGTTGGGCGTCGAGTTCTACAACGAGGCGTCGATCCCGGCGGAATATCGCTCGGGCACTGTGTGCGGGGTCCTTCTGCTCTGGACGAAATAGGCGAACCGAGGGTTCAGCACGGTGCGTCGCCATGCCCCCGCCCCCGCGAAGCGAAACCCCTTACTTGCGATCCTTCCCGCGATCCGACCAAAGAATCGCCAACACCATCCATACGCCAAGCACACCGGCGAACACGAAGCCTGCCGTCCCAAGCACTCGTCGGTACGCCATCAACATGGCACTCGCGACGAGCAGTCCGGCGATGACAAGACCCGAGAACACGCGATTCGCGACCTTCTGCAGCGCCTCCATCATCAACGTGATCTGCGGGACCTCGATCTTCGTCTGAAACTCGTTGCTCGCCATGCGCGACGTGATGAGATCGAGCCGATGCGGCAGCGCCACCAGGAGATCATTTCCCTCAGTCGCCAGTTGAAACAATCGCCGCGGGTTGAGGTCGCGCTTCGCGCGATCGGCGACGATCTTGTTGCCGAACTCGCGGATCGTCGGAATCGGGCTGAAGGTCGGGTCGATCGAGCGGGTGACGTTGTCGAGATTGAACAACGCTTTGGCGAGCAACGTGAGCTCGGCCGGCAGCCGAAGCCCCCGCTGATACGACGTGTTGATCAACTCGTACATCACCTTGCCCGTATCGAGATCGGCGAGCGTGAGATTGTAGTTGCGCGCCATGAGGGACGCGATCTCGCGCACATAGCCTTCGCGGTCGAAGCCCGGGAGCTCAGTTCCGACCTCGATCATCATCTCCGCGGCGTGCTCGCCGCGATTGTCGGCGAGATCGAGCAGCAGGCGGACGACATGGTCGCGAAAGCTGTCGGAGAGCCGCGCCGTCATGCCGAAGTCGATCAGCGCCAGCTTGACGTCGACGTCCGACGGCTGCGGAGCCGCCTGGCGCTGTGCCTCGTTCTCGATT
>DASYSU010000041.1:0-12104 GCA_036002925.1 Gemmatimonadaceae bacterium | reverse complement strand
CTTCGATCACGTCTATCTCAAGAAGGACGTTCCCGCGCGCATCGAGATGCCGTTGGTTCGTGTGTCGAAGGACAACCTTGGCACGTGGGCGCGTCAGCTTCAGACGTGGGGCTTCACGGGCATCGACCCGAAGTACCTCGCGATGGCGAAATGATTTTGGCTCCTGTCATCTAGGAGACTGCATGCATAGACGACGGTTTGTCGGCCGCTCGGCCGGATTGCTGGGTGCGGCGGCGGTTGGTCCGTCGCTCATCGATGCCGCTATCGCGGGGGCTCAGGGCGAGACTCCGCCCTTTGCGTCGCTTCGGCCGATCGAGCCGCCGGTGCTCCCGATCACCGATGACGAACGTCGCGGCCGAATCGAGAAAGCGCGTCGGCTGATGACCGACAATGGCATCAGCGCGATCTTTCTCGAAGGTGGAACGAGCATGTTCTACTTCACCGGCGTGCGATGGGGCAACAGCGAGCGCACGTTCGGCGTTGTCATTCCGGCCACCGGCGAGCTGGCGTGGGTCACGCCGGGGTTCGAAGAACAGCGCGCGCGTGAGCTGATCAAGTTCTCGAACGACGTGCGCGTGTGGCAGGAGGACGAGAGTCCATATCGCGTGATCGCGCAGATCTTGCGTGATCGCGGTGCGGCGACCGGAAAGATCGGGATGGAAGAGCGCGTGCGCTTCTTCATCTATGACGGCGTGCGCCTAGAATTGCCGAGCGCGCAATTCGTGAGCGCGACGCCGGTCACGGCCGGATGCCGCATGATCAAGTCGCCGGCCGAGATTGCGCTCATGCAACGCGCAAACGACATCACGCTGCAAGCAATCGGCGCGTCGTTCAAGACGTTGAAGGAAGGAATGACACAAAAGCAATTGTCGGCGAATGTGGGCGCGGCGACAACCAAATTGGGCGGCGTTGGTGATGGCGCGCTCGTCATCTTCGGGAAATACACCGCGTTTCCGCACGGAAGCATCCAACCGCAGAAACTCCGCGAGGGCGACACCGTCCTGATCGACGCCGGCTGCACTGTCGACGGCTACACGTCGGACATCACGCGGACGACTGTGTTCGGCAAGCCGACGCAGCGACAACGCGACGTGTGGGAAACCGAGAAGCGCGCCCAGAGCGCGGCGTTCGCCGCGGCGCAAATTGGCGCGACGTGTGAATCAGTTGACGCTGCAGCACGAAAGGTGATCACCGCGGCAGGATTCGGTCCCGACTACAAAACGCCGGGACTACCGCATCGCACGGGGCACGGCATCGGGCTCGATGGACATGAGTGGACGAACTTCGTTCGCGGCAATACCACGAAGATTCAACCCGGCATGTGCTTCAGCGACGAACCGACGATCGTGATCTACGGCGAATTCGGAATTCGACTCGAGGATTGTCTGCACATCACCGACGCCGGTCCGAAATTCTTCACACCGCAGAGTCCTTCGATCGAGAAGCCGGTGTAGCGTTGCGTTACGGAGCGCTGAGCCTCGCGTACGTCGAATCGATCCGACGTACGTAGCCGAGTGTCTCCGAGTAGCGCCAGCGTTGGACCGTCGGCGCGATTTGCTCGACGCTCGCCCAAACCGGATCACCATTCTTCGCCTTCGCCGCGGCGAGCGCACGTGTGATCGTGCCCTCGCCGGCGTTGTAGCTGGCGAACATGAAATGATGCCGCTCCGTCTCGGGGACGCCGTTCCCCCACAGCTGCCACAAGTAGCGATCGTGCATGATACCGGCGGCGATGTTCCATTCCGGTTGGTCGATCGTGCCGAACTCCGGACGGTGCGAGGCAATATCGTGATAGGTCGACGGCATGAGCTGCATCACGCCGCGCGCGCCGACCCAGCTCTGCGCATTGGCATTGAGCCCACTCTCGGCAAATCCCTGAGCCTTGAAATACTTCCAATCGAACGCTGGGCCGAAAAATCGCTTGGTGTATTTGCGAAACGTCGGATCGTATCGCTCGCTGATCTTCTTCGCGGCGCGAGCCTCGGCCGCGCGCTCGAGCGCGACGCCTGTCTTGGACAGCGTCGAGGTCTGCGCCGACGCCCGTTGTCCGGCGATGAGCGCGAGCCCGGCGACTAGCAGGAGAGCGCGCGACGACATCAAAACTCGGGTCATCCGATGGCCCTGCCCACGATCAGCGCGATCGCGATGAACAGCGCCGCGATGAAGATCGCCACTGCGATGTTGCCGCGCTTGAGCTCCGCCGGAAAATCGACCTCCGGCGTGAGCCGGTCGATGATGCGGTAACTCACATACATGAGTACCACGCCAAGGGCGGCGTAGATCAGGTTCAGCGCGAGAATCGACAGTTGCACGATGGGTCCTCATGCGGTCGTAGCGTCCCTAGAAGACGACGTACGACAGGCTCTGCAGGTTTCGTTCGGGAAGGTGGTGCCGCGTCGCGTACGGCACCAAGCTATAGCCGCGGCGCTCGAATGCCATCCGCCCGACGCCGGGTGTTCAGGGCAGCGTCTGTGCGCGGTAGCTTGCATTCCGGTCGACACAGTCCCGAGGCTAACATGCCAGATAGGGAAGTCGTTTTTTGTATGATCGCGCCGAGCGCGGAAGCGGTGGTGATAACGCTGCGCGCCACGGGTGTAATTCGAGCCGGTGCCGCGTTCTTCGTTCTCGACGAGGGCGGCACGAACATGTTGGAAACGTGGCGCCTCAGCGCGGGAGACACTGGAAGCGCCGATCACCGCATCGGTCGCGATCCGGCTTCGCTGAATCATTGCTGGGTCACGTGGGACATCGAAGTATGTTCTGTGCTCGCGAGCCAAGACTCTGGAACCGTCGAAGTGATCATCAGTCAACACGGAGTTTCGTGCCCGATCACCAAACCCCAACGATGGGATTTGAGCCAACTGCCACAATGCTCATCCGGATCGACGATTCCGATTCGGCGGGGCGTCCAGTTTCACACTCTTTGATCGGACGGGATCATGTCGAGCCACCGTCGCCGCTCGCCGATCGCGATTGTCTTCGTCGTCGCCGCGGTCACCGCCCACGCACAGGCGGTGAAGTCGCCGTCCGCATCGGAGCCACTGTCCAAGTTCTCGACTGACTTCGACGTGCCGGAGTCGCCGGGCTTCGCCACACTCGGCGTAACTCCGTCGAAGGTGTTGCGCGGGAGCGCGGCCAAGCCTGTGGTTACGTCGCTGCTCGGACAACTCTCGAGCGGAGGCAAGCTCAAAGCCGGCGTCGCGATCGACGTGGCGCCGTACTTCCTCTACGGCGGCAAGGTGAACAACGCCGACGCCTATCGCGCCAATGCGGTGCGGCGCGCGCTGGCGAATACGCAACTGTCGTTCGCGTCTGTGCAGGATCAGCGCGATACGGCGTCGGTGTTGTTCGGGGTCGGATTGCGCATGGTCTTCACCGACGCGCACGATGTGTTGATGCATCCCGGACTTCTCAAGCGCGTCGACGCAGCGCTGACGAGTTGCGCCGCGTTGCGCCCGGTGCTGCCGGATGAAGCCTCAGCACCCGGCTCTGGCGTCGGCAAGGAGCATGTCTGCGCCGGTCTTGCCGACTCGGTCCAGTCGGCGAAGGATGCGGCGCTGCTGTTTTCGGGTTGGTCGATCGCGGCTGGACTCGGGATGGGCGGCCTGCTCCACAACTCCGTCGTGTCGAACGACAGCCTTGGCAACCGTCGCACGCGGGTCTGGTTGGCGAGCGGCTACTCTTGGGGAAAGCATCAGGAAATTCTAATGCTGGCGCAGTTGCAGGATTCCGCAACGGTCGACTGGAGCGCGCGCGTCGGTCTCGGTGCTCGCGCCAAGTTCAACGACGCCGAGTTCGGGCTCGAGCTGTCGTACGATGGGCGATCGAAGGAATTCCAACCCGGCGGTGTGGGCGAGTGGCGCGTCGCTCCCGGCGTCTGGCTCGTCGGCGGGCTCACGACTGAAGCCACGACGACGAATGGAGCGACGGTCCCCAAGCTGCGGCTGCGAACTTCGTTTCGGTGGAACCCCGCGGGATCGAACCTGCAGTGAGCTATTTGCGGATGGGCCCCGCGTAAAGCAGAGGCGCGCGGAGCGAGTTGGCTCGATTGATCCGCTCGTCGACGACGTTCGCGGTCGCCGTGCGCACGATCGTTTCGGCAACGAGCTCCGGGGTCGCGCGCGGTGTGTGTTCGAGTATGAGACTCGCCGCGCCGCTGGCATATCCCGCGGCCATCGATGTGCCGCTCCACGCGGTCACCGTCGAGCGTCCATTCTCGATGCCGGGGAGCAACACCGAATCGCCGGGCGCGTAGACATCGATGCAGGGACCGCTCGCGGTGTTGTCGCTCCGTGAGTCGACCCACGCGCCCCGGTTCGGCGCGCGAGTCAGCGAGGTCGCGCCGACGACAAACGCGCCTGGTGCGCTCGCGGGAGACACACGGCACGCGTCGATGTCGAAGTTGCCCGCGGCCACGACCACGAGAATGCCGGCGTCGCGCAGGAGCGCGACCGCCGTGTCGATCTCCGGCACCGAGCGCGATGTGTCGACGACAAACGACCAGTTCGCGACGGCGGGCTGTCCGGGATGGCGCGCGTGATCTTCAATCGTCCAGTGCGCCGCTGCGACGATGGCGTCCGTCGAGCCGCGCATGCGTTCGCAGTTGATGATCTTGACGTCGACGATCTCCGCTTCAGGTGCGACGCCAAGCGTTGCGCCGGCCGCTGCGCCCGCGACCGCGGTACCGTGATCGTTGCAGATGCGCGGTTTGCTCGGGAACGCGTCGAATCCAATCCGCACGCGAGTTCCGAACTCGACATGCTCGTCGCTGATGCCGCCATCGAACACATAGATCGTAACGCCACGGCCTGTTCCGCCGCGGCGTACGATGCCGTCGAGTCGTGGCTCGCGCTTGGTCATGCGATCGAGGGCGTTCGACGGCGTGTGCGTCGCGGCGACAGCGTCCGACGTCGCCGATCCGGAGAGCACGAGCCGCGATTCAGCATGGCTGCCGGCGTTGCCGCCAAGCGCCATGCACGCGGTCGATGCGGCGACCGCTGTCGCGATGAATGCCCGTGCTCCAGGGTACATGCCAGCCTCCAGTGGCTTCGATTCCGCGCCACTGGAGGTCGACGACTTACGAGCTCAGCTGTAACGCGTGGCGCTCGACCGTTCCCTCGAGGGTTTCGCCAGCCATTGTGAGGTACAAATGCCGATCGGTCACGGCGAGCTCGAAGGCCGTCCGACGGTCGAGGCGCGCGACCAATCCATCGACTATCGATCGCGCGATCCCATAGATCTCGATCGACTCGGCGCGGTGGATCCGGCTTCCCGCAACCTGTCGAACGAGCTGCGCCGGGTCTTTGATGGTGAAGACCGCGACACGTGGCGAGGCTTTGCTCGCCTTGTGCAATCGATCGGCGTCGGGTGCGCCAACTTCGATCCACGCGCGCAACGAGCCCGTCAGATCGCGAACCGTGATCGCCGGCTCGTCGGGCTCGGCAAGGCCTTTGCCGAACGCAATGCCCTCCGCGTACTCAAGACAATAGGCCAACACGCGTGTGACGAGATACTCGGCGGTTTCCGACGGATGCTGCGCGACGCGCAGTGCCAGCGTCTCGTAGACGTTGCGATCGACGTCCGAAAGTTGAATGTCGAAGTTGTAGATCGTTGCCGTCAAGCCCAAGAGCGGTGCCGTCGCGAGTGAGGATCACGTATCATAGTCGGTGACATGGATCAGGTATTTCTTCTGTCGCCGGCGCGCTGCGATGGAGCGCGGGCGCGGCTGCTGCTCAATCCTGGCGCGACGTTCGACCTCGCCGAACGACTTCGGGCGCGCGAAGGCGCGCCGCTCGGCGAAGTATTCAGCTTTCTGAGCGGCCTGTATTTTCGCGGCAAGCTGGCGTATGCGGGCGCGTTCGCTCGTCGAGCGGACAGTACATCGGCATCGTGGATCATCACGACGGATCGGGGCCTTGCGCCGCCCGACCAACGCGTGACGCGCGAGGATTTAGTCGCCTTTTCCGGCGTCGACATCGCCACGGCCGACGAACGCTACGTCACTCCGCTGCGTCGCGACGCCGAACGGCTGGCCAAGAGCATCGGACAACGAACGCGCATCGTATTGCTCGGCAGCATCGCGACGGGGAAGTATGCCGATATCCTCATGCAGGTGTTCGAGGATCGCCTCGTCTTCCCGATTGATTTCGTCGGCCGTGGCGATATGAGCCGCGGCGGTCTCCTGCTGCGCCGCGCGCGCGAGGGGCGCGAGCTCGAGTATCAGCCGGTCATCGGCGCGATCAGACATGGAAAGCGGCCGCCCAAACTCGGGCGGCCGCTCTAAATCTCGCTTGGTCCTCGTCGCTTACATCGGCGGCTTGGCGCGCTTGCCCCACGTCGGCGGCGGCGGTTCCTTGTTTGCGCGCTCGACGGGATGCGCCTGCAGCTGCTTCATCGCCTCGTCGGTCGCGCGCTCGAGCTGTGGATCGTGCCCGGCGATGACTTCCTTCGGCGTATTCTCGACCTCGATGTCCGGCGCCACACCCTCGTTCTCGACGGCCCATTTTCCGTCGCGGGCGAAGAATCCGCCGCGCGGTGCGATCGCCGATCCGCCATCGACGAAAGGCGGCGTATCGGCGGTGTGCACCAGACCGCCCCACGTTCGCTTGCCGACGAGCGTACCGATCTTCCGATAGCGGAACATGTACGGCATCAAGTCGCCGCCCGATCCCGCCATTTCGTTGATGATCATGACCTTCGGGCCCCAGATGCCGGCCGCTGGGCTCGTGAAGGGCATGCGGTCGCCCGCGACGTTGTTGAAGTAGCCGTCGAAGTCGCGTTGCAGCACGTCGATGATGTAGTCGGCAGCCTGTCCACCGCCGTTGTACCGCTCATCGATGACCGCGCCTTTCTTGTCCTGTTGAGCAAAGTAGTAACGGTTGAAGCTCGTGTAGCCGGGCTGGCCGGTGTTGGGCAGATACACGTACGCGAGCTGGCCATGTGAGATCGAGTCGACGCGACGTCGGTTGTCCTCGATCCACGCGCGCGTCCGCAAGGTTTGTTCGTTCGCGACCGGAATCACCGTGACGTGGCGCGCGCCATCCATCGTCGGCGTCGCGTTCACGACGAGGCTCGTCTGCTTCGTTGCCGTGCCGTCGAGCAGGCGATAGATGTTGTCCGGCGCTTTAAGCTCTTGTCCGTTGATTGCAAGGATGTAATCACCCACGCGCACATCCACGCCGGGCGCCGAGAGTGGTGCGCGCAGGTCGGTGTTCCATTCTTCGTCGTCGTAGATCTTCGTGATCTTGTATCGACCATTCTCGATCGCGAAGTCCGCGCCGAGTAGGCCGGCCGGCGCGGTGTTCGCGACTTCGGGCATGTCGCCGCCGCGCACGTAGGAATGGCCGATGGAGATTTCCGCGCCCATCATGTCGATCAGATAATTCAGATCGGCGCGATGGTTCACGAACGGCAGGAATGCTCCGTACATCTGCCGGATCTTCGGCCAGTCGGCGCCGTGTTGATTCGGCACATAGAGATAGTCGCGCTGGTTGCGCCACGCCTCATCGAAGATCTGTTTGTATTCCTGCTTCGGATCGACGAACGCGCGGAGCTCGGCGTTCAGTCGGCCTTGTCCGGCCTGTGGTGGCATGCGATCCGCGTCGACGAGGAAGAGTCCCGGGCCATTGCCGCCACCCGGTGCCGCGCCTCGTCCGCCGCGTCCACCCGCCGCCCCGCCAGTTCGATACAACAGCTTGTGGCCGTCGAGGCTGACGTCATAGTCGGCGACGCCGGTAATGAACGGCACGTCGCGATGATCACGCAACGAGTAGCGATGCAGCGTCGAACCGCCGCCCGCGCCGCCGCGTCCACCGCCACCACCACCACCGCCCGCTGCCGGCTCGAGGAAGTAGACCATTCCCGTCGCGCCAGCGTGCAAGTTGGTATACGGACGCTCCGGAATTCCGGGCACGGAGAGGATGCGATGCTGCAGGCCGTCGAAATCGATCGTCACGGTCGGCATTGGAGCGCGCGGCGCCGGACGCGGAGCGGCGTCCGCCGCGGCGCTCGTGTCGTTTGCCGCACCGGCGCCGCCTCGACCACCTCGTCCACCGAATCCACCACCCGGTGCGCGCTCCGCAGTGGTCGCGACACCCTCTTCGTCGCTCTCGGGCAGGAACGGCGACGGATCGGCCTTTCGCAACATCGCCGCGTAGAGACCGAATGTCTCGGTGTGATCGTAGTTCGACATGTCGAGCCATTGCGACTTGAGCGCCAAGTCGGTCGAGGCGAGGAACCACAAATACTTCCCGCTTGCGTCCCACGTCGGCGACACGGCGTCGGCGAGGCCGTCGGTTACCTGTTTCGTCACGCCCGTCTCGACGTTCACGACTTCGATCGCGTGATAGAGCGAGTTGAGATGCTTGGCGTACGCGATCCACTTGCCATCGGGCGACCATGCCGGGTTCATCGTACGCGCCGGCACCATCCACGGATCGCTGCCGATGATCTTCGCTTGTCCGGTCGCGACGTCGACGACCCAGAGCTTGAGGTTCGTGTCGTGGAACAAGATTCGTTTGCCGTCGGGTGACCACGCCGCTGTGTAGAAGTGGCCGGTCGTCGGAATCTTGATTTCGCGCGCCGGCGTCAATCCGTCCTGCGCCTCGATGTACAGCGCGTACTCGCCCGACTTGTCGCTGAAGTATGACAGCATCTTTCCATCGGGCGACCACGCGGGCTCGCGTTCTGCCGACGCACTCGAGTTCGTGATGTCGCGAACGTCGCCTTTCTCGGCAGGAATGGTGAAGATCTCGCCGCGCGCTTCGACCGCGACGCGCTTGCCGGTCGGCGACAATGCGAGATTGCTCATGCTCGCTGTGACGTCCTTCCACTGCGCCATCATCCACGGGAAGTCACCGGCCGCGGTGATGTTGACGACGTGATCCTTGCCGGTCTTTGGATCGAGCAGATGGATGTCGCCCGCTTGTTCGAAGACCACAGCGCTGCCGTCCGACGCCGCGTCGAGTGCTTTGACGTCGAAATCGCTGAAGCTCGTGACTTGCGCGATTTTCTTCGTCTTCGTGTCGTAGGTCCAGACGTTGGCTACGCCGTCGCGATCGGAGATGAAATCGATCGCATCGTTGCTGACCCACACGGGATCCATGTTCTTGGACTCGGGCGTGGTCGGCGCCGAGAAATGCGACGAGCCGCGCGGTGACCCCGCCTGTGCGACGACGAGATCGCTCGTGCCGTTGGGCGTCGTCTCGAGATCGAACGTCTTGAGATCGACGATCCAGATCGGACGATTCTGTCCGCCGCGATAGTTGCGGCGCTCTTCGTCCCACGAGTTGTTCATTCGATAGGCGACGCGCCGGCCGTCGGGCGAGATCTTTCCTTGATAGGCGCGCGGCAGTGGCATCGGCGTTTCCACACCGCCTTCCACCGGAACGGTCCAGAATCGAGGCGCGGCGTTCGGGGCCGCCGTCGCGCGTCCCGAGTTGAACACGATGGATTTGCCGTCCGGCGTCCAGCCTTGCACTTGGTCAGCGCCCGGATGCCAGGTGAGTCGCTTCGGTTCTCCGCCATCGGCCGGTACGACATACACGTCGACGTTGCCGGCGTACTGCGCGCTAAAGGCAATCAGCTTTCCGTCGGGCGAGAACTTGGGATTCTCGGTCGTCCCCTGGAAGCTGGTGATGCGACGCGCCAGCCCGCCGCTCTTGTCGACCGTCCAGATGTTGTTGGCGTACGCGAACGCGATCTGCGTCTTGCTGACGGTTGGCGTGCGAAGCATGCGCGTTTGCGCTGTCGCGACGACGGGGGCCGCGAGCATCGCGGCGAGGGAGATGAGCACGCGCTGTGTCGACATGGAGGGGAGTGGGGGCCGGTGTGAGACGGACTGTATCCGCGATCTGTAGCGCGGACGTCGCCATTGAGCATTACGCCCGGAACGTCATTCGGCTAGGGTGCTTCTCAACAAGCGCAATGCGATTGACGGGCACTCCTGATCGCCCTAACTACACGCATGGCAAAAATCGAGAACATTTCCGACACCGCCCGCTGGGTCGCCGTCTATCGCGCCATGGAGACCGAACGGCCGGACGCGATCTTCCGCGATCCGTTCGCCGCCCGCCTTGCCGGTGAGAAGGGACACGCGATCGTCGATTCAATGAAACGCGGCCGCGCCATGGCGTGGGCGATGATCGTCCGCACGGCGATGTTCGACCAGATCATTCTCGATCGCGTGCGGAACGGGCGCGTCGACACCGTTCTCAACCTGGCGGCTGGGCTCGACGCTCGGGCTTGGCGATTGGCCGTTCCGCCCTCGCTTCGGTGGATCGACGTCGACCTGCCCGAGATTCTCGAGTACAAGACCGAGACGCTCAAGAATGAAAAGCCCGTCTGTCAGTACGAGGCCGTCAGGCTCGACCTCACGGATGTTCCCAAACGCGAGGCATTGTTCTCCCAGATCGGCGCCCAGTCGTCGCGCGTCCTCGTCGTCACGGAAGGCCTGCTCATCTATCTGACCGCCGATCAAGTGGCCGCACTCGCCCGCGACCTTCACGCGCCGACGAGCTTCCAATGGTGGGTGATCGACCTGGCAAGCCCGCGTCTCCTCGTGATGATGCAGAAGATGTGGGGACGGAACATGAAGGAGAGCAACGCACCGTTCCAGTTCGCTCCGGCGGAGAGCAGCGGGTTCTTCGCGCCCTTTGGCTGGAAAGAGGCCGAATACCACCCGGCGATGGACGCAGCCCAACGCCTCAATCGACAGATGACGCTCATGTGGCTCTGGCGACTGCTCGGCCGAATGCGCTCGAAGAAAGTCCAGGAGGAATTCCGTCGGATCAACGGCTTTGTACTGCTCGAGCGTACGTAGCCAACCCTTTTCACGGGGGCTCTGTCTGTAAGAGACGTCAGCCAGGGCTCCCAAATGCGTGCGTCATCCCGAACCGTCAACGCGGTTGGAACGATCGATCTGCGGCGCGACGTTCAGTTCGCGATCCGCTCGCTGCTCAAGACTCCCGCCTTCTCGGTCGCCGCGACGCTGGCGCTGGCGCTCGGGATCGGGGCCACGACGTCGATCTTAAGCGTCGTGAATGGCGTGCTCCTGCGCCCGCTGCCCTACGCTGACAGCGATCGTCTCGTTCTGCTCGCGCACAACGACCGGAACCCGGTCGCACCCGCCAACTTCCTCGATTGGCGTCGGCAGACTCGCAGCTTCACCGACGTCGCCGCCGCCGAGGCGTGGTCAGTGAACCTCGCGGGCACCGATCAGGCCGAGCGCGTATCGGCGCTGCGCCTATCCGCCGACATGCTTCCAATGCTCGGCGTGCATCCGCTCCTCGGTCGCGTGTTCACGACGCAGGAAGAAGTCGCCGGCAGCGAGCGTGTGGCGGTGATCAGCTACGGGTTGTGGCAGCGCCGATTCGCCGCCGATCGGGCCGTGATCGGTCGCAGCGTGCTGTTCGACGGACAACCATTCACGATCATCGGCGTAATGCCGCCGACGTTTCAGTTCGCGCCGTTTTGGGCGACGCACGCCGAGATCTGGGCGCCGCTTCCGCTCGGAGCGCGGGCCACGAGTCGAACCGGACAGAGCCTCCGAGTTTTCGCACGGCTCCGGCCCGGAGTAAGACTCGAACAAGCCCGGTCCGACCTCGCCGCGGTATCGGCACGACTCGAGCGGGAATTCCCCGGCACCAATCGCAACGTGACGGTGCAGTCACTCAAGCACATTGTCGTCGGCGACATCGAGACACCGCTGCTCATTCTCCTGGGCGCGGTCGCGTTCGTATTACTCATCGCGTGTGCGAACGTGGCGCACATGCTCCTCGCGCGCGCGACATCACGGCAAAAGGAACTGGCAATCAGGACAGCGCTCGGCGCGACTCGAGCTCGACTCGTCTCACAGATGCTCTTGGAGAGCGGGCTGCTGGCCGTGGCCGGTGGCGTCGCCGGACTGCTGCTCGCGCTGTGGGGCGTGCGCGCGCTCATCGCGGTAAGCCCGGCGATCATCCCGCGCGTTGCCGGCGTCACGATCGACGCCCGCGTGCTGTTGATGACACTCGGCGTGACCGCGGCCACGGCGATCGTCTTTGGACTTCTTCCTGCGCTGCGATCGGCGCGCGTCGATCTCGCCGAGACGTTCCGAGATGGTGATC
>DASYSU010000040.1:0-6863 GCA_036002925.1 Gemmatimonadaceae bacterium | reverse complement strand
TCCCTCCGCCGTTTCATTCGCGGCAATGTGAGGTTTATTCGTCCAATTCGCGTCTCAAACTGTTCCTACAGTCCCCGTCCGAAATCTCGTGGGAACTCTTTGGAACACGAATTAGGCGAATCAATACCAATCACCACGGATTAAGGGCGGAACAACAAGGGATTGATTTGAACCGCGACCGGCCCAAGCGCCGCTCCACCGTTCCACCGTTGCACCGTTCCACCGTCACTCCGGCTGCGCCTCGCCAGTCGAGCACCCCTCGCGATGCACAACGCGATGCGTCAGGATCCGCACGTCGGCATCCTCATAGCGCGCAATCGGCTCACCGCAGCGCATGCAGCGCGGAAACATCGCGTAGATCGATCGCGCCAACTCATCGATGGCTGGGTCGTCGGGGCGCGCGGCGATGTCCATGCCACACTATTTATTCCTCTGACCCACTTTCGCCAGAGGCAGATTCTCGATGAACGACTTGCTCGCTCGCTTGATGGGACATATGCGCTGGGCCGACAACCAATTCGCCGACGCGCTCGAGAATGATCCGCCCGCTGAGGCGGTTCGCCTGTTCGCGCACGTTGCTTCCGTCGAACATCTGTGGTACGCGCGCATTCGCGGCGAGCCGCACCAACACGCCGTGTGGCCGTCGCTCGACGTCGCGCAGTCGCGCGAGCTCGCCGCGCAACACGCCGATCTGTTCGATCGATTGGTCGCTGACTCTGACGACGACGCCCTCGCGCGACTCGTTTCCTATCGCAACAGCGCGGGACGCGACTACCGAAGTCCCGTTGGCGAGATCATCGCCCACGTCGCGATGCACGGCAGCCATCACCGTGGACAGATCGCGCGTGTGCTGCGTGCGGCGGGTCGCGAGCCGCCGTACACCGACTACATCCAATTCTCGCGTCGCGATCAGTAGCTCGGGCGCCGACTAACCGATCGGCCAGCGCTCCTCGCGCTCACGGCGCGTCAGCGCGGGATGCTCGTGGGATTGCTCTCGACGGCGAGCCAGCTCATCGCGCTGCTCAGTCGCGTCCGAATCGGATGCTTCACGGTTCTGACCGTTGTGTGCGTCGTCGCGACGAGGTTTCTCATCCATCGGGGGGCCTCCGTCAAAGGCGTGGATGATTGAAATGCCGCAGACGACGTGCCCCTGATGTCGCTGATTCGCGAATGCCGCGCGATGGTCGCGCGATCGGCCGATTCTCGTGATCGCGATCACGCTTTCTCGCTCGCCCACAGACGAATGCCGCCGATGATCCCCGCTGCGTTGTCGACGACCGAGATGTCCGACGGCAGCTTGAGGCGAACGTTCCGCGAGTTTCCGCCGCCGATGTATAAATGATCGAACCACGTGAGCGCGCGCAGCGTGTCGATCGCGAGCGACAACCGCCGATTCCAGGTGCGGCGGCCGATGCGTTTCATCGTCGCGTCGCTCAACTCGTCCTCGTACGTGCGATCGTGACGAAATGGGTGGTGCGCGAGTTCGAGATGCGGCGCCAATCGGCCGTTCTGGAAGAGCGACGTCCCAAAGCCGGTGCCGAGCGTGATCACCATCTCGACACCCTTGCCGCGGATGGCGCCGAATCCCTGCATGTCAGCGTCGTTGCACACGCGCACCGGCGCGCCGAGCTTTTTCTCCAACGCGCGCTCGAGATTGAATCCCGCGAAGCGCTCGTCGCCGAGATTGACAGCCGTCTTGATAACTCCCTGGCGCACGACGCCGGGAAATCCAACAGAGATTCGATCATAGGGCGGCAACGTTTCGGCGAGATCGGCGATGAGCTTGACCAGGCCGCCCGGTGTGACGTCCTTCGGCGTCTCGGCACGCACACGCTCGTGGAGCATCTTTCCGCGCTCGCTGAGCACGGAGGCTTTGACATGACTCCCGCCGACGTCGACCGATAGTGTTCGCATGCGCCGTTTTCCAAACAGTCTGTGTGACCGCCATGAAATCATACGATCGCGCCTATTTCGAACGATGGTACCGCCACCCGACCGATAGAGTCTCGACCCGCGAGAGTCTCGAGCGCAAGGTTCGGATGGCGATCGCCGTAACGGAGTTTCTCATCGGCCGGCACGTTCGCACCATCCTCGACGTCGGCTGCGGCGAAGCGCCATGGTTTCCGATCGTGCGCCGGGTTCGACCCGAGGCAAAGTACATCGGCATCGACTCGAGCGACTACGTTCTCGAGCGATTCGGCGACGCGCGCAACATCCGACGCGGCAGTCTCGGCGAGCTCGCGACCATGAAGCTTCGTCGCGACGTCGATCTCATCGTCTGCGCCGACGTGCTGCAATACGTCGAGACGCCGGAGCTCGAGCGCGGATTGCGTGCGATCCGCCGGCTCCTCGGCGGTGTTGCCTACATCGAGGCGTTCGCGACGGAAGATCGAATGGTGGGCGACCGCAGCGAGTGGCACGAACGAACGGTCGCGCAGTACCGGCGACATTTTCGTCGCGCCGGCCTCACGCAATGTGGACCCTACTGCTACACGAATCTCGATGAGCTGGACACGTTGAACGCGTTCGAGCACATGTAGCGAATCGTCAGAGTCTCACGCACTTCAAGTACAACACCGCCACCCCCGACTCGAGTGACGCGGGCGACGGCATCGAACATGCCCGTCTCCCGTCGCACCGGATGAGTTGTCACCTGGACCGAGGAGAAGGTCTGTTCGACGGGAGGTAATCATGGTCAACGCTCGAATCATCACGATTCTATTCGCCGCGGTAACGTTGGCCGGCGCGTGCAACCGCTATATGCAGAGCTCGGCGTCGGGTGGCGTCATCGATCCTGCCGACGCGGCGAAGACCGTCGTGCTGCAGGTCAGCAACCAGAGCACGTCGCCAATGGAGCTTCGCACGATTCAGAATGGACGGTCGCAGTTCGTGGGATCAGTCGGCGGCAGCGATTCGACCAGCATCCTGCTCGATCCGCAACTGTTTCCGACCGGCTCGCTCTACATCGCGGCGATTCCCTCTGGGGGTCGAGGTCGCGCGCTCGTCGGGCCCCTGAGTGCCGGAAAAGGCGACAAGATTCAGTTCAACATCCAGCCGGCACTCGATCAGAGTCGCGCGATTGTAGTTCGCTGATTCGCCGGCTGAGGAATCGGCGCTCGGGCTCCAGCGTTGCGAGCTCGAGCGCCTTCTCGTAGGCGCGCGTGGCTTCATCGTTTCGTCCCAAGCGGCGCAACAGGTCGGCGCGCGCGGCATCGAGCAAATGGTAGTCGCGGAGCTCTCCGCGCGCGCCGATCGCATCGAGTAAGAGCAATCCGGACTCGGGACCATCGACCATCGCCACCGCGACCGCGTGGTTGAGCTCGACGACCGGGCTCGGCGCGCGTTCCAACAGGAGAGTGTACAGTGCGGCGATCTGACGCCAATCGGTTTCGGCCGACGTCGCGGCCTTCGCGTGTAACGCGGCGATCGCCGCTTGAATCGCATAGGAACCGACTCGTGCGCTGCGCAACGACACATCGACCAGGCGCACGCCCTCCTCGATTTGATCGCGATTCCACCGACCGCGATCCTGTTCCTCGAGGAGAACGAGCTCGCCCGCCGGCGTGGATCGCGCGTCACGACGCGCGTCGTGCAACAGCATGAGGGCGAGCAAGCCGCTTGTCTCGCTCACCGCAGGCATCAACTCGACGAGCAAGCGGCCGAGTCGGATCGCTTCGCCGCACAGCTCGCGACGAATCAGTTCGTCACCGGATGTCGCCGCGTACCCCTCCGTGAACACGAGATACACGACGGCCAGGACCGCGCCGATTCTGTCGGCGAGTTCATTCGCGGGTGGAATGCGATATGGAATGCGTGCCGCGCGAATCTTCCCCGTCGCGCGCACCAAGCGTTGCGCCATCGTCGGCACCGGAACGAGGAAGGAGCGTGCGATTTCCTCCGTCGTGAGGCCGCAGATCGTGCGCAACGTCAACGCCACTTGCGACTCGGGCGCGAGCGCGGGGTGACAACACGTGAAGATCAATCGCAGCCGATCATCTTCGACGCCGCTCTCGTTCTCGATCGGCTCGACGACATCGACGGAGAGCGTGCTCGCGACCGGCTCGTCGACCTGGGCGACGAAGCGAGCGTCGCGCCGTAGGCGGTCGATAGCGCGATTACGACCCGTGCTCACCAACCACGTTCGAGGGTTCGACGGAATCCCGTCGCGCGGCCACTGCTCCAATGCCGCGCCGAATGCATCTTGCAGCGCCTCCTCGGCAACATCGAAGTCACCGAGGAGGCGGATGAGCGTGGCGAGGATTCTGCGCGACTCGGCCTTGTACAGTCGGCCGATCTCCTGTTCGAGCCCAGCGCTCACGGCATCGGGATCGTCATGACCGGACGCACTTCGATCGAGCCTGTCCGCGCGCCTGGGATTCGCTCCGCGATTCCAATGGCTTCGTCGAGATCTTTCGCGTCGACGAGGTAGTATCCGCCCAACTGTTCACGCGACTCGGCGAACGGCCCGTCGGTCGCCTGGCGCTTGCCGCCGCGAACACGCACCGTCGTGGCGGTGTTGGTTGGCTGGAGGGCGTTGCCGCCCTTGTAGTGACCGGACTTGGCGATGCTTTCCGTGAACGCACGGTATTCGGCGCGCACGTCCCCGTTGCCGGCGGCGGCTGGGCTACCCGCTTGTTGTTCGTTTTGGTAGATGAGCAGTAGGTATTGCATCGGTCGATCTCCATGGTGTGTGTGGCTGCGTTCGTGCTCCAAGTAGTCGAACGGGCGCCACGCAAATCGACAGTCGGGTTAAGATATTGTTGGGTCTCCGTTCGGCCACCAATCGCAACCCCGGTCGCCAAGGGGGGTAGAAGGCGCGCGACTCCATTCATAACTTGCGGTAGCCCCTCTCCTCAACTCGTAGTTTGCCCATGAAGCACGCGACCTCCCACACCAATCGCGCAACGCGCTGGGCCGTAGGTCTCACGACGGTCATCATCTCGCTCGGTGCCCCATCGCATCGCCTCGAGGCTCAGCGACCTGTCCCCCCGGCGCCGGCGCCGGCGACGGCCGCGACGGCGAGCGCATTCTCGACGGTCCAAGGCTTCGTGATGGACAGCGTCCACAACTCGCCGCTGGCGGGCGCGGACGTCATCGTCGAAGGCGCCTCGCGGAGCGGCATGACGAACGCCGACGGTCACTATCGCATCGACAGCGTTCCGCCGGGCCAGCATCGTATCATGGTGCTTCATCCCGTGCTCGACACGCTCGGCATCCAGATGCGAACGCCGGCGTACGCGTTCGTTGCCGGCCAGTCGCACGAGCTCGATCTCACGATCCCGGGCGGCGAGCGGTTGGCCTCGGCGCTCTGCAATTCCGTATGGCGGGCTCGCGGTCCCGCGGTGCTCGTTGGGTTCGTGCGCGATCCGGACACCAACGGCCCCGCCTTGGGCTCGAAGGTTTCGTTGGTTTACAACGAGGTCGACATCATCGGTCGAAAGAAGCCGATCGTGCGGGAGACGCCCGTCGACTCGAGCGGGTTCTATCGCATTTGCGGCCTGCCGGGCGATATGAGCGGAAAGGTGCAGGTCTTCCGCAACGGTGTGAGCTCGGGTGAGGTTCCGGCTGAGGTAACGAATGGGTTCGTCGCCCTGCGAGCGTTCAGCATCGTCGCGCAACACCAGGCGGTGGTCGAGGTCAAGTCCGACAGCGGAAAGCTCAAACGCTACGCCAAAGGCTCGGCGCGCGTCACCGGAAAAGTCGTCGACAAGAGAGGACAGCCATTGCGCGACGCACGCGTGATGCTGCAAGGCGGCGGCACGGTGGCGATCACCAAACCGAACGGAGAGTTCGTACTCGATAGTTTGCCTTCTGGAACGCAGGCGCTCGACGTCCGAAAGCTTGGGTATTCAGCCACCGAGGTCGCGGTCGAGTTGTCGGCCAACACGCCCGCCGCGACGACCATCACGATGAGCGACGCCGTTCCGATGCTCGAGACCATGCGCGTGGAAGCGGCGCAGGACAAAGCCCTGTCGGACATCGGCTATCTCCAGCGCAAGCAGTCGGGTTTCGGCCGCTTCTACGATGGCAAGCAGATCAATCACCAGTCGCTCTCGTTCAGTGACGTTATGCGCATGGATCCTGGGTTGAGAATCAGCCCGACCGGCGACGGGAGAACCTACACGATCACCGACGGCCGCAGCGCGACGAGCGGATGCGTCAACTTTTATGTGGATGGAACGCTTTGGCAGCAGATGACGCCGGGCGACATCGACAACTATGTGCAGCCGTCGGAGCTCGTCGCGATCGAGGTGTACCACGGCTCGGAGACTCCGCCGCAATACTCGCCGCCGGGTCAGAGTGGGTGCGCGACCATCGTTGCCTGGACGGTCGCGCGAGTTCGCCCGCAGACCACACGCAACAAGAGACCCTGACGTGGCGGCCCGCATCGACGTCGCATGAGTCGCAAGCTCCGGCTGTTCCGACAGACCGAGATGGTGACGGAATGCGACGTCTGCGGCCGGCGTTTCGATCTCATTTCCGGCGGAGCGTGCGTTCGTTGCCGAAAGATTCTGTGCGCGCACCATCTGCACGGGTCATGGCTGCGCCGGCTGCTGGTCGATTTTGGCGCCGCGCCGATCTGCTGCGCGTGCAGGCAATCGGCGTGAAGTCATCAGCGCAATTGACGCCACAGGATCCGGAGTTCGACACGCGCGTTCGCAACAGCTTCGCGCGCCAGCGATTCATGACAACGATCGGCGCGCGTCTCGCTCGCGTGGCCGCCGGTGAAGTCGACATCGAGCTCGATGTGCGCGATGATCTCACGCAACAGCACGGCTTCCTGCACGCCGGCGTGCTCGCGGCGGCCGCCGATAGCGCGTGCGGCTACGCGGCGTTCACTCTCATGCCGGCGGGCGCGTCGG
>DASYSU010000039.1:0-21174 GCA_036002925.1 Gemmatimonadaceae bacterium | reverse complement strand
GCGAGAGCGACCGTTCAATTCGTTCTTCGACTTGTGCGATCGCGTCGACCTGCGCCTTTGCAACAAGCGCGTGTTCGAGGCACTCATCGCTTCGGGCGCGCTCGACAACCTGGGCGGACATCGCGCGCAGTATTGGGCGGTGCTCGACAGCGCGTTGCAGGAAGCGTCGCTCAAACAGCAAGAGGCCGCGGTCGGACAGTTCTCGTTGCTCGGCGGCGATGAGAGCACCACGGTGCAGGGGCCTCGCCTTCTCCCGAACATTGCCGAGCTGCAGGAGTCGGAGCGGTTGACGCGCGAGAAGGAGATCCTCGGCTTCTATATCTCGGGGCATCCGCTCGAGCCGTTCCGCTTGGAGGTCGAGCTGTTCGCCACGCATACCGTGGCGCAACTCGGGAAGTGGACCGACCAGCCCGTCTCGCTCGGCGTGGTTGTCACGGCGATCAAGAAACAGATCAGCAAGCGGTCGGGGGCCGAGTTCGCGCGGTTGACAGTGGAGGATTTTTCGGGATCTTCCGAAGTCCTGGTCTTTCCGGAAGCCTGGACGCTGTTGGGCGACCGGGTAAAGACGGACGTTCCTGTCTTGTTGAAGGGGAGCTATTCGCGGCGCGATCAAGACGTGGACAACCCGACGTTCATCGTCGAGTCGTTGACGCCGTTTGTCGAGCTGCGACTCACGGGGCAGGTCGCGGTAGCGCTCGATCTGTCGGCAGGCCACAATTTCACGCCGGAGCTGATGCGCGACGTCCGCGCTGTCGTCGACACGCATTCGACGTCGCACGCGTCGTCGCCGCCACTCGAGGTGCAGTGGACTGATGGAAGCGGTACGCGCGCCCGACTGCGGTCGCGCTCATTGAGGATCGCGGTCTCGGCAGCGGCGTTGCGCGATCTGCGCGACGTGCTGGGCACGGAGCGCGTTCGTCTCGTGCGCGGGAGCTGACGTGGGGACATCCGCAACACTGGAGTTCGAAAAACCGATCGTCGAGCTCGAGAAGCAGATCGACGAGCTCAAACGGCTCGCCGGCGGCCAGCAGTTGGATGTCGTCGAAGAGATCGCGCCGTTGGAGAAGAAGCTCGCCGACCTGCGCGAAGAGATCTACAAGAATCTCTCGGCGTGGCAGCGCGTGCAGGTCGCTCGGAGCACGAAGCGTCCGTTCACGCTCGACTACATCCAGCTCGCGTTCACCGATTTCATCGAGTTGCATGGCGATCGCGCATTCCGCGAGGATGCCGCGATCGTGGGCGGCTGGGCGCGACTCGACGGCGAGACGGTGATGGTGATCGGCCAGCAGCGCGGCCGCGACACGAAAGAGATTCTGCGACGTAACTTCGGCATGCCGCATCCGGAGGGATATCGGAAGGCGCTTCGCTTGATGAAGCTCGCCGAAAAATTCCACGTGCCGGTCATCACGTTTATCGACACGATGGGTGCATGGGCCGGACTTGGCGCCGAGGAGCGCGGCCAGTCGGAAGCGATCGCGCGCAATCTCTTCGAGATGAGCCGGCTCGAGGTGCCGATCATCGCAACGGTGATCGGTGAAGGCGGCTCGGGCGGTGCCTTGGCGCTCGGCGTTGCCGACCGCACGAACATGCTCGAGAACGCGGTCTATTCGGTGATCACCGTCGAGGGGTGCGCTGCCATTCTTTGGAAGGATGGTAAGAGTCAAGAGATGCGTGAGAAGGCGGCGACGGCGTTGCGCATTACCGCGCGCGACCTGCTCGAGCTCCGCGTGATCGACCAGATCATCGCTGAGCCGAACGGTGGCGCGCACGCGGACTACGAGGGCACCGCGTTGGCGGTGCACGACACGCTCATACAACAACTCGAGGATCTCCGTCGCTACAAGCCCGACAAGCTCGTTCGTCGCCGGCGCGACAAGTTCATGCGCATGGGACAGTACTTAGAGTAGAGTCGGTAGGTACGGAGGGTGGTTGCTGGTTGCTGGTTACTGGTTACTGGTTACTGGTTACTGGTTACTGCCAACAGCGCGACAACCAGCTACCAGCACCAGTCACCAGCAACCAGCACCAGTCACCAGCAGCCAGCATTGCATCTCATAGAAGTCGCATTCAAAGGCAACCGTAAGGATTTCTTCCTCTGGGAGCCCGACGAGCTTCCGCCGCTCAAAGCGGCGGTCATCGTCGACGCCGACCGTGGGGAGGATCTCGGTATCGTGCATGCGCACGGCGAGCTGGCGCAGAAGCGCAACGCCGGAACTCCGCACGGCTACGGCGAAGCGGGGACGACCAAGAAAGTCCGACGCCTCGCGACACCGGACGAGGTAAAGCGCGCCGAGGAGATGCGCGCGCTGAATGAAGACGCGCGACGGCGAGCGATGGAGCGCGTCAAGTCGAATGCGCTCGTCATGAAACTGTCCGACGCCGAGTGGCAGTGGGATCGCAAGAAGCTGACGCTCTACTTCACCGCCGATAAGCGCGTCGATTTCCGAACGCTGGTGCGCGAGCTGGCGTCGATGTTTCGCACACGTATCGAGTTGAAGCAGATCGGCGTGCGCGACGAGGCAAAGCGTCTCGACGGCATCGGACGGTGCGGGCGGCAGTACTGCTCTTCGTCATGGCTGCCGGAGCTGCGTCCCGTCAACCTCGGCGTGGCGAAGGATCAGCGACTGTCGCTCAATCCCTCGCAGATCTCTGGCGCGTGCGGGCGGCTGATGTGCTGTCTCCGCTACGAGCACGAATTCTACGTCCAGAGCCGCAAGCGATTTCCAAAGGAAGGCAAGATCATCAAGACGAAGCGCGGCGAGGAGAAAGTCGTGTCGAACGACATCTTTCGCGAACGCGTAGTGTTGCGCGGCGAAGACGGCGAGGTGCGTACGATCCTGCTCGCCGAACTGCGCGAAGAGGCGGAAGCCGCAGGGGCTCCGCTGCCTGTGATCGCGGCGGTCACTCCGTCCCGAGCGAGCGAGGAGACGGAGGCGATCGAGGAGATGGGCGAAGCAGAAGAGGATGAGGCGATCTCCGACGAGGTCATCATCGCCGATGCGCAGGCACCCGACGTCGTCGAGACGGTCGCGTCGCCGTCGACGGCGCAGTCCGACGCGCGGGAGCGACGACCCAATCGTCGTCGCGGCCGTCGCGGCGGACGGCGCAATCGTCCCGGTCGCGGGCCGCGTGATGGCTCGTCGGATTCGACGCCGCCCGCACAGGGAGGCGAGTCCTAGGTGGCGAGTGGAAAGTTCTATCTCACCACCGCGATCGACTACGCCAACGGTGACCCGCACATCGGCCACGCCTATGAAAAGATCGGCGCCGACGTGATCGCGCGGTATCACCGATTGTGCGGCGACGAGGTCTATTTTCTCACGGGCCTCGACGAGCATGGCCAGAAGGTCGCGCAGGCCGCCGCCGAGCGCGGCGTGTCGCCGCAGGAGTTCGTCGATCAGATCGCCACGCGGTTCGATGCGATGTGGCGACGCTTGTCGGTGTCGTTCGACCGATTCATGCGCACCACGGAAGCGGGACACAAACGCGGCGTTCGCGCGCTGATCAAGCGGATCCACGACAACAGCCCCGACGACTTCTACGAGAAGAGCTACGAGGGCTGGTATTGCGTGGGTTGCGAGCTGTTCAAGCGCGACAACGAGATCGTGGATGGCAAGTGCATTCTGCATCCAACGCGCACTCTCGAGTGGACGACGGAGCGGAATTGGTTCTTTCGTCTGACGCGCTACGAAGGATTCCTGCGTCGCCTGTTCGACGAGCGGCCGGATTTCCTCGCGCCTGAAACACGCCGCAACGAAATTCTCTCGCTGCTCGACCAGGGCCTCGAGGACATCTCCATCACGCGGTCGCGTCTCGCCTGGGCCATCCCCTTCCCTCTCCAACTCTCGACGGGCGAAGAGCAAGGGACCTGGGTCTGGTTCGACGCCTTGCCGAACTACCTCACCGCAACGGGCTTTCCCGAGCCGGGATACAAGACGAGATGGCCGGCGCAGCTGCACGTCATCGGCAAGGACATCACGCGTCTCCATTGCGTGATCTGGCCGGCCATGCTCCAAGCCGCCGAGTTGCCGCTGCCCGAGCGTGTGTGGGCGCACGGGTTCGTTCTGCTGTCGGGCGAGCGTTTCAGCAAGTCCGCCGGTGTTCGTCTCGATGTCGACGAGGCGATCGATCGATACGGCGCCGACGCGTTGCGATTCTTTCTCTTGCGTGAAGTGCCGTTCGACGCCGACGGCAGCTTCTCGTACGAACGCTTCGACGACCGGTACAACTCCGATTTAGCGAACTCGCTCGGCAATCTCGCGAGCCGGGCGATCTCGATGGTGGAGAAATATTGCGGCGCCGTGGTTCCCGCGGGTGCGCCGGTCGACCTCGACCGAGCCGACGCGGCGGATCTCGCCGAGTATCATGCCGCGATGGATGGTCGACGCGGGTTCCTGTTGCACGAGGGACTCAAGCGCGTCATGGCGTGCGTGTCGCGCGGCAACGAGTTCGTTCAATCGAGCCAGCCGTGGGCGCTGGCAAAGAATCCGGAAAACCGCGCGCAGCTCGAGTCCGTACTCGCGGCGATCATTCGCCAACTCGCGCGACACGCGATCCATCTCGCGCCGTTCATGCCGACCAAGGCGCAAGAGCTCTGGGTGCAACTCGGCGGACCGGGACGCGTCGAGGACTTTCGTTTCGCGGACGTCCACTCGATCGACGTGACCGGATGGCGCGTGGCGAAAGGAGCCTCGTTGTTTCCGAAGCCAGTCAGTTAGCGATAGGCGTCGCTATGGTTTCGGCGGCGTCGGTTTCGAGAAGTCAACCGGCGGTGGTCCTTCCTGTGCTCCCCCAGTCGCGGTGAAATACTTCCGCGACTTGGCGCCCGTCACCTTCGCCGTGATCACCGCCGGGAATTGCCGGATGTACGCGTTGTACGCGTTCACGGTTTGATTGTAGTCGTTGCGCGAGACCGCGATCCGATTCTCCGTTCCCGTCAACTCGTCTTGCAGACGGAGAAAGCTTTGGTCCGCCTTCAGCTGCGGGTACGCCTCGGACACGACGAGCAATCGTCCGAGCGCGCCGGTGAGCTGCGCGTTTGCACTGGCCATCTGCTCCGGGTCGTGCGCTTGCACGGCGCCCAACAGTCCTGACCGCGCCTGCGCCACTTGCGTGAATACCGCTTCCTCGTGCTGCGCGTAGCCCTTGACGGTGTTCACGAGATTGGGAATCAGATCGGCGCGACGTTGTAACTGAACTTCGATCTGACCCTGCGCCGTGGCGGCCTGCTCGTCGAGCGACTGGATGCGGTTGTAGCCGCACGCGCCCAGGAGGAGCAGAAGCGAAAGTGCGAGCCAGCGTTTCATTGTCGGTCCTGGTTGATGTGTGGAACGGTGGAACGGTGGAACGGTGGAAGATACTACGGAGTTTGGGCGGTGAAGTGACAGCGTTACGCGCTCGGTTGGTAGTGATCGAGATACGAGACGAGCTGCTCCATTCCGTGCAGATACCCCGAGAGAACCGGTCCGACGTCGCCGGGTTTGAGCTGATCTTTTCCGCGAACGTGTCGCACGACGCGCGCGAACGACGTCGCGTCGAAGCTGGCTTCGCGTGCGGCCGCTTCGGCAAGCGCGACGTTGTCCGACGGTGGCGTCGTGCCGAGCAACCGAAGGAACGCGCGGAACACGACCATCACGGAGCTGACGCTCGCGGTAAGCAACTCGAGTTGGCGTTGATTGTCGTTGCCCGACGCCAACACGCCTTGACGAAGCTTGATGACCTTCCCCATCGCTTCCTGCTCGAGCTGGAGACGGAGATCCTTTCGGTCGACGCTGATGCCGTCGAATGGCGGATCGCCGAACAGCACGCGATGGCGCTCGAGGATGTCAGCGTACTCCATCGGGAAGATATCGGACGACCCGCGCCACTCGGTGGTCGTGAGCGTGAGTGGAGCGGGATTTCCAGCTTCGGTCCACGCTCGCGATGCTGCCGACGCCGCCGTCAAGCGCCCCGAGTCGAGTGAGTCGACGATGACGAGCACGTTGTAGTCGGAGCGCTTGGGAATATGCTCGCCGGCCGCCGCCGATCCATAAAGCACAATCGAACGCAGCGCTGTGCCGTAGGCGGCGCGCAACTGCGAGACGAGTTCTTCGAGAGTCATTCGCGCCATGGTCACCAAGATCCGCTGGAGCCGCCGCCGCCAAATCCTCCACCACCGCCGAAACCGCCGAATCCTCCGCCGCCACCGCCTCCTCCAAATCCGCCACCGAACCCACCGCCGCCCCAACCACCGCCGCGGCCACCACCCCAACCGCCCATCGGAAGGAAGATCGGCAAGCAGCCGCGCCTGCGCCCGCCGCCGAGCATGGACAGAATGAAGAACAGCAACAGCACCCAGACAATCGGAGGAATGCCGCCGCTGCTGCGCCGCCGCGGAGGCGACCGGGCCTGCGGCTGCTCCTGGAATGCGCTGTCGAGCGTAAAATGGAATTCGTTCGCGTAGCGTTGCGCCACACGCAACGTCATCAGCTCGATGCCGCCGCCGTAGTCGCCTTGCCTGAAATGCGTCAACGCCTCGTCGCGAATCTCGCCGGTCGTCGCGTCGGTAATGAACCCTTCGGCGCCATAACCCACTTCGGTTCGAACATGGCCGCGCTGATCGCTGCTCGTCTCCTTGGGGACGACGAGAATGATCACGCCGGTGTTGCGAGCCGGATCTCCCGGTTTGGCGTTCTTTCCGACCTTCCAGTCGCGACCGATCTGCAAGCTGACGTCTTCGATCGGCCGCCCGTGTAAGTCGGGCAGCGTGACGACGACGATCTCGCCGCCGGACTTGGCGCGGACGTCGTCGATGATCGCTTTGATCGTGTTGGCGTTCGCGGCGGGAATGACGTGCGCGAAATCGTTGACGTATCCCTGCGGCGCGGGGATCTGCAATCCCTGGCCCTGGGCGGCACTGGCAACGAACGCGAAGATGAAGAGCGCGAGCGCGCGATACGGCACGAGCGATGGTGAAGAAGAAAGCGGGCGACGACAATTGCGCGCGCCCGTCCAACGAAGAAGGCTATCCGGCACGCCTCCCCAGGGGAAGCATACGCAATAATTCTCGAAACGTTTCGCGCAACGCCACGTGCTCAGCGATGACCGAGCCGAACGTCGGGCTGACCGATGAGCGCATTGATCAGTCGCGCCGAGAACTCGTGAATGTGCGCCGTGATCGACTCCGCTTGGCCGACGAGGTATGCGCGACCGAGTACCAGGAAGGCTGATACGCCAAGTGCGAAAATTGTCGGCGTCAGTGCGCGAGCCAATCCCTGAGCGATCGATCCTTGCGTCCCGGAACTGTCGGCCAAGAGCGCGCGATGAAAGCCCGATAGTGTGCCAAGCACACCGATGAGCGGCGCGACGACTGCCAACGTTTCCAAATACTGGAATCGGTGCGTGAGCTTCGGCAGCACCGCAAGCGCCGACGCGTCGGCGACACGCTGCAGGTCGACTTCGTTGCGGCTTCGGCTGCGCAAGATCAGCAGTCCGATGTCCGGCAACGCCGCCGCCGACGACGTGCACTGTTTGATCGCGTCGTCGATCTTGCCCGCGTGAACGAGTTGAATGATGCGCTCGATGAACGCGCGGCCATTGTTCTTCGACCGAATGACGACGACGTAAAAGCGTTCGATCAGAATCCCGAGACCCGCGAGTCCGACGAGCAGCACGAGGAGCATCGTCGGTCCGCCTTCCCGATACCACTCGAGCGTCGTGCCCATGTCGTGCGAGTTGTTCCGACGTGATCGATCGAAGCCCAGAGTCGCAGGCGAGCGCGCCCAAGGGTGCAAGAGATATGCCCCATGCGGCTCGCCATATTGCCACGTCTACGTTATTGTCGTGTAAGAGTTTGTGACTCGCTCACACGACGCGTAGTTTTCGTGGGACGATGACTCGACTCGCTCGCCCAACCGCCACGCCAATGTCCTCTTCAATCCTTCGTTGCTTCATTGCGGCTGCCATCGCTGCCGCCTGCTCGCGTCCGGGTGCCGCGGTGGAAAAGACATCGACCGCATCCGCGGCCGGCACGACGGTCACTCCGTCGACCACACCGACCGTCACGACGACCGGCGCTATGCCGCATGACAGCATCAGCGATCGCGCCGATCGAGGCCGCATCCTCGGCGATTCAGCCGCACCGATCTGGGTGATCATGGCGAGCGACTTCCAGTGTCCGTACTGCAAGCAGTGGGAAGACGCGAACTATGCCAAAGTCGTCAGGGATTACGTAAAGACGGGGCGCGTACGACTCGCATTCCTGAACATGCCACTCAGCATGCATCGCAATGCGCTGCCGGCATCGGAAGCCGCGATGTGCGCATCGGTGCAGAACAAGTTCTGGCAACTACACGACACGCTGTTCGCGAGTCAGACGGCGTGGGAAGTGTTGCCTGATCCGCGGCCCAAGCTCGACTCGATCGCCAAAGCCAAGGGCGTCGACATGCCGCAGTGGCGAGCGTGCATGGCGCAACATGCGACGCTCGCGCTGATCGATGCTGATCGCGATCGCGCGAGACAAGCAGGCGTGAATTCGACGCCGACGTTCTTCGTGGGCAATCAGACGTTGGCGGGCGCCGACGCGAACGTGAGCGCCGCGATCGACGCGGCGCTCAAAGCAAAACCGAAGTAGCATCGCCGGCCTGAGCGATCGTGCGCTTCCCCGTGCAGCTCGGCTATGGCGCGCTCGCGCAGCTCGCGCGCGGCGCCGCGGTCGTCGCACCAAATAGCGACTCGAAGTTTCTGCGCGCGCTCCGCGCCCGACGTGGCATCCGCGATCGGTATCGAGCCTGGGGATCCACGGAGCGCGATCGAGCGCGACCGCTGCTCTGGATCCACGCGCCGTCCGTCGGTGAAGGGTTGCAAGCGAGGCCGGTCCTCGAGCTCACGCGCGCCCGACGGCCGGACGCGCAGCTCGCCTACACCCACTTCTCGCCGAGCGCCATCGCGTTCGCCCGGGAGCTCGACGTCGACTTTCGCGACTACTTGCCGTTCGACACCCCCGGTGACGCGCGCGTCGCGCTCGAGTCGCTCGCGCCGACAGCGCTCGTCTTCTCTAAACTCGACGTGTGGCCGATCATCACTCGCGAGGCACGAACGCGCGGCGTGCGACTCGGCATGATCAGCGCGACGCTGTCTCGCGGATCATCGCGGCGGTCGCGGACCGCGTCGGCCTTGCTGCGCGATGCCTACGCGTCGCTCGAAGCCGTGGGCGCGATCGACGACTCCGACGCCGATCGACTGGTGCAGCTCGGCGTGCGCTCGAACGTGATCGTTATTACCGGTGATACTCGCTATGACCAGGTATGGTTGCGCGCGCAACGAGTCGATCGCGCTAGTCCGCTGCTGTCACGTCTTCGCGACCCGCGGCCAACGATCGTCGCCGGCTCGACGTGGCCGGCGGATGAAGCCGCACTTCTTCCCGCGTTTGAGACGCTGCGTCACGGTGAAGCGTCGGCGCGGTTGATCATCGCGCCGCACGAGCCGAATCCCAACCACATTGGACCACTACTCGAGTGGGCGTCGAGCGCCGGGTTGGCCGTCGCTCGTCTCGACGATCCCAACGCCGGCAAGGCGGATGTCGTCGTCATCGATCGGCTGGGGATCCTCGGCGAGCTCTACTCGCTGGCTGACATTGCATTCGTCGGGGGCGGGTTCCACGCGGCTGGGCTGCACTCGGTGCTCGAGCCGGCGGCGTTCGGCGTTCCCGTGCTGTTTGGGCCGCGACACGACAACAGCCGCGATGCCGCGCTCTTGGCGCAGCGCGGAGGTGGCGCGCCAGTATCGGACGAAGCCGATCTCTCGAAGCGACTACGAGCGTGGATCCTCGATAGCGCCGTGCGCCGCGAGGCCGGCGACTACGCCCGCGCGTTGGTGCGCAGCGGACTCGGAGCCGCTGAGCGGTCGTTCGAACTCGTGAACCGACTGTTGGAGAGGGGCTGAAGCCGCAGTACTCTTGCTCAGTAATCAGTACTCAGTTTTGAGTCGTGAGCTTTCCGGCCCAGTTCTCAGCCGAAGTTTTCAGCATCAGTTCTCAGTTGGAGTCCTCAGTCAACTGACAACTGCCACTCACGACTCCAACTGGCAACTCCGGCTGACAACTGAGTCGGAAAACTGATCACTGACGACTCACGACTGAAGACTGCCCTACCGCGGGCAAGGGCAGATGGAGCGGCCGGTGCAGGAAGAAGCCTTGCACCAGGTGGACGCCCAGTTCTTTTACAGCCTTGAACTCCTCGGCGCGCTCGACGCCTTCGGCGATCACCATCGCACCGTGATCGTTCGCGAACTTCACCATCGTCTCGACGAGATTCTGCTTGATGAAATTCGTGTCGATCGCGTTGATGAGCGAGATGTCGAGCTTGATGAAGTCGGGCTCGAGGTTGGCGATCGAACCAAGACCGGCGTAGCCGCTCCCGGCGTCGTCGACGGCAAAACGGAAGCCGCGTTCGCGAAAGATGCGTAGGCGCTCGCGGAACTTTGGGTAGTCCTTGATCGCGGTGCGCTCGGTGATCTCGATGACCACGCGTTCCGGATATTTGACCTCATCCTCATTGAACGCCGGATCGCTGAAGTCGTGCGGGTCGACGTTGAGGAAGAGCAGCTCGTTCGGTTGCAGCCGCGTCTCGATTCCTTCGATCGCACGGCTTCGACAAAGCCGGCTGAGCTCCCACACCAAGTCAGCCTCGGCGGCGACGTCGAACATGACTTCGGGACTGCGGAGGCTGCGCATCACGCCGCGCGCCAGTGCCTCGTAGCCGAAGATTTCTTGCGTCTCGGTGACGACGATCGGGTGATAGTCCACGTAAACCGCGCGGTCGCGCAGGCTCGAGCGGAGATCGGCCACGCGGCGGCCGCGCTCGCGTTCCTCGATCGATCGCGCCGCGTTGGCAGCTTCGCGAATGCCGCGATAAATCAGCCGCTCGAGGCGGATCTTCGGATTGTAGTACACATGCGCCCGACCGACGTAAATGTCGAACAGCGCGGCGATGTCTTCACCGTGTTGCGCCTCGATGCGTCCACCGACATGGCGTTGAAGCCTCGCCACCATGTCGGTGATCTCGTTCTCGGATGCCGCGGCGACACCGGTTGCCGGCACGTGGAAGAAGATGAAGTCGTCGTCGTTCGTGAAGCTCACCATCAGCCGCGACGTGCTCAATGCGGTGTCATCGAGAAATTCGCGAACCGCCGCGGCGGTCGTCTCGAGAACCGCGTCGAGCTTTTCCCAACCGTAGATCTCCTCGATCTTCGAGTAGCGAACGAAGTTGAGATAAAGGACGACGAGCTCGCCCCGTTCCTTGAACAGACTCCGTGACCGCTCGATCATCACAGGCAGCGTCGGAAGCCCGGTGAGCGAATCGTGCAGCATCTGTTCGTACTCGACTCGGTCGACGCGATCGTCCGAGATCCCCGGAGGCGATCCGCGTCCGACCGCCGCGCGAATTCGCTGCGCGATCTCCGACGCGTCGGCCGGACACCGGTACCACTCTTCCGCTTTGAGCTCGACCGCGCGGCGCCGAGCCGTGTCGTCGGCGCAGGCAACGACGACGGGCACACCACAGCTGTGCGCGCGCTCGACGACGGCGCGTAAGACCTCGGGACTGTTCGACGCCACGACAACGGCGCGCACGCCTGGACGCGCCGCGACCGCATTGGCCAGTTCCCCCGCCCTCACCCGCTCGATGGACCAGCCTTCGAGCTGCCGCACGGCCGGTTCGAGCGCGGATTCATCGGAATCGGTGAGCAGGATCGATTCGCTCACGCGCTCCTCGCGCTAGAGATCACGATGCCATCGCACGCTGCATGGCGAGGTTGCGTTGCACGGTCGCGGCGAGTGTGGGAAGATCGAAGGGCTTCTCAACGTAATCATCCGCGCCAATCTGCAACGCCTCCCGCTTGTCCTGCCACTCGTCGAGCGCGGTTACCATGATCACGCGCATGGTCCGTCCAAGCGTCGGATGCTGCTTCATGATGCGGCAGACCTCCCAGCCGTCCCGTCCGGGCATCATCACGTCCAGCAAGACGACCGCTGGGCGCACGTTCTCGAAGACGGCAAGCGCCTCGTCCCCGCTATGCGCGACCGTGATCGGGTAGCCTCGCATCTCGAGGTACTGACGAATGATCTCAGCGTTATCGTGGTTGTCGTCGACCACCAAGATCGGTGGTAATTTGGCATTCTGCATGGCCTGCCCGTGTGCTTCGTGAGTGGTGCGGCGCGCGCTCAGCCGCGCACCATCAGAGGCTTTAAAGGCAAGTCATACGCCACCTACCGGCGTCCAAGCGCATAGGCTAACCCTATGCCGTACAATGTCCCGCTCGTTCCGCCAACGGCGGTGCTTCGATTCTGACCGAACTCAATTCCCGCCGTCAACCCGAACGACGGCGTAATCCCAACGTCGGCTGCGACCGCCGTACGCACGAGTCCGCTGCTCTTCGCCCCGCCAGAGTAGAACACGTACGACGGCGACGCGTACAACGAAACACCGTGCGTCCCGCCGAGGGCGCGTCGCCAGCCGATCGCGACGCCAACCGGCACTTGTGTCGTGCTCGCCGCAGAATCGGCGCCGGTGCTTTTCGCGCCCGAGCCCCCGCCCACGCCCGCAAACGCGGCGAAACCGAGATTGCTCGCTGAGCCGCCAAACGGCATCGCCAGCCGAGCGCCATACACGCCACGAGAGCCGACTCCTGTCACTCGACGCGAGCCAAACCCGCCGCTGAGTTGGAAGCGTCCAGTGCCGGGCGCCCAAGACGCAGCGGCCGCGTACGCTTGGCCGTTCGAGCCTCCCGCGATGTTGAGAGCGCCAACGATCCCCGGCGTTGCCCAAGCATTCTGGAGAACGGGCGCGCCAGGCATTTGCGCGCCGGCAGCGGCGAGTGATGTCACCACTAAGGTGGCTGCAGTGACGCTTGCCCGCGCGAAACTACTGCTCGCTGAAACGATCCGAGAAACACCGATGAGTGTCGCGTGCATAACCACGTCCGCTGAAGGCTCGCGTCATGTCGAGCAAGCATCGTGCACGATGGGCCCGTCTAGCGCATCCACTGGGCGACAAACACACGAAGCTCGGCAACTTGCGCGGGGCGGCCCCGGCGAACACGTTTGCGCGGGCGCCGCGGAAAAAGGGCGTCCTACATTCACGCCATCGCTTCGAGGGCCACATGCTTCAATCCGCACGTCGCCGACTGGTATTCGTCGCTCTCGTGCTCATCGCGACCGCGTGTGCCGGCGCGGCCAGCTCTGGAAGCACATCCCCCCGTCACGACTCGACGGTGATCACCGCCGAAGACATGACGAGGGTCCAAGCGACGAACCTCTGGGACGTTGTTCACCGGCTGCATCCTGAATGGTTGATGGCCCGAACTGCGGCAACCGTCGGCAGCCTGAACAACTCGGCTCCGGCACAGCCAATCGACGTCCAGGTGTTCATCGACTCGCAGCACGTGGGCTCGAGCGAGACGCTCAAGCAGCTCGTCGTGAGCACGACGACGTCGCTCAAATACTACACGGCCGCAGAGGCGCAGACGCGGTTCGGCGCGGGCAACTTGAACGGCGTCATCCAGGTCATCATGACCAAGCCGTGACGCGACTATGCGCCAACAAAAAGAAAGGCCGGCGCTCGCCGGCCTTTCTTTTTCCTTTGACCTCGGTCGACGTTATGCGACCGATGCCTTTTCGGTCACTACACGGACGGTGTTGTCGACGACCTGCAAGAACCCACCGTCGACGTTGAACCGCTGACCACCGCCGGTTCCCAATCGCAGCACACCCTTGCCGAGCAACGTCATCATCGGCGCGTGACCGGTCAGGATGCCGACCTCGCCGTCGAACGCAGGCGCGACGACGGAATCCGTCGTCCCCTGATACAAAATGGCTTCGGGCGAGATCACCGAGACGTTCAGCATGGTGGGCTCGCTCAGCTCTGCAGTTTCTTCGCGTTCTCGACGACGTCGTCGATACCGCCGGCCATGAAGAACGCCTGCTCGGGCAAGTTGTCGAACTCGCCCGACGCGACACGCTCGAACGACGAGACGGTCTCCTCGAGCTTCACGTACTTGCCCGGGATGCCGGTGAATTGTTCGGCGACGGCGAACGGTTGCGACATGAAGCGCTGAATTCGGCGCGCGCGTCCGACGATCTTCTTGTCGTCTTCCGAGAGCTCATCCATGCCAAGGATCGCGATGATGTCCTGGAGTTCCTTGTAGCGCTGCAGAATGCGCTGGACACTGGTTGCCACGGTGTAGTGACGATCGCCGATGAACTGCGCGTCGAGAATTCGCGACGATGACGCGAGCGGATCGACGGCGGGATAGATGCCGAGCTCCGTGATCGCGCGCGACAACACGACGGTCGCGTCGAGGTGAGCGAACGCGGTCGCCGGCGCCGGATCAGTGATGTCGTCGGCAGGAACGTAGATCGCTTGCACCGAGGTAATCGATCCGTTGCGCGTCGACGTGATGCGCTCTTGCAGATCGCCCATCTCCGTCGCGAGCGTCGGCTGATAACCCACCGCGCTCGGCATACGACCGAGCAGCGCCGACACTTCGGAGCCGGCCTGCGTGAAGCGGAAGATATTGTCGATGAACACCAACACGTCGGCGTTTTCCTGATCGCGGAAATACTCAGCGACGGTCAGACCTGACAGCCCGACGCGTAGGCGCGCACCCGGCGGCTCGTTCATCTGGCCGTAGATCAGCGCGACCTGATTCAGAATGCCGGCTTCTTTGAACTCGAGATAGAGATCGTTCCCCTCACGCGTGCGCTCGCCCACGCCGCAGAACACCGACCGGCCGCCGTGTCCCTTGGCGACGTTGTTGATCAGCTCCTGGATGACGACCGTTTTGCCGACGCCGGCGCCGCCGAACAGACCGATCTTTCCGCCCTTCACGAACGGCGCGATCAAGTCGACGACCTTGATGCCGGTCTCGAAGATTTCCGTCTTCGGCTCCAGGTTGACGAAGTCCGGACGCTTGCGATGGATCGGCCAACGGAGCGTGTCCTTGGGAATCGGCGCGCCGTTGTCGATTGGCTCACCCAGCACGTTGAGGATTCGGCCGAGCGCCGCGGCACCGACGGGCACCGAGATCGCTCCGCCGGTGTCGACGACCTCCATGCCGCGCACGACCGCATCGGTCGATGACATCGCGACCGCCCGCACCTGATTGCGCCCAATGTGCTGCTGCACCTCGGCGACAACGCGAACAGTCGAGCCGTCTTCGGCCGTCGCCGTGATCTCGAGGGCGTTGTACAACTCAGGCAAATGCTCCGCCTCGAACTCGACGTCGACGACGGGGCCGATGACCTGAACGATTTTTCCGATGTTATGAATGCCGGTCGCGGTTGCCATGAAAGTCCTGAGTGTAATTGAGCAGGGTGGAGGGTGGAGGGTAGAGGGTTGAGGGGATGTGCGCGGCGCGTTGCGCCGCTCAACGACATTGTGAACTGCGTTTGACTCGTACACCTATGCGGTTCAGCGCCGAACGCGCCATCCTTCCCTCAACCCTCCACCCTCCACCCTCAACCCTGTAGTGCTGCTGCGCCGCCGACGATCTCGGCGATCTCCTGCGTGATGGTGGCCTGACGCGCACGATTGTACGTCCGGCCGAGAATCTTGAGCATGTCTGTCGCATTGTCCGTCGCGTTCTTCATCGCGGTGCGTTGCGCTGCGTAGAACGCCGCGGTCATCTCAACCAGCGCGCGATAGACGGAGTTTCGTACGTACAGCGGAAGCAGCTCACCCAGGATCGTTTGCGCGTCGGGCGCGAGAATGTAATCGCGCTGCTTGGCGCCGGATTCCGGCGGCTGCACTGGAAGTATCTGCACCGTGGCCGGCGGCGCCGACAACACGGATTTGAAGTTGGGATAGATGATGTACACCGCGTCGATCTCGCCCCGCGCGAACGCTTCGGTGAGATCGTTCACGATCTCGGCAGCATTCACGGCCGTCGGACGGTCGCTGATGTCGGTCCGACTCGAGACAGCCTCGCGACCGACGTAGCGAAAATACCCGAGACCCTTCTTCCCGATCGCGTGCAAGTCGACGGCGATGCCCTTGGCCTCGAGGCCAAGGATCGTCGTGCGGGCTTCCTTGATCAGATTGGCGTTGAACGCGCCGGCCAGGCCACGATTGGCTGTGAGCGCGATGACCGCGACGCGCTTCATTTGCGCCGGTTGTCGCAGCAGCGGAAATTGCTCGGCGAGCTCCGGCGAGTAGAGACTTCCGATGACGTCACGCAACGCTTGCGCGTACGGCCGCGCAGCCGCGACGCGATCCTGCGCGCGCTTCATTTTCGACGTCGCGACCATTTCCATCGTGCGCGTGATCTTGCGCGTGTTCTCGACGGACTTGATGCGGCCTTTGAGCTCGCGACCCTTAGCCATTATCGAACGGCTTCCTCGACACGTGGAGCGCTGGTCTTCGGACTGCCGGGACCTTTCTTGTACGCCTCGATCGCACGACGCAGATCAGCTTCGATCTCCTTCGTCAACACTTTGCCGTTGCGAAGCGCGTCGCCGACGTTGGGATAATCCTTCGCCATGAACTGATGGAAGCTGCGCTCCCATTCGCGGACTTGATTCACCGGAACGTCGTCGATGAATCCGTTCGTGACGGCGAAGATGATCATGATCTGCTGCTCGACCGGCATCGGCTGATACTGACCCTGCTTCAATACTTCGACCGTGCGCGCGCCGCGATCGAGCTGGCGTCGCGTTGCGGCGTCAAGGTCCGACGCAAACGCGGAGAACGCCTCGAGCTCGCGGAACTGCGCCAGGTCGAGACGAAGGCGACCCGCGACGGTCTTCATCGCTTTGATCTGCGCCGATCCACCGACGCGTGATACCGAGATGCCGGCGTTGATCGCTGGACGAACGCCCGCGAAGAACAGGTCGGACTCGAGGAAGATCTGGCCGTCGGTGATCGAGATGACGTTCGTCGGAATGTAGGCCGACACGTCGCCCGCCTGCGTCTCGATGATCGGCAGTGCGGTGAGCGATCCGCCGGCCTTCAGAATCGTCTTACCGTCGACGATGCCGTCGTCCTCGCGCAGTTTGGCCGCGCGCTCGAGCAAGCGGGAGTGGAGATAGAACACGTCGCCGGGGAACGCTTCGCGTCCCGGCGGACGACGCAGCACGAGCGACAGCTGGCGATATGCCGCGGCTTGCTTCGACAAATCGTCGTACACGCACAACGTCGGCTTCCCTTCGTTGTACATGAAGTACTCGGCCATCGCGCAGCCGGAGTAGGGCGCGATGTATTGCATCGGCGCCGGATCGGACGCCGACGCGACGACGATGATCGAGTACTCCATCGCGCCGGCGCTCTTGAGCCGCTCCACGACCGATGCCACCGTCGACGCCTTCTGGCCGATCGCGACGTAGACGCAGATGACGCCTTGGCCTTTCTGATTGATGATCGTGTCGACCGCGACCGCGGTCTTGCCGATCGCGCGATCGCCGATGATCAGCTCGCGCTGTCCGCGTCCGATCGGGATCATCGAGTCGATGGCTTTGATGCCCGTCTGCAAAGGCTCTCGCACCGGCTGCCGAACGATGATGCCAGGCGCGTTCGATTCCACCTTTCGCGTGTGCTTCGCATTGATGTCGCCGAGCCCGTCGATTGGCCGACCAAGCGCGTCGACGACGCGACCGACCATCTCCGGACCGACCGGCACTTCGAGCACGCGAGCGGTGCGTCGAACCTCGTCGCCTTCCTTGAGCTGGAGGTAGTCGCCGAGAACGACGGAACCGATGTTGTCCTCCTCGAGGTTGAGCGCGAGCGCGGTTACCTGATTCCCGGTCTCCGACGCGGTGATCTGCAACATCTCGCCAGCCATGGCTTTCTGGAGGCCGTAGATGCGCGCGATGCCGTCTTTGACCTCGAGGACAGTACCAACCTCTTCGACATCGAGCTCGTGGAGGTCGGCGGCTTCGATCTCGCGGAGGAGGATGTCCTTGATCTCGCCGGGGCGGAGTGTGGTGTCAGTTGCCATACGGTGGGGTCGGAAATCGGAGCGGCGTGGGGGTGCGTTTTCGGCTTGTGAAAAATATCACAAGGAGGCCCTTCCCTGCAAGCACGACCTTCTCCCGGATGCGCGTTTCTCGCACCGGCTGCAACCGTTCGATGCCGCCAAATCCTTCGGCGCCCTCATCTTACCGCCATGGCAGCCAGCATAAAGGACCTAAAGGTATGGCAGGAGGCGGTCTCCCTCGCTGCCGACGTCGTCAAAGCCGCTCGCCAAAGCGCTCGGCGCGAAACCAAGGTCGCCACCGATCAGCTCATCTTGACCGCGTTGTCCGCCGCGAGCGCCATCGCCGACGGCTATGGACGTTACACTGCTCCCGAACAACGGCAACTCTATCGCACCGCAAAACGCGAGCTTCTCCGGCTCGAGACGCAACTGGCAATCCTCCGGCAAGCCGACCTCGTCCCGCTGCAAGCCCACGCCGACCTCTCCAACCGAATCCAAGGAGTGCAGCGACTGCTCGGAGGATATTTGGTCTACCTCGAGCGGCAACTCACCCCGGAAAGCACAACGACTAATGGACGATAGTGAGTTGTCAGTCGTGAGTTTTCAGTCGTCAGCTTGACGACTCAGTTCTCAGTCGAAGTTCTCAGTTGTGGTTGTCAGTTGCAGTTCTCAGCTGACAACTGACGACCGACGACCGATGACTGATGACTGATGACTGAGATTGGAGGCTCACGACTGATAACTGATGACTGATCACTGCTCTCAACCGCGACTACGTCCATGTCCTTTGACGAAGCGGTCGACGAGATCAACCGTTCGCAGACGGGCTAGTGATGTCGGTTTTGTCCCGACAACGCGCATCGCCGTGCTCGACAAGTGCGACGACGAAGCAAAGCCGAGGACATTGGCGACGTCTCGCAGATCGTAGCCCGGGTTCTTCGCGAGCTCCGCCGCCGAGACAATGCGGACGAGGTCGATGATGCGCTTGAGGTTTGGCGCGCCACCTGAGGCGAACGACCGACTCAGGTGCTCGCGCGTCACGTGCAGCACGCGCGCGAGCGCGGAGGTTCGCACCGGGCGTCCCGCGTGCGAGACGATGAATCGCCATGCGGAGCGCTGGAGCGGCGCATCGAGCGACAGGCGCTGTGGTGGATGGTCGAGAGCACGCGCGAAGCGCGCCGAGAAGCTTGCGTGGGAAACGATCTCGCGCGCCGCGGCGTCGTCGACGCCCTCGACCAAAACGTCCGCGAACTCGTAGCTCGCGCACTGCGCCAGCGCCGGTCCCTCGGCGGCGCGAAGCGCGGCGAGGCCGAAGAACGGAACGCTGGGGTACTCTCGCGCCAGCGCGGCGACGCGCCACGTATCCTCTTGGGCCGCGCTGACGTCGACCACCGCGGCGTCGATGAGGTTGACCTTGAATGCCGCCTCGAAGTCCTCGAGCGTGCGCGCCAGCACGACGCGCGTTTTTCGCCGCGGGAATATCGCCTTGATCAGCGTTCGGGTTCGCGCGCGTTGCGCGAAGACGACGATCGCCGGCGTTGCTGCCCGGTCGGCCGCGCTCACGGGCTGCGTCGCGCTTGCCATGTCAGGTGGACAGAATCGCGGTCAACATCTCCTGCGCGCGGCGAAGCAACTCGCGCGCGTTGCCGTACGAGATGAGCGATTGTGCGTCCTCGAATCGCGTCCAGCGACACGCCGTGATTCCTTCGGCCCGCTGCGGCGACGTCGTCGCGTCGGCGGTCTCCATCAAATAGAAATGACAGACCTTGTGAATGAGCTGACCACGAAAGCGAAAGAACCAGTCGATCGTATCGATCGGCGCACGAATGGCGAGATCGGCGAGGCCCGTTTCCTCTTTGACCTCGCGGAGAGCCGCGGCTTCGGCCTGCTCACCGCTCTCGACATGACCCTTTGGAAATCCCCAATTCTTGTAGCTGTCGCGGATGAGGAGATACAACGGCTGGCCGGCGTCCATGCGAAACACGACGCCGCCCGCCGAGGTCTCATCGCGCGCGTGGCTTCGCCGCACTAGACGACTTGCTCCTCGCTTTCGCTCTCGAATTCGAGGTCAGGTTTTCCTTCGATGAACTGGCGCACGAGCGGATCGGTCGTGTGCTTGATCTCGTCGACCGTGCCGACTTGGCGAACGCGTCCTTCGTACAGCATCGCAATGCGGCTGCCGACCGTGTACGCGCTTCGCATGTCGTGCGTGATGACGATTCCCGTTACGCCGAGCTTCTCACGCATCCGAATCATGAGCGTGTCGATCACGGCGCTGGTGACCGGATCGAGCCCGGTGGTGGGTTCATCATACAGGATGTACTTGGGTCGGAGCGCGATTGCACGTGCGATACCGACGCGCTTCCGCATTCCGCCCGACAGCTCGGCGGGATATCGATCGGCAACGGCCGGCAGGTCGACCAGCTCGAGCGCCTCGTGCACACGGTTCTGGATCTCGCGCTCCGTCAACTCCTGCTGCTTTCGCAGGCCCATCGCGACGTTCTCGCCGATCGTGAACGAGTCGAAGAGCGCGGCGAACTGGAAGACGTAACCAATGCGCGCCCTCAACTTGTACAACTCGCGGCGGGAGAGCAGCGGCACCTCGAAGTCGTCGACGATGACGCGGCCGGAGTCAGGCTCGAGCAGACCGACAATGTGCTTGATCGCCACCGACTTACCCGTTCCGGAGTAGCCGATGATAACCATCGTCTCGCCCTCGACGACGTCGAGGCTAAATCCTTGGAGAACGCGTTTCGGTCCGAACGATTTATAGACGTCGATGAGGCGAATCATTGCCGAGGCCGGGTGGGACGCGGGGGGCGCTGAGGATTCCGCCAACCCCGACAGGAATGTGATCCGTGATCGCGTCCGCGGCTAGTCCGGACGAGAAAGGAGCCGAGAATTCTGAGAAAAGCTACCACGCGGCAGCGATCGTCTCGGCACAAGATGAGGAAGCAGTCATCCGTTGCGGAAACGGATTTCAACGGATGACTGCAGCGTCAAACGTCGAACTGATTGATTGAAAAAAGAAGGGCCGGCATCGATGCCGGCCCTTCTTTTTGCTTCGCGAGAACTCAGGTGCGTCAGGCGGCGAAGCTGCCGAGTGCTCGGCCGACGTCACCCTCGCGCAGACGCTTGAGAGCGCGGTCGCGAAGCTGACGGACGCGCTCGCGCGTCACGCCGAGCATCGAGCCGATCTCCTCGAGCGTGTGCTCGCGTCCACCTTCG
>DASYSU010000038.1:0-6995 GCA_036002925.1 Gemmatimonadaceae bacterium | reverse complement strand
GCCTTCACCAATCAGCTCTTCTCGCTGCCGGAGCGGCCGGCGTCGCTCGCTGCGGGTGCGCTGATCGTGGGGGCGGTCGCCATGCCCACGTGCTGTTTCCTCGCTGCCTGGCGACCCTCGTTCCGACACCTCTTTGCTGTCCCCGTGGTCAGCGTGTTCACCGGCATCGTGGCGACGCTCGTGGGCGTCGTCACCAACTGACCAGCGAAGAGGAACACGCCATGAAGATTGGATTTATCGCCATGAGCGGCGTCCGGGTCCACAGCGATGAGCTATTGAGGTTGGGGCTCAACCTGCCCGGATTCGTGGAGCGCAGCAAAGTGATCGCGTCATTGCCCAGTCTCGGACTGCTCACGCTCGCGGGCCTGACGCCGCCGGACATCGAAGTCGAATACATCGAGGTGGCGGAGCTGGACCCGGCCGCGCCACTCCGCGGCGGCTTCGACGCGGTGGCAATCTCCAGCTTCACTGCGATGATCAAGGATGCCTACGCGCTCGCGGACCGCTATCGCGCGGCGGGCGTGACGGTCATCCTCGGCGGGCTCCATGTGACGCTCGTGCCCGACGAAGCTGCTCATCACGCCGACGCGATCGTCATCGGCGAGGCGGAGCCGCTCTGGCCTGAGGTCATCCGCGATCTACGCGCCGGCCAAGTAAGGCCGCGCTATCAGTCACTCCCCGGGGCGTTCGATCTGTCGCTGGCGCCAATGCCGCGCTTCGATCTGCTAGAGCCGTCCCGTTACAACCGGCTCACAGTCCAGACGCAGCGAGGCTGCCCGTTCAACTGCGAGTTCTGCGCCGCATCCATCCGGTTGCGACCGGGCTATCGCACAAAGCCCGTGCAGAAGATTCTCGCGGAGATCCAAGAGATCAGCCGCATCTGGCCCGAGCCGTTCCTCGAGTTCGCCGACGACAACACGTTCGCGGACAAGCGTCACGGCCGCGCGCTCGTGGAGGCGCTCCGTCCACTCGGCCTCAAATGGTTCACCGAGTCCGACGTCTCCGTCGCTCTCGACCCCGAACTGCTCCGTGCCATGAAGGCGAGTGGATGCGCGCAGATCCTTGTCGGCTTCGAGAGCCCGCAAGCGCCCGCGCTCGACGGTCTGGAGCACAGCTCGAACTGGAAGCGCAAACGGTTGGATGAATATCGACGGGCGGTCGACGCGATTCAGGGAGCCGGAATCACGCTCAACGGGTGCTTCGTCCTCGGACTGGACGGCACAGATGCCGGATCGTTCGATGCCGTCTACGAGTTCGTGAAAGAAACGGGGTTGTACGAGGTGCAGATCACCGTCATGACGCCGTTCCCCGGTACGCCGCTTTATCGTCGCCTACTCGCGCAGGGACGAATCATCGAGCCGGGCGCGTGGGAACGGTGCACGCTGTTCGACGTGAACTTCATCCCGGAACGGATGACCGTGGAGGAGTTGGAGCGAGGCTTCCGAGACCTGATGGTCAGAATCTACGACCGATCGTTCGTCTCGAACCGGCGACGTGATTTCTTCCGGGACCTTCGTGCCCGCGCGAGGAGGGCAGACGCTAGCGAACCGCGGGTGGCGCCACGCAGCGTTGCGTAGGCGAAAGGAGATTGCGTTCGACGAGTCTTGCCTCTTGCCGCACCGTGATAAAGGTTAGGGCGAGCCCGCCGAACGCGCGGCACTCCTCTCACTTTGGCACATCGGTCTTGGCTATCGATGAGCGCGAATCTCGACTCAGATCGCTGGCAACGCATCAGCCAACTGCTCGATGCCGCGCTCGAATGCGAGCCGGATCGCCGATCGACGATGCTGGACGCCGCGTGCGCCGGCGAACCCGATCTCCGCCGCGAGGTCGAGGCGTTGCTTGTCCGTGTCGATGATGTGCCGGGGTTTCTCGAGTCTCCGCCCGCGACGGTCGCGGCGGCCGTGATTGCCGAAGTATCTGGTCTACGCGGGAACGAAGTAGGGCGACACATCGGTCCGTACCGCATCGTCCGCGAGATTGGACGAGGTGGAATGTCTCGCGTCTTCCTCGCGCAGCGTGCCGACGGCCAATTCGACCAGCAGGTCGCGCTCAAGCTTCTGCGACCCGGTCTCGACGCCGAGATCGATCACGCTCGCTTCCGCGCTGAGCGACAGATCCTTGCATCGCTCAATCACGCGCACATCGCACGGTTACTCGACGGCGGGCTCACCGACACCGGTCATCCCTATCTCGCGCTCGAATATGTCGAGGGACAATCGATCGACGCGTATTGCGACGAGCGCGGATTCACAGTGCGCCAGCGTCTCGAGTTGTTCTTGATGGCCGCCGAGGCAACACAGTATGCGCACCGCAATCTCATTGTGCATCGCGACATCAAACCCTCGAACATTCTGGTGAGCATTGACGGTGTCGTGAAACTACTCGACTTCGGTCTCGCCAAGCTGCTCGAACCGAGTACCGATGCTGGCCACGCATCGGCAACGTATACGGCCGCGCAGTGGATGACGCCCCTGTACGCCGCTCCCGAGCAGATCAAACGCGATCCGGTGACGACGCTCACCGACGTGTACCAGTTAGGAGTGGTGCTGTATCGACTCCTCTCGGGGCGCCTGCCGTTCGACGCACACGGTCGTGATTTCCATGAGCTGGAAGCGGACATCCTGCGTGGAGATCCCGCTCCGCCGTCCGTCGCCGCCGTCGACACCGCTCCAAATCGCGCGAAGGCGTTGCGCGGTGATCTCGACGCGATCGTGCTCAAGGCGTTGCGACCGGAGCCCGGCGAGCGATTCGCGACGGTCGACGCGTTCGCTGACGATATACGCCGACACATGTCCGGTCATCCCGTGTTGGCTCGGCGAAACACGGCGCTCTATCGGGCGCGACGATTTGTCCGCCGCCACCGAATCGAGACCATTGCGGCCACGGGCATTTCGCTTTCAGTGCTCGGAGGTGCGGCGCTCGCCGTCTCACAAGCGCATCGCGCGTCGACCGAGCGAGACGTGGCGGCAGTCGCGTCGCGAGAATCGCAGGCGGTGACGTCGTTTCTGATGGGACTGTTCGAGGCAAGCGATCCAGCTGAGGCACGCGGCGACACGTTGACGGCCGGACAGCTGGTACGCCGCGCCGCCGCACGAGCCGAGCATCTCGCCGGCCAGCCGCTCGCGCAAGCGCGCATGCTGGAAGTGACTGGTCGCCTTTACCAGAGTCTCGGGCAATACGACGATGCATTCGCAATGCTCCAGCGAGCGCTCGCCATTCGACACGGCGTGAACGGTGGCGACGCACTCGAAGTCACGGGCACACTCTCGCAACTCTCCGACGTCCTGCTGCGACTGGGCAAATACTCCGCCGCGGATTCGGCCGCGCGGGAGGCGCTCAGAATCCAGGAATCGGCGGTCGGGCCTGAACACGCCGACGTCGCCACGACACTCCATCAGATCGCGAACATCGCGGTGTTTCGCGGCGATTACTCCGTGGCCGAGGCGTATCACCGTCGGGCGCTCGCGATCCGCCGAGCAGCGCTCGGGCCGGACGACACACTCACCGCTCAAAGCCAGCTCACGGTCGGCGCAATCCTTCGTCGAGAGGGCAAGGAGGCGGATGCCGAGCGAGAGCTTCGAAGTGGTCTGGCAACTCTCGAGCGGACGGCTGAACCGAATAGTGCGCAGGTTGGCGACGCCATTCTTCAAATTGCTTATCTGCTCGACGAGGATCGCGCTCGCTACGCAGACGCTGAGCCGCTCTACCGGCGGGCTCTGGCAATCCGTCGGCGCGCATATGGCGACGGACATCCCATGGTGGCCGCCGCGCTGCTCGATCTCGCCGATTTCCTTTCTCGCCGCGGTGATGTAGCGGATGCCGTCTCACCGGCGCGACAGGGATTCGAAATAGCGCGCCGGGCGTACGGCGCGGAGCATCCAGTCGTCGCGAACTTCATGGGTCGCTTGGCTGTGATACTCTATCGCGTCCGCAACCTCGACGAGGCGGAGACGCTGTTTCGCCAATCGATCGCGATGAATCGGCGCATTCGCAGCCGAGATCACGAAAACATCGCGGGTCTCGAGATGGGACTCGCGCGCCTGCTGATCGATCGGCGCGAATACTCGCCCGCGGAGACAGTGTTGAGAGACGCCATCCGCATCCGGGAGCAGGCGGCCGGACCGGACCATCCTGGCACGGCTGCGAGCGAAGGATTGCTCGGCATGCTCTTCGCCCGCGAAGGCAAGTATGACGTCGCCGACTCACTGCTCCGACATTCGTTAGCGACGATGGAGCGAAAGGTTGGGCGCGAGCAGCCTGACGTGAAAGAGTTGTATGGTTGGCTCGCCGACGTCGACGACGCGCGAGGACGGCCGGACGAGGCTCGCCGCGATCGCGCGATCGCGAACGCTCGGTAGCGGAGCTATTGCCCGGGCGCTCGGTACGAAACCTTTTTCTTCGTCGCCTGATCCATCTCTTCCGGTGTGAGCAACACGACGGTCTTGGTGCGAACAGCGCCGCTGGCGTTGATGGTCACCGATGCGGACACCGCTGCCGCGTTGTCCGGGGCGTCAAAGATGACGGCGGCGTCATAGTCACCGAAGGCAAAATAGAAAGCCTCCATGGTGCCGCCAGCGCTCTTAATCGCTTCCTCGGCGGCGCGGCGGCGGCTCGTCCCACCCTCCTTCATAAGTCCTTTGACACCGTCAACGGTGTAGGACGCGGTCAGCAGAAACTTCGGCATATCTCACCTCAGTGTGAATGGTAGGCTCACCGACCATCATCGGATCGGATCTCGCACTATTCCGCCTCACCGAAATGATTCTCCTGGGCCCTGATGTCAAGGTGTGTGCTGCGGGTTGACATGCAACAAGCTCACAACGCGCGCCTCACAAGGACGTTAGCGACTGCTACCGACGCAGGCTGTCCCGGTCGGTAACCCGACCGCGGCACGGAGGACGAGCACCAGATCGGCCGCGTCGATGCTGCCATTGCAATTCGCATCGCCGCGCGGATAGACCACGGTTCCTGCCGGCGCAGAGCCAACAAGTGTCTGCTGAATGAGGAGGGCATCGAATGCGTCGATCTTGCCGTCGCCATTGGCATCGCCGCGAAGCACGGCGGTCGATGCGCCCACGTCGTACGCGAACATGCCGCGACCGTACGTCCCCGCCACAAGTAGATTGATCGCCGGCTGGTATACGAGATCCTGAATGATCACATTTGGAAGGCCGGTCGGACCGGGCGTCCACGTGATGTTGTCGGTGGTCTGGAATACACCGACGTCGGTGCCGACCAGTGTTGCGCCGGCCGACGGAAGGTAGAGCGCGACGTTGGTCGGTGCGTCGATCAGATTCCCGCTGATGTTCTTCACCGGAGTGGCGAAGGCGTCGGTCGTCTCGAAGACGTGCCCCGTGCCGAACCCGGAGACGGTGATGAGCGCGCGGAGGGGGTCGGTCGGATGCGGAACCACGCGCGTCACGGATCGCGCTGGAAGTCCGGTCGCGACGACCACTGTCGTGCCACCATCGCGGCTGACGAGCGCGCGACCATCGTTCGTCCCGATATAGATCGTGTTCGTATCGGCCGGTGAGATGCCGATCGAGGTGATTGTTCCGGTGCCCGCGCTCAAGTCGCCGGTGATCGGAGTCCACTGCAATCCTTCGTTCACCGTCCGGTACAAGCGGAACGTGCCGAAGTACAGCTTCGACGGATTCACCGGATCCATGACGAGCGGCGGGATGAACTGTGCGCGGTCGGTCAGATCGATTCCAGTGTTCCGCCTGAACGTGCCGGTAATATCGCGACGGAACAGATTGCCCACAGTTCCCGTCGTAACCGACCACTGGGTCTCGCCCCACTGGATTGACGGATCGCGATAGTTGATCGCGGTGTAGCCGCCATCGGCGCCGATGAACGCGTCCCAGAACAGCGAACCGGAGAACGTGTTGGTGCCGTTGTCCTGTGTCCCGCCGGCGATGCGCGTGCCTTGCGGATGGACCGACACGCCAGGATAGAACTGCGTGATCGACAGTCCGGCGCTGCGCGAAACCCAAGAGCCGCCGGCGTCGGTCGACAAATACACGCCGCCGTCGGTGCCCGCCCACACGATGTCTGGATTGTTGCGATCGAACACGATGACGTGCCAGTCCGAGTGGACTTCACGGGCGAAGGGCGTGAACGTCGCGCCACCGTCGGTCGATCGAAATGCCGTGACACCGGCGATGAAGATCCGCTTGGTATCGCGCGGGTCGATCGCGAGCACCAGATCGTAGCTCTGTTGCGTGCCGAACGCAGTCGTCACGCCTGACGCGGCGAGCTGCGTCCACGCGTTGCTGGTCTCGTCGTACTTGAAGAGGCCGAGCATGCCGCCCGACGCGCGATCTCCGACGAGCGCCCACAACGATGTCGGCTCGGTGGCGTTCACCGCGAGCTCGATCCGGCCGATTGCAGTGGCGTCCGTGACCGGCAACGCCGGGAGCGCCGTCCAGGTCGCGCCGATGTCGACCGAGCGATACACGCCGCGTGACGTCGCGGGCGTCGTGACCCGATCAGAGACATAATACGCACCGGCCCGTGTCGGATGCGCCACGATGCTGTTCCCGGGCCCGGTCGTGTGCACGACCGACCACGTTGCTCCGGCGTTTGTCGACCGCACCACGCCGGCGTTGCCGAAGTTCGTCGTTCCGATCAAAACGCTCGTCGCAGTTCCCGCGGACGCGGGATCGACGACCAGGCTGGTGAATGTACCGGAACCGCCGGCGCTCGATCGCAGACCTTGCGTGCCCGTCGTCCACGTGTTCCCGCCGTCGCTCGAGCGAAGCACACCGCAGCCCGTTAGACCGCCGTTGCCTTCGCCGGTCGCGGCGTAGACGATCGACGCATTCGACGGATCGCGCGCCATCGCTCCGGTCGTGAGCACGCACTCGGCGTCGGTGAGCGGCGCCCATGAAATCCCGTTGTTCGTACTTCGCCACACGCCGCCCGACGCTGTGCCGATGTACATGGGCCCACCGGGCGTCGCAGCCGGAACGATCGCGGCGATGCGCCCC
>DASYSU010000037.1:0-9887 GCA_036002925.1 Gemmatimonadaceae bacterium | reverse complement strand
TTGTAATAGTCGCGCAGCCATGGCGTCTGAAATCGCCGGCCGTGTCGAGCGTACACCTCGTTGCGCAGGAGTCGGAGCTCGTATAGCGAAAGACCTCGGAGCAACGAGTCCGTGAGTGGAACCGACTGGAACAGATACATCAGTCCCGGAGCGACACCGTATCCCAGATCCCGCATCCGCGCCAAGGCGACGCTGTCGGCATTCGCCCGCTCCACCGCCGACAACAAGTTCGGCGAGTAGTTCTCGCGGCGCCGATACCAATAGCGCTCATTGAAATACTTCTGCAACACCCACACGTCGTTGCCTTCATCGTCCGACTCGTCGGGTTCACCAAGATCGAAATGCTCGCCGTGCGCCGCGCCGATCTCGGCAGCCAAAAGCGACCAATCCGCCGCCGTGTGGTGGCCGAGCATCGCGGTCGTGATGACGCGGGTGCGGTAGAACCGCATGTCCCCCGTCTCGATCTGCGAATGCTTCCGCGCCTCGGCCGCGCGAATCACATCGAGATTCGCCTTCTCCATCGCCGAGAGACGCTGATTGGTGAACGCCGAATCGGGGCGATACCAGGCGCGCGTCTTGAGATACGCCTGCACGTCGGGTTCGTCGGTGAACGGGCGTCCATGTTTGCCGAACACGATGCCGCGAAGCGATCTGAGCTCGGCGAGTGAAAGCTTGTCGACGTGCGCCGAATCGACCTGCCGATGGGCGAAGTCGAACCGCTCCCATACAGCGAGGGATTGCGCCGAGCCGGCCGACGCCGTCAACGAGAGCGACAGGGCGATCAGACTGGCGGCGAGTGAGCGCCCGACGACTGTCATGCAAGCACCTGTGAAAGAGTGAAAGCAGAAACTTACTTCGGTGGCGCCACGACGTCGTCCCGACGCGTGGCGATGAGCGATCGCAATGGGCAGGAATTCCCATGCTCGAAGCGCTCGTCAGTTGCAGTGTGTGTCCCGGACAGCACCACTCATTGCAAGGAGCTTCTCAGTGCGCCTGCGCTTCATCGGTTGGCTCGTCCTCGCGGTAGTCTGGACCGCGTGCACCGACGTCATGCCAACGGAACTGAAGTCACCTCCGTCGGCGGCGCGGCACACGATCGACCCAATCGGGACACCGATTCAGATCTATGGCTCATGGCACTGCGGCAATGACTATTGCACGTGGGCCGCGGAGCGGGACTTGACGGAGTTCGACCGAATGAACCACTGGCTGGTGGATCGGGGTGACGGCCGGCCGTCGGTCAATCTCGTCGTGCTGAGCTTCGTCCATCCCTACCGTCTGCTCAAGAAGACCACCGACGCCCAAACGTTGAACGGGATCCCGCGCGGGATGACCCCGGCGATCGTCAACTACTTCAAGTCGCGCGGCATCAGAGTGATGCTCTCGATTGGCGGGATCACGTACGTGTCGGCCTGGAACCAAGCGCTGGCCGAGAACGCAACGCAGCTCGGGCTCAACGCGGCGGAGGCGGCCAATTCGCTGGGCGTCGGGATCGAGATCGATTATGAAGAGAGCAGCGCGCCGGACACGACGCATATGCAGGGGTTCATCGACGCCTACCGCTCGGTGAACCCGTATGACGCGACCGGCGCGAATCATCCCGCTCGACTCACGATCGACCTCGCAGCCGGGGATCGCTGGTTGATCGGCCTGACGACCAAGGCGACGGCAGATTGGCTCCGGACAGACCGGCCGGTGCTGGACTATGCCAACGCAATGGTACCGTCGAGGCAACCGTCGATTTCCGCGGCAACAGCGAACTGGCAGGAACACGTTGATGGCAAGCCGCAATACGGAACGCCGATCCTGCCGCTGGCACCATCGAAGTTTACCGGCGGCGTGTACATCGCCGATGGCGGCAAGCCACTTCCCGAGTGCGTCAACTACCCCAAATCGCTGCAGTCGGCGACGCGGAGTTTCGTGCAGGGCGTAGTTCCCAACGGAGCGGGGATCAGTCCGGGCATGTTGGGCTACATGTTCTGGGCCGCCGAACGACCGGCCGCGCGAGGCATCGGGACAGTCCCGCCAAATACGTGCGAGAAGGGCGCGGGCGCTGGGGCTACGGCGTTGAACATTCCGCTCCCGATCCCAGCGTTGCGCGCGCAGTAACGATCGACGCTCAGCAAACCGTCGCCTCGAGCCCAAAAAGCAACGGCGACGTTCAGGGTGAGCCCCAGACGATAATTGGACGATTTCGACGGCGTACTCTGCGTGCATCGCGGGACGCCGTCGATCGTATCGCGGTCAACCGGGTGCGCCACCCGCGCCCAACCCGCCGACCCTCACCTTTGGAGACAGATCAATGTTGTTTCAGCACCGTCCTCTGCGCTTGCTTCCCGCATTCGCGATCGTTCTCGCTGCGTGTAGTCAGGATTCGCCCGTCCAAGTGCCCGATCACTCGCAACACGCGAGTCTCCAGCTCTCGGCCCTGTCTGGACAAGCCACCGCCCCCACGCTCGCCGCCCTGACGCAGCTCACTGCGTCGTTCCACGATGTCGACGCGGCGCAGTCGGCAGGTTACGGCCTCTTTGTGATGTTCCCGTTGACTGCGAAAGACGGATGCATCTCGAGCGTCCGTGACGGTGGGATGGGTTACCACTACGGCCGCCTCAACAACCTCGGCGACGACTCGGTTAGCCTCCTCGACCCCGAGTTCCTCGTGTACGCGCCGAAGAATGGCCCGCGCAAGGACGGCGAGGCGCGGACGAGGCTCGCAGCGTTCGACTACTTCATCCCCTACAGCCCGAAATGGCCGGACCCGGACAGTGCGAACTTCAAACGCGCGCCCACACTGCACGACTTCTCCACGATGCGAGAGCTGCCTGACATCGCGTTCGCGCCGTCGCGGTTCGGCGGCTGGATGTTTCACATCTGGTTGTGGGAGCACAACCCGAGCGGCGAATTCGCCAACTGGAACCCATCGGTTCCGCTCTGTGAAGGCTCCGCGTTCTAGGATCGACGCGGCAAGGCTCGCCGGCGTGTTACGACCACGCCGGCGACCACAGTCGCTCGACGCGGCCGCGAATGCCGCGAAAACGCGCGTCATCGCGAATTCCGTCGAGGCGTGGATCCCACCAGAGCGCCTGAGGCGTCCAGTAGATCAGAAACGCGTCGCGCTCGAGGAAGTGAAACGCTTGGTCGGCGTTCCCAAGAGCCGCCCAGGCCAGCGCGAGATTGAGCGGCATCGCTCCGTGCGCACTCGCCTCGCCGAGCAGCCGACGGGCACCGCGTGCGTCGCCAAGCACGGCGAGTCCAGAGGCCTGTTCGGCAAGGAGATCGCCGCGCAGATCACCTCGTCTCGTCATGCCGTCCTCGATCGCCCTCGCCATCGTCGCATCATCGCCGAGTCGGGCCGCGATTCGCGCCAATCCCGCATGGCCTTCGTCGAAGTCGGGATTGAGCTCGGTCGCGGGCAGCATGTCCGATCGAGCCAGCTCATACTCGCCGCGCAGATACCGCTGCCAGCCGAGCGCGCCGACCTGCATGCTCCCGACAGGATTGAGTTGGACGCTGACGGTCTGTTCGCGGATCGCTGCCTCGCGGTCCCCAAATCCCGTGAGCAGGGTGAGCGCAAGCCAGTGGTGAGCCGTCACGTTTCCAGGATCGATGCGAATCGCGCTTCGAAGCGCGACCTCCGCCTCACGCCAGCGGCGTCGAAGGATTTGGATGCCCCCGACCGACATGTACACATCGGACACTGTATCCTCGAGAATTCGCGCGCGCTCCGCGCTCGCCTGGGCGCGTCGGATCGCGTCGTCGAGCGGCGCGTAGCCTCGGCCTCCCATCACCGTCCAACAGTCCGTGATGCCGCACCACGCGTCGACGCAGCGGTCGTCCCGTTCTGCCGCGCGCGTGAAGTAGCCAAGGGCTCGCCCGACCGACGCGGCCGTGCGTTGATTCCAATGATGCCGCCCGCGCGCGATGAGGCTCGAGGTTACCGTGTCGCTCTCTCGCACACGGTGTCTCGCCGGCTCTCGCCGAGCGATGATGACGATCGGCTCCGCGTGTCGCTCCACTCGCGTTTCCTGCACGAGCCTCATTGTTTCGGACGACGGCGAAATCCCGAGCTCGAGCGCCAGCCGGTCGACGAAGCCACGGGCGATCGACGCTCCGCGCGCCCGATTGCCCGCGGCGACATGCAACTGGACGAGATCACGAAGCGCCCCTTCGTCATGCGCCGCCAGCTCCAGCCGACGCTCGGCTATGGGTATCGCCTCGGCGACTCGCCCGGCGCGCTGGAGTGAATCGGCGAGCACCGCTGCCGCGCGCGTCGCGCTCGTGCGCAACCGATTGCGTTCGATCAACGCCCATTGATCGAAGTCAGGAGCGTTGCGCAAGTTGAAGCCGTCGAGGAAGTCGCCCCGATAGAGCGCCAACGCGTCTACCCATCGCTCCTCGTGCAATGCTTCTCGAAATTCGACAACGTCGATCCACACGTGATCCGGCGAGATACGCAGCATTTCGCTCGATGCGGTGATCGCTCCATCGCCGAGCGTGCGTCGCAGCACGTAGAGTGAGTCGGCCAAAAGGTGCCGCGCTGTTCGTTCGTCGCGCTCGGGCCAGAGGAGACCCACCACGCGATCGCGACCAATCGACCCGCCGGGCGAGCTCGCAAGAACGGAGAGCAGCGCGATTCGCCGTTGTTGGGATGCGCGGCGCATCGACTGCCGCCCGGGTCCGCTGAGCGAGACAGGTCCGAGAAGCGTAAGGCGGCTCAACATGCTGTAGGGGTGGCGGGGGGAATCCGCTCGAGCGGAGAACTAGTCTGTGGGTCCGGCGTTGAAATAAATCCGCTCATGGTAACGCAAGTTCTCGCGATCCTTGAGAAGCTTCGATTGAACCTCCACGCCGAGCCCCGTCGTATGGCCGCCACTCGCTCATCGCGCCACGGCGAACACGAACTCGATCTCCGGCGACACACGCACTATTTCGCGGATCAGCCGGCGAGAGGTCCTGGCAATCCAGAACGTGACCGATATCCCGCCGAAATTCGCATCCACACGCCACGTGTCGCCCAACCCGGCTAACGCCTCCGCGCCGATGACCTTGGCCGTGAGCATTGTCGCGCCTCGCCGGGCGGAATACGCAGACACAGTGATCTCGTACCCTTCGGCCAACGGCGACGCACGAAGGATCAGGTCGAAACTCGCGCTGCTGTAGAGGGACGGCGCGGCACTGGTGTCAATCGATTGTTTCTCCTTCGCAGGCTGCTCGAGCGTGCCCGTGACTCGCCCCGCGCTCCAGGTAAGACGCTCCGTCCCGCCGCCGTCGGAACGGGACTGCACGCTGCGAGGCGCCAGATCGGGGAAATGATCGACCAACGTGTCCACGCCGTTGCCCAATACCGTGTCGGTTCTCCTGTAGACGCGTTGGAGCCGTAGCTCACCATCGACGCGAATCGTATCCAAGCGGTCGACAATCGTGCCGGTCCGTTGCCACTGTCGTTGGCGAACGATGAAAACTTCGAGCGAGTCCGTCCCCAAGCGCAGACGACGACCGTCCGGCTTCGGTTCGCGGACCGGCTGTGCCTGGAGCGAAACTCCAGAACCAAGGAGGGCGACGAGCAAGAGGGTGCGCATGAGAAAGAACGTTGGGTTCGCGCAGCCGGTCACGAAATGCGCTCTCGAGAGAACTCGTCAAGCGCCGAATGATATTCGGTGCGATCCATTGTTGATCCTCTAGCCAACGTATGTGTAGGTGAAGCCTTTCTCTTGCGCGCGATTGGTGACGATGACGCCGGCCGCAACCACGCGCGCCGTCGGTGTTACGAGGTTGGCTCGTAGATCCGCTTCGACATCAGCGGCGTTCAGCCCGGTATCGGCAGCGACGGTGCGCGCGATGCGTGTCGTCGCCATCCCGCAGATCGCGACGATCACGCCGCGCTTGGCGAGATCGTTCGCCGTGTTCGCGTGCGGATTTCTCACTGCCGGCATTCCGCCTTCATTCACTTTCTGCGACTCGCCGAGCTTGTACTTGGTCCACATCGCGTCGTTGAAGCCGAAGACGCTCGCGAGGTGACGGACGCAGACGATCGCGTTGACGTCGGCATCCTTGAGCTGGTAGATGGGTCCCGTGTTCGCGGTGAGAAAGTTGCGCGCGAACGTCCAGCCGGTCGGCCCCGTCTCGATACTGATGCAATCGAAGATGTTCTTGTGCTGGCCTTTGAGCTCGTCGAGCCAGGCGTCGGCCGGATGCGTGGGTCCTCGCGAGGATTGCGATGCTGCCGTCGACGGACGTGCGACGACCGCGGCGAGCGCGCTGCCGACCGTGGCAAGCCGGGCGAGGAAGGATCGCCGAACAACGGTGTCGTGCGTGGGGGAGTTCATGGCAACTCGAGGCGAGAGGGATTGACGCAAGCATATCGCCTCGGCGGCGCCTCCGGGAGTCGGCGCGCTTCGACATCGCCAATGACGCGACAATGGCGTCGCGTGGTCTGACGATCAGCCCTCGGTTGGGACGAGGACCTGGCTACCATTCTGGTCTCTCGTCCGCAGCGCGATGCCGAGAAGGAACATGAACAGAGGCGCCGTGAAGCCCCAAGGGAATCCGAGCAGGAGCAGTTTGTACGAATATGTCGAGTGGAAGTACACGATACCCGCGAGCACCGTCGCGACCACATTTGCCATTGCCGCCATCCGAACGCGCCGCTCAACGCCAGTGTTGCTTAGAGCCGGGATACTCACCAACGTCGCGAGACCCATCGCGATGTACGCAACGGCGTCAAAATCCCAAAACAGCGAGTGCGGCGTCTGTTCGAGAAGTCGGACTGTGTCGGCGGCACCGCGCAACTTCGCGGGGATCACTGTCGTGAGTTGGATGACATAGTTCGCGGTACCGAATACAGCATACATGGTCGTGAAGATCAGCGCCGCGTGAGTCCAGAAGCGTTTGTCAGCCGGACTAGAGTAGTGAAAGGCGAGGATTTCGAAAACGAACGGAACGACGATGCAGAGAGATGTGCCGAAGATCAGAATCTCGTCGATCGGAAAGTGGAGAACACCGACCATCTGTAAGATCTGCACGATATCGTAGGCGACCGTCGCGGTGCACGCGGCCAAGCCCGCCCAGAATCCGATGCGGCCGACTGCCGGCATCAAGCAGAACCTCCACTACTAATCGCCGCCGTGCGGTCCTGCGTCCCTCACCGGTTGAGACCGAAGGTGGTCCCAGGCCCATCCCAACAATGTGAGAGCCAGAAACGGGTACGCATAGAATGGCAGTGGCTTGGACAGCGGTGTCAGGGCCTCACCACCGAAGATGCGCAGAGCGGCGATCGCCAACAACACCGATGCGATCGCGGCCGTCACCCTAATGAATGCGGGCATCAGCGATGACGCGCTGATGAGCGCCAGCGCCGCGGACCAGAGCCCGGCGCCGGCGGCGAACAACGGGGCGCTCGCCGCGAGCTCCATGGCGGAGCCCGCGACGATCAACGTCTCTCCAGCCAAGAACACGAGGAACCCTGCCGCCAACTGGTCGTTGCCCAAGCGAACGTGATGCACGACGAGCAACGCACTAGCGACGATGATCGCGATGCCATCAACGCCCCACGCGAGACCTCGGAGCTCGGCCGACGGCGCGAAGGAACCGGCCATCCCCAGGAGGGCGCCGATGACTAGCCCCGCGGCCGCAACAGTACGCGCCGAGTTCCGACTCACGACCACTTCAAGCTCTCACTGATAATGGGCAACGTGCGGATGCGCTTGCCCGTCGCGGCGAAGACCGCGTTGCAGAGCGCCGGAGCGGCGGCGGGAAGACCAGGCTCGCCCAATCCGGTCGGAGGCGCGACGGACTTGACGAAGTGGACTTCCATCAGACGCGGAGAATCGTTCATCCTCAACATCGGATAGTCATCGAAATTTGTCTGCGCGGCCGCGCCCCGCTCGATCGTGATCTTCTGAAACCACGCGGCGCTGATACCGTCGAGAATCGCGCCCTGCACTTGGGCTTCTGCCGCGCTGAGGTTGATGATCGTGCCGGCGTCGACGGCCGCGGTGATCTTCTTGATCGCGAGACCGCCGTCACGGCTCACGACGACGTCGGCGACAACGGCGACATACGCACCCATGGTCCGAGTGATCGCGAATCCCTGCCCTTCGCCTCGCGGACATTGCCGTCCCCACCCCGCCTTCTCAGTCGCGAGTTTGAGCACGGACGTCATTCGCTGCGCGTCGAATCCGGATTGAGGTGAAGCCGCGCCGAGCAACCCGAGCGTGAACGCGAGCGGCTCGCGGCCGGCGGCGTGCGCGAGCTCGTCGACGAAGCACTGCGTGGCCCAGACATTTCCATTGTCGCCCGGTGCGCGCCAATACCCCGTTGGGACACCAGCAGGCAACTTGCTCGAGCTCACTTGCGACCCGGGGACAACGCTGAACGGAAATCCGCTGGCCGACATGTCACCGGGGCCACCCTGCATCTTCACGAACGCGTCGTGCAGGACAACAATCTTGCCCGCGCCGTCGAGACCCGCGGTGAAATAGTGCCACCCGTTCGATCGGTAATTGTCGTGCGCAAAGTCGTACTCGCGAGGCCACATCAACTTGACGGGCGTGCCCTCGAGCCTCTTCGCGATGGCACCGACTTCGATCGAGAATTCGTTACTGCCACGCCGCCCGAACCCGCCGCCGAGCCGAGTGATGTGTACGATGATGTCCTTGGGAGCGATGCCGAGTCCGCGCGATACCAAACCCTGACCGACGGCGGGAATCTGCGACGGCGCCCACATCTCCATCACACCATTCTTGAAGACGGCCGTGCAGTTCTGCGGCTCGAGCGTCGCGTGCGCGAGAAAAGGATAGTGATAGATCGCTTTCACAGCTTTGGCGCCGTCGGGCAACGCCGGTGCCGGCGTCGCCATCGCGAGCCCCTCCGCCTGCTTCGCCATTTCGACGCTGCTTTGACTAACCGCGGCGCCTTCGTTCCACCGCACTTCCAGCATCTTCGTCGCGCTAAACGCGTTCCACGTCGAATCAGCAACAACCGCAACGCCGGAGGGCAGTCCTTCGATGCCGTCGAGCACGAACGCATCGCGAACGCCCGGCCGTGCTTTCACGACGTCGAGGTTGGCGCTGACCACTGTCCCGCCGAACACCGGGCACTTCGTGTACGTGGCGTAGAGCATCCCCGGCAGTTGCACATCGATGCCAAAAAGCGGCGCGCCGGTCACGATCTTCGGATTGTCGACGCCGGGCACGCGTGTCCCGAGCAGCTTGAAGTCTTTTGGATCCTTCAATGCAACGTTCGCAGGGGGCGTGAGCGACGCGGCCTTCATCGCGAGCTCGCCATAAGTCGCACGCCGATTCGATGCGCGGTGAATGACCGTACCTCGCTCCGTCGTACACTCGCTGGTTGGAACACCCCAAGTCTGCGCGGCGGCTTGGACGAGCATTGCGCGCGCGGTTGCGCCGGCGCGTCGTAGCGGGGCGAAGTTCGACGGCGTCGATTGACTGCCGACCGACGTCTGTCGGCCGTACGCCGGATTCAGATCGCCCTGCGTCACCGTCACCTGCTCCCACGCGACATCGAGCTCCTCCGCGACGATCATCGGGAGCGACGTCTTCACGCCCTGCCCCATCTCGGAGTTGGGAGCGATGAGTGCCACGGCGCCGCTTGATGAAATGCTAATGAACGCGTTCGGCGCGAAGTCGGCGGCGGCGGCCACGGGCTCCGCGGCACCGAGCTCTCCCAAGCGCACGTACGTACCGATCAACAAACCGCCGCCGGCGAGCGCGCTGACTTTGACGAAATGGCGCCGGTCTATCGCGCGCGAATCGGATGTGGGTTTCATCGCGAGCCTCCTTCCACTGGCGTGTGGCCCGAGGCGATTTCGGCCGCGCGCTTGATCCCTTGGCGAATCCGGAAATACGACGCGCAGCGACAGAGATTGC
>DASYSU010000036.1:0-5262 GCA_036002925.1 Gemmatimonadaceae bacterium | reverse complement strand
AGGTGGGATCTCGATCACGTCACCAGTGCGCGGCCGCTCCGGATAACCGCCGGCGGCGAGAACCGTCGTCACCGCGGATCGCCCCGCGCGGAATCCAGCGTTCTCTCGAATCGTCTCGCCGCGCGCGATCGTGAACATCGTCTCACCAATCGATTCGTTGGGCGACAAGACGGGCAGCACCGCCTGCGTCTCCGGATCGCCAAATCGACAATTGAACTCGACGACCTTCGGACCCTGCTCGGTCAACATCAACCCAGCATACAACAAACCGGTGAACGGCGTTCCTCGCGCCCGCATAGCGCCGAGCGTCGGACGGATCACGCGATCGACTACCGTGTCGATCAGACCTGTCGAGCTTTCAGCGATGGAGACCGGGCAGTAGGCGCCCATGCCGCCCGTGTTCGGTCCGCGATCGCCCTCGAGCAAACGCTTATGATCTTGCGCGGCGGGAAGTGTGACGACGCGCTCGCCGTCAGTGAGCACGAAGACGGAGAGCTCTTCTCCCTCCATGAACTCCTCGACCAGGATGGTCGTGCCGGCGTCGCCAAACGCGTTCCGCTGAAGCATGGCGGAGATCGCGTCTTTCGCTTCCGCGACGGTTTGACAGATGATGACGCCCTTTCCCGCCGCTAGCCCCGATGCCTTGATCACGACAGGCGCCCCGAATTCGTCCACGGCCTTCTGTGCCGCCGACATGTCGCGACAAACCATGGCCCGAGCGGTCGGGACTCCGGCGGCGATCATGAGCGTTTTGGAATATGCCTTGGAGGTTTCGAGCATGGCCCCCGCGCGCGTGGGACCAAAGATCGGCAATCGCGCCGCGCGGAATGCATCCACGATTCCGAGCCCCAATGGCGCTTCAGGGCCGACCAGCGTCCAATCAACAGACTCCTGGCGCGCCAGCTCGACCAGCGCATCGACGTTCGTCGACTCCGTCTCGACGCACTTTGCCAGGGTCGCGATTCCCGGGTTCCCCGGTGCCGCGACAATCTCGAGTTTCGGATCTTCATGCCGTAGACGCCAGGCGAGCGCATGTTCGCGCCCGCCGCCGCCGACGAGCAGAAGCTTCATCGATTACGCCACGCCGAGCTCACGGCGTCCCTTGCGCTCTTCAGGCCGTCCTTCAAGTGATCGACGGTTTCGCGGGTCTTCTGACCGTAGTATCCCGCGGCGTCCACATAATCCTCGCTGAGCGGGTGATCCTGACCGCCCTGGCCGCGCCGGATGTAGTCGCCGGCGAGAATTTTGTCGTAGCCGCCGCCGCGCTGCCAACGTAGCAGCTCAGATGCGCGGACGGTGTGCATTGGGTGCGTCCGCATCACGGTGTTCAAGATCTTGAGCACGGTGTCCCACGCGTCGCCGCCCGTCTCGTATTGCTCCGCCTGGCGAATAAACTCTTCGACGCGAAGCTGATCGCCGTAGGGTTTGCCGCCCGCGAGCTTCATCTCGGTGCTCATCACCGTGTTCAGGTCCTGCACGACGAGTAGCCCGGCGCGATCCGATGAGAATTCGCTCTTACGACTCCACTCGAGCAGAGCGAGCTGGAACGGCAGAAGCGCCGCGGCCGCGAGGAACGGCAAGTTGCTGACGCCGAAATACATGAGAATGACGGCGATCGTCGTGTACGTCGGATGGCCGCTCATGATGTGCCCGAGCTCGTGGCCGAGCACGGAGCGAAGCTCATCTTCTTCCAACACTTCGAGCAGTCCGGAGTGAACGATGACGAACGGCTTGTCGAAGCCGACGGCCATCGCGTTGGCGATCGGCGTCTGCGTCACGTAGAGCTCGGGCCGATCGGGCCAGTCGAGCGTCTCGAGCACTTCGGTCCACATCGCGTTCATCTGCGGGCGCTGTCCCGCGGTGACCTTCACCGAATCTCCCAAGAACAGCTGCCGAATTCCGCGTTCGCCGAAGAAGCCGGCAACCTTGCGGACGATTTCATCGAATCCCGGAATGGCGCGCAATGTGTTGAGCGCGGCGCGATCGGCTGGATGCTCCCACGCGCGCGATGAGATCTGGACGAGCGGAACGCGATTGGCCATTGGAGTGCGGGTTGTTGGTTTTCGCCAAGCGACCTTCGGGACGGCCCGACCGGTCGACGAAATCTCTACGACGAAGCGCTGCCGATAGTGTCGCGTGACCGCGCAGACCCGGGCATCGAGCCGCGCGCGCCGTGTCCTGGCATTCCTTCGAGCGCCTGTTGCAAATCGGCGAGGAGATCGCCGACATCTTCCACCCCGCACGAGAGCCTGATTAAACCGTCGGAGAGTCCCATGGCTGCTCGCCGGTCCGGCGGGACCGACGCGTGGGTCATTCCCGCCGGCTGGCTGATCAAAGATTCCACTCCCCCCAGCGATTCGGCGAGCGCGAACACCCGAACCTTCCCGAGCACGTGCGCCGCGCGCTCTTTCGTCCCGAGCTCGACGCTGATCATTCCGCCGAAACCCGACATCTGTCGCTTCGCGAGCTCGTACTGTGGGTGGCTCGGGAGCCCGATGTAGTAGACGTTCTCAGGGCCCAGCGTTTCAGCGAGCCACTTGGCGATCTCACGCCCGTTGGCGTCGTGCTGGCGCATGCGGAGGTGCAGGGTCTTGGTCCCCCGCAACGCGAGCCAGGCATCGAACGGGCCGGCGACGGCGCCGGCCGCGTTGTGAATGAACTGGAGTCGCTCAGCTATGCCATCGTCTCGAACGGCTGCACAACCGCCGATCATATCGCTGTGCCCGTTCAGATACTTGGTCGTCGAGTGGTAAACAATATCGGCGCCAAGCTCGAGGGGGCGCTGGAAGTAGGGTGAGGCGAAGGTGTTATCGACGATGAGCAATGCATCGCCGCGATGGGCGATCTCCGCCACCGCGGCGATGTCTGTGAGTCGCATCAGCGGATTGCTTGGCGTCTCGAGGAGAACGGCGCGGGTTGCGGGCGTCATTGCGTCGGCGACTCGCTGGGGATCACGCGTGTCGACGTAGCTGAATGACAAACCGAAGTGCTGCAAAATCTTATCGAACAGTCGGAACGTGCCACCGTACACATTTTCGGCACAGATGACGTGGTCACCTGCCCTGAACAGCTTCATGATCGAGTCGAGACATCCCATTCCGCTGGCGAACGCGAATCCGTGACGACCATTCTCCAGTGCGGCGATGTTCCGCTCGAATGCCTCCCGAGTCGGGTTCTTGCCGCGGGCGTACTCGTACCCTTTGTTCTGCCCCAAACCCTCCTGCACGTAGGTGGACGTGAGGTACACCGGAGTCATGATCGCTCCGGCAAGGGGCTCGGGACGTTGGCCCGCGTGAATCGCCTTGGTTCCAAACCCGGCGGCCAGATCCTCATCAAAAACGCGAGTCATACCGATACTCTGCTTCGGGAGGTGTGCGGGGAAGATAACCGCACGCCCCACGAGCCGTAACCGAACCGAATATGACCCCCGAGTCCGCCCCTTACTGTTTGATCGTCGATGACGAGCCGCGCCTTCGTCAGGTGATGGTTCACTTGATGCGCGGCGACGGGTTTCAGTGCGTCGAAGCGAGCAACGGACTCGAGGCGCTCGAGCAACTCGCGACGCACTCGGTCGCATTGGTGCTCAGCGACCTGCGAATGCCAAAAATGGACGGCCTCGAGCTGTTGCGCGAACTTCGCTCGCGGTATCCGGACGTCGCGGCTGTGATGATCACCGCGGTGGCCGACGTCGAGATCGCGGTAAATTGTCTGGCAATCGGCGCGGCGGATTACGTCGTCAAACCATACCAGCTCGAAGACGTGCGGGCGCGGGTCGCGCAAGCGCTCGAGAAGCGGCGGCTCATTCTCGAGAACCGCGCATACCGCGAGAGTCTCGAGCAGCGCGTGACCGTTCAGGCGCGCCGACTCGAGGAGCTCTTTCTCGCGAGCGTTCAGTCGTTAGCTGAGGCGCTCGAGCTCAAGGATCCGTACACGCGCGGGCATTCAATCCGCGTGAGCCACTACTCGAGCGTCATCGCACAGACCATGGGACTCGACGGGGAGATGCTCCGCCAAATCGAGCTCGGTGGCCACGTGCACGACATCGGAAAGATCGGCGTTCGCGAATCGGTGCTGAACAAAGTTGGACGACTGACGCCCGAGGAATACGAGCACATCATGACGCATCCGGTGCTCGGGTGGCGCATTCTCGCCCCGCTGCTCGGCGAGACGCCGCACGCGCTGAACATTGTCCGTTGGCACCACGAGCGTTACGACGGACGGGGTGTTCCTGATGGTCTCAAGGGGGATGAGATCCCCGTCGAGGCGCGAATCGTCGCCGCGGCTGACGCATTGGATGCGATGACGAGCGATCGTCCATATCGTCCCGCGGAGATGTCACTCGAGGCGGTCATCGACGAGATCGTCCGCAACAGTGGAACGCAGTTCGATCCCGACGTGGTCCGCGCCGTGGTTGCGTGCGCTGACGGCGGCGATTTGCAGCTGGTCCCGCACACCGACACGTATCCGATTGCGGTTCGAGCATAGCGCGCGCTCGCGATCGTCAGAGGTGCCTCGCCCATTAGCTTACCCACACTCGACGGAGGTGGGATGTCGCACGATGGGTTGATGGTCAGTGTGTCCGGGATTCGCGGGCGCGTGGGCGAGGCGTTGACGCCTGAAATCGTCGCGCGATACGCGGCCGGTTTTGGCGCGTGGGCGTCGAGCCGGGGCCCGTCGCGGAACGTCGTCGTGGGTCGCGACAGTCGCGTGTCGGGTCCGATGTTTCATCACGCCGTTCTTGCCGGACTGCAATCGGTGGGATGCGACGTGATCGACGTCGGTTTGACGACGACTCCCACGTGCCAACTCGCAGTGGAGCACCATCACGCCGCGGGCGGGTTGATGATCTCGGCCAGTCACAACCCCATTGAGTGGAACGCGCTCAAGTTCATCGGCCCGACGGGTCTGTTTCTCGACAACGCCGAGGGAGTGGAGATGCGTGGCCTGGTCGAATCAGGGATTCCGCGCGCTCGCTGGGACCAACTCGGACACGTGGAACCGGATGATGGTGCGGTTCAGCGACATATCGACCGTGTCCTCGCGATACCCTATCTCGACGTGGAGGGGATCCGGCGTCGGAGGTTCAACGTCGCGCTAGACTGCGTTCGGGGCGCGGGCGCCATCATCATGCCGTCGCTCCTCGACCGTTTGGGCTGTCGCGTGACAGCCATCAATCTCGAGACAGACGGTCTGTTCCCCCGGCCACCCGAACCGGTCGCCGAGAACCTTGGAGACCTGGAACGACTCGTGCTTCGGGCCGGT
>DASYSU010000035.1:0-41785 GCA_036002925.1 Gemmatimonadaceae bacterium | reverse complement strand
TCGGCAAATACGACGACGCCGAGAACACGGCTCGCCGCGCCGTCGCGGCCAAGGATGGTAAGGATCTCCTCAACACCCTTGGCGAGATTCTCCTCGTGCGGGGAAAGCGCGCGCCCGCGGAGAGTGCATTCGTGCGAGCCGGAGCCGAGCACGCCTCGGACAGTCTCACCGCGGCGGTGAATCTGGCCGTGTTGCACTACGAGCATGGCGAGCGCGAACGGGCGATGAAGGAATTCGATCATTTCATCGACGTCTACAACGCAACCTCAGGGGCTGGCCTGACCAGCGACGAGCTCGTCGCCGTCGCAACGGCCGTCGAGTACCTCGGTGCCAACAACCCGCAACTATTCAAGGACGCGCTCAAGGCGTTCGACCGCGCGCTCGGTGCCGATCCGACGAACGCCGACGCAAAGGTCAAGCTCGGCGAGCTGTTCCTGCGCAAATACAACTTCGAGGAAGCCCAGAAAACCTTCGACGAAGTTTTGCAGGCCAACCCCAATGATCCACGGGCATTGCTGGGTGCGGCGCGTCGGTTGGAGAACGACGGGCAGGCCGGCGGCGACTCACTGTTGCGCGCGGCACTCAACGTGAACCCCGACTACGTCGACGCACGGACGCTGCACGCCGAGATGCTGTTGAGCCTCGAGGACTTCGCGGGCGCGCAGCAGGACATCGATCGCGCGCTCAAGATCAATCCCATCTCGGAGCACGCCCTCGCCGTGGCCGCCGCGATCAAGTATCTCACGCGCGATCAGGCCGGGTTCACCGCATTGCGTGATCGCGCGTTGGCCGTGAACCCGAGCGACGCCGAATTCTATGGTACGCTCGCCGAGCTTGCCGCGGAGGTTCGCTTGTATCGAGCGGCGGCTGATTTCGCGAAGCAGGGCGTGACGCTCGATCCAAAAAACTGGCGTGATTGGAGCCAGCTCGGCATGAACGAGCTGCGGCTCGGTCAGATCACCGACGGGAAGAAGAGTCTCGAGACGTCGTTCGGCGGCGATCCGTACAACGTCTGGGTGAAGAACACGCTCGATCTGCTCGACACGTACAAGAACTACGACATCACGTCGAGCGAGCACTTCCAGTTCATGATCGAGAAAGACGAGTCGCCGATTCTCTCCGTGTATTTGAAGGACCTGGCCGAGCGGGCGTACGCGAAGTACGCGGCGAAGTATCCGTATGTGCCGCCGCCACCCATTCGAATCGAGGTGTATCGCAGCCACGCCGACTTCTCCGTGCGCACCGTTGGGCTGGCGGGACTTGGCGCGCTGGGCGTGAGCTTCGGTACAACGCTGGCGTTCGACTCGCCGGCGGCGAAGGACGCCGGCCCATTCAACTGGGGCTCGACGTTCTGGCACGAGCTCGCGCACACCTTCACACTCGGCGCGACCGACAACCGCGTCCCGCGATGGTTCTCGGAGGGGCTCTCGGTCTATGAGGAGCACCATGCATTCAAGACCGGCTGGGGATTCGGAGTCTCGCCGGCGTTTCTCGCGGCTCTGAAAGCGGGCAAGCTCGTTCCGGTGAGCCGCATGAACGATGGATTCATGCATCCGGCATATCCCGAGCAGGTCGGGTACTCGTACTATCAGGCCTCGCTCGTCTGCGAGTTGATCGCGCGCGATTATGGCGAACCGGCCCTGATCAAAATGCTTCAAGGCTATAAGGACGGCCTGACGACCGATCAGGTCTTTCAGCGGGTGCTCAACACCGACATCAAGGCGTTCGACAAGAAGTTCGACGACTACGTGCGCACGCGCTTTGCGGCCATCCTGCCTTCGATCACGAAGGAATCGCCGCGGGTCGCGCACCAGATGTCGGTCGCGCAGGCGGAATTGGCGGCGAAGAGTTCGCCTAACGATTTCGGCGTACAGCTCGTCGCCGGCGAGACGATGCTCGAGCACAACGAGGTCGACAAAGCGATTCCGATTCTCGAGCACGCGAGCACCCTCTTTCCCGAGTACGGCGGCGACGACAGTCCGTACGCGCTCCTCGCCACGGCGTACGCGAAGAAGAACGACGATCGTCACGAGGCTGATGCGTTGACGAAGCTCACGTCGCTCACCGAGACGAACTCCAAGGCGCTGACGCGATTGTCCGAGGTCCTCGAGAAGCTAGGGGACGCGAAGGGAGCCGCGGAGGCGCTCGACCGCGTGATGTTCATCAATCCATTCGACGCGGCGACTCATCAACGGCTCGCCGAGCTGGCGCGCACCGCAGGCGACAAACAGCTCGCGGTCAGGGAACGCGCGGCGATCGTCGCGCTCGGGCCCGTCGACAAGGCCGATGCGCTGTACCAGCTCGCGCAGGCGCAGCACGACGCTGGCGACGACGTGCATGCGCGTACGAGTGTCCTGCGCGCGCTCGAGGAGGCGCCGAACTACGAGAAGGCGCAGACGCTGCTGCTGACGTTGTACGAGGCGAGGGTCAAACAAACCGGGGAGAGGAAGCCATGAGTCTCTCCCGGATCGGATTGTGGACCGTGCTACTCGGCTCCGTCGCGGTCGCCGCGGCGGGCGCGCAGCGGCGAAACGGATTCAATCAGTATTTCGGAGGTCCCGAGGACTATTATCAGCCGCCGGCCTATCACGGGAATCCTCAATACGATGGGCGGTTCACGTTCGCCCGGATCAAGTACCGTGGATTCGAGCATTTCGGCCGTGAGGGCCCGGGTTGGTCGCACGACTATCCCGACGCCGAAGAGAACTTCACGAAGATTCTTCGCGACATCACGATCGTCCATCCGTTCGTCGAGGCGGGCCCGATCGTCGGCAGCGCGATCGTCACGCTCGACGATCCCGCGTTGTTCAAGTATCCGGTGAGCTACATGTCGGAGCCGGGTGGCTGGCATCCGAACGAGAAGGAGATCGCGGGCCTTCGCAAGTATCTGCTCAAAGGCGGCTTCATGATCTTCGACGATTTTCGGGAAGGGTGGGGTCGCGACTTTGATTGGACCAATCTCCGTCAGGAGATGGCGCGCGCGCTTCCCAACGGAAAGTGGGTGGAGCTGACCGGAAAAGAGCCGATCTTTCATTCGTTCTTCGACGTGGATCTGCAAAAGGCGATCAATCCGACGTCCGCCTACGGCACGCGTCCCCCGACGTATTGGGGGATCTACGAAGACAACGACCCAAAGAAGCGATTGATGGTGATCGGGAACGTCGACAACGACATCGGCGAGTCGTGGCAGTGGTCAGCGGCGGGATTCATTCCAATTTCCGCATCGAACGAGACGTACAAGTTGGGCGTCAACTATGTCATCTACGCGTTGACGCACTGAAAAAGGTACTGGTTACTGGTTCCTGGTTGCTGGCAACAGCCAACAACGCGCGAGCCGTCACCAGCAACTCGCAACCAGCAACCAGCAACCACATGGCCACGACGATTCCTGCTCCGACCCTCGATTCCCACGACGACATCGCACTCGCGGACCGGCTCAAGCTGGGACGCGACCAGATCATCGCCGAGCTGCACAAACTGATCGTCGGCCAGGAGGACGTGATCGAGCTCGTGCTACTGTCGTTGTTCACCGGTGGCAACAGCTTGATCGTCGGCGTGCCGGGGTTGGCGAAGACGCTGCTCATTCACACCATGGCGCAGGTCCTCGACCTCAAGTTCTCGCGCATTCAGTTCACGCCGGACTTGATGCCGAGCGACATCACCGGCACCGACATCATTCAGGACGATCCGGAGACTGGGCGCCGCCACATGGTGTTCACGCCCGGCCCCATCTTCGCCAACATCGTCCTGGCCGACGAGATCAACCGTACGCCGCCGAAGACGCAATCGGCGCTGCTCGAAGCGATGCAGGAGCATCGCGTGACGGTGCAGGGAAAAACGTACAAGCTCGACGAGCCGTTCCACGTCTTCGCGACGCAAAACCCGATCGAGCTCGAGGGCACGTATCCGTTGCCCGAGGCGCAGCTCGATCGATTCATGTTCCACATCATCATGGATTACCTCCCGGAGAACGAGGAGGTGCAAGTTGCGACGTCGACGACCGCGGTTCAGAACTACCGCTTCCAGCACGCGGTGACCGGCGCCGACATCACTGCGTTTCAACAGCTCATCCGTCGCGTGCCGATCGCCGAGCCGGTGGCACGGTACGCGGTCAACCTCACGCGGACGAGTCGCCCCGGTCCCAACGCACCCGATTTCATCAAGCAATGGGTCTCATACGGCGCCAGCACCCGCGCGCCGCAGCAGCTCATCCTCGGCGGCAAGGCCCGCGCGCTAATGGACGGTCGCTTCAACGTGAGCTTCGAGGACATTCGCGCGCTGGCAAAGCCAGTGCTGCGCCATCGCGTGTTGACGAACTTCCACGCCGAGTCGGAGCGTGTGACGTCGGATCAGATCATTGAGAAATTGTTGAAGTTGGTTCCTGTACCGAAATCGGGAATGTGAGATAGTTGCTGGTTGCTGGTGACTGGTTGCTAGCAACCGCAGACGGCGACGCAACCAGCAACCAGCAACCAGCAACCAGCAACCAGCAACCAGCAACCAGCAACCAGCAACCAGCAACCAGCACCGCATGACCGCTCCCGCGCTGCAAACGACTTCTTACCTCGACCCGTCCGTGCTGGCACGGATCGGGAACTTGGAGTTGTTGGCGCGCACGGTGGTTGAAGGGTTCATCAATGGGCTGCACCGCTCGCCGCTACTTGGTGCATCGACGGATTTTGCCGAGCACCGGGCGTACATGCCGGGCGACGACATTCGGCGGATCGACTGGCGTCTGTTCGCGCGAAGCGATCGGCACTACGTCAAGGAGTATGAAGCCGACACGAACACGAACTTTCACGTCATCCTCGACGTCTCACCGTCGATGCGCTACGGCGCGAACGCCGAAGAGGGGCGTCCGTCGAAGCTGACGTACGCGTGTTATCTCGCGGCGTGTCTCACCTACTTCTCGAGCTTGCAACGCGATCGCGTGGCACTGGCGACGATCGACCATGACATCGTCGACTTCGTGCCGCCGTCGGCGAAGCACTTGCAGCTCATCCTGCACACGCTCGACCGCGTCGACAGGAAGGGACGCGACGCGAAGGTGACGCCGGGCCGTTCGACGCTGCTCGCGCCGCTCCGGAAACTGTCCGAGACGATGCGACGGCGGAGTCTCGTCGTGCTGATCTCGGATTTCTACGAAGATCCCGACCAGGTGATCGACGCGCTCGGACACGTGCGCGGTCGCGGGAACGACATGATCGTGTTTCATCTGCTCGACCCGCGGGAACTCAACTTTTCATTCTCCGACGCCAGCAACTTCATCGATATGGAAACGGGCGACAAGATGCCCGTCATCCCGGAATACTTGCGGCAGCAGTATCGCGAGCTGGTGCGACAGCACACCGACACGCTTGCCAAGCGCATGGGTGAATCGCGCGCGGACTACGCGGTGTTCGACACGTCGAAGCCGCTCGACCGAGCGCTGTTCGCGTTTCTGGGCGCGCGTCAACGATTCAGCCGGGTGCGGTAGATGAATTTTCTCGCGCCCGCGTTCCTTGCCGGCCTCGCGGCGATCGCCGTCCCGGTGATCATTCACCTGATCCATCGGGAGCGGCGAGTGGTCATCGAATTCCCGTCGCTGATGTTTTTGCAGCGGATTCCGTATCGATCCGTGCGGCGGCAGAAAATTCGTCACCTGTTGCTGTTGCTGTTGCGCTGTGTCGCGCTGGCGCTTCTCGTGGCGGCATTCGCGCGGCCGTTCTTCGCGCGGCGACGCGCTGCGCTGTCGACGACTGGCGCGCGCGAGGTCGTGGTGCTGCTCGATCGATCGGCGAGCATGGGCTACGCGGACCGTTGGTCCAAGGCCAAAGATGCGGCGCGCAAAGTCGTCGGCGGTCTGTCGTCCGGCGATCGCGCGACGCTCGTGCTGTTTGCCGGCGACGCATCGGTCGCGAGCGAGCCCATGGCCACACCCGATCGGATCGTCACCGCGATCAATGCCGCCAAGCTGAGCGCCGAGGGAACACGCTACGGTGGCGCGCTCAAGCTGGCGTCGCAGATCATCGCGGCGTCGTCGCTGCCGCGCCGCGAGGTCGTGCTCATCTCCGATTTCCAGAAAATCGGCTGGGCGAATCACAACGAGATCGTGTTTCCGCAAGGAACAACCGTGACGCCGGTCGATCTCGGAGGCAGCGCGTCGTCGGATGTTGCCGTTTCGCAGGTGACGACGGATCGCGACAGCACGGCGGAGCGCGATCGCGTAACGGTTGCGGCGCGGCTGATCAACACCGGCGGCGCAACGAAGCAAGTTGCGGCGACGCTCGCGATCGGCGGGCGCGACGTGCAGACGCAGCGCGTCACGTTGCCGTCGTCCGGCGTGCAACAGGTCGCGTTCACGCCGATCGCCGTGCCGACCGGCGCCACACGCGGCGTTGTGCGCATCACGCCTGATTCGCTTGCCCAAGACGACGCGCTCAACTTCACCATCGCGCCCGACGAGGCGGTTCCGGTCTTGATCGTCGAGCCCTCGAGCCCGCGCGAGAATCAAAGTCTTTTCTTGGGCCGTGCGTTGGCGATCGGCGATCGGCCGTCGTTTCGGATCGATGTGAAGCGCATCGACGCGCTCACGCTCCGCGATCTCGACGGCCGTGCATTGATCGTCCTTGACGAGGTCGCGCCGCCGGCGGGACCGGTGGGCACGCGTTTGCGTGCCCTGGTCGACGGCGGAGGCGGGTTGGTTGTCGTGCCTGGAGCGAACCGGGCCGAAACCTGGCCGACAGAGTGGCGCTCCGTGCTCCCGACGATAGGCCAGGTTGTCGATCGGTCGCAGGACGCCGGGGGGACGCTTTCGTCGCTCGACTACGCGCATCCAATCTTCGAGATCTTCAATGCCCCGCGCAGCGGCGATTTCTCGACGGCGCGATTCTATCGCTACCGCGCGCTGACGCCGCAAGCAGGCATGACAACCATCGCACGCTTCGACGACGGCTCGCCGGCGTTGGTCGAGCGCCTCGTCGATCGCGGCAAGATCCTCACGTGGGCGTCGACGTTCGATTCGTACTGGACGAACCTACCTTTACAACCGGTCTTTCTTCCGTTCGTTCACCAGCTTGGAAAGCACGCCGGCCGCTACGCCGATCCGCGGCCCTGGTTTACCGCGGGCGAGGTATTGGATCTGTCGCGACACGGCGAGCTCACCGCGCCATTTCTTTCCGGCCGCGCCGCCGACAGCACGACCGAGCTCGTGCTCGACTCGCCGTCGGGCGTCCGTGAGCGCGTCACGGCGACCGGAGCAAATCATATGATTACACTCCGCGAACAGGGCTTTTACGAGCTCCGAGGGCGCGACACACCGGTTGGAAGTGGCCGGCCGATTGCGGTCAATGTCGATCCGACAGAATCCGACTTATCGCACCTCGACCCCCAAGACGTCGTGGTCGCGGTGACGACCGTGAACAAACAGAATCAGATTGGTAGCGAAACGATTGCCGCGACGCCGCAAGACCAGGAACAACGGCAGAAGGTCTGGTGGTATCTGTTGCTTGGTGCATTGTTACTGATGGGGGTCGAGACGATGCTCTCGAACCGCCTGTCGAAAGCGACGTCTCCGTGACGAGACAACCGAAGTAAGGGGGAACGATGGAGAGCGTACACGGGCTGCCACGAGAGCAGTCGGAGCTACTCGGCGTCGTACGAGGCGTTCGCAATCGCTATCGTGCCAAGGTAGCGCTGCGTGGCGCCGCGATCACGGTTGCCGCGGGCTGGGTCGTTCTCGCGGCGGCAGCGTACGCGATGAGCTACTTCAAGTACTCCGATGCGTCGGTCCTCACGGGTCGCATCGTATCGATCCTCGCCATCGTGGCCATCGCGGCCTGGTTCATCGTGCTTCCACTGCTCCCGCGGCTGCGCGACGAACAGGTCGCGCTGTATCTCGAGGAGCATGAGAAATCGCTCAAGGCGACGGTCATCACCGCTGTCGAGATGCATCGCGGCGGTACCGCGCCAACGGCGACGGGTCTCCGATCGCCCGCGTTCATTCAGCGCTTGACTCGTGCCGCGCTCGAGCGCGTCCACGTTGTCGGCGATGGAAAGACGATCGACGCCGGCGAGCTGCGCACCAATGGTGGCATCCTGGCGGCGATCGCCGCGGCGGCGTTCCTCATCACGATGTTCGGCCCGCCTGTGCTGCGGCACGGCGTTCGTCTCGTCACGGTTCCGTGGAACAACTCGGAGCCGGCGAGCTTGTTCAGCATTCTCGTCGAGCCCGGAAATGTCACCGTCCCCAAAGGTGGTGACGAGCTGCTCGAAGCGCGCCTTCGCGGATTTCAATCCGACAACGTCGAGCTGCTCGTCCGCGGCGCGGACTCCGCGAACTGGACGCGCCTGCCGATGATGGCCGACACCGCCGGCCGCTATGCGTATCGACTGTTCGACATCGCCGGAAAGATGCAGTACGCCGTCGAAGCGAACGGCGTTCGCTCGACCACCTACACGATCGACGTATCGAATCTGCCGTACGTGAAGCGCATGGATCTGCAGTATCGCTACCCCGCGTACACGCAACTCGCGCCCCTCGACGTCGACAGCACGGGCGACATCGCGGCGCTCAAGGGCACGATGGTGCGCATTCGCGTGGCGCCGACGGTGCCGACGAACGGCGGTCGAGTCATCGTCGATGGCGGCGACACGCTCCGTCTCGTCCCGACTGAAAATGGGCAGCTCATGGCCATGCTGCCTGTCCAGACGCCGGGATTCTATAAGATCGAGCTCGAAGGTCCGCAGGGGAAAATGGTCACGGGCTCGCTCAACTATACGATCGACGTACTCCCCGATCGCCCACCGACGGTGCAGTTCACGAAGCCGGGTCGCGATCAAAAGGTGCTTTCGGTCGACGAGGTGTACACCGAAGCGCGCGCCGAAGACGACTACGGTGTGGCCAAGCTCGATCTGGTCTATTCGGTCAACGGCAGCACGGAACGCGCGATGCCCTTGCACGAAGGCACGAGGGCGATCAAAGATGTTGCGGCCGGCTACACCTTCATGCTCGAGGGCCTGAAGTTGGAGCCCGGTGACGTGGTCTCGTATTACGCGCGCGCGACCGACAACAACGCGATCAGCGGTGCGCAGCACGCGTCGACGGATATCTACTTCATGCAGGTCCGCCCCTATGAGAATGACTATCGCCAAGCGCAAGGCGGCGGTGGTGGCGGCGGTGGTGGTGGCCAGAACGATGCCGGCCAGCTGTCGCAGAAGCAGCGCGACATCATCGCCGCGACGTTCAAGACGTCGCGCGACAGCGCGTTGACCGACAAGAAGACGCTCGAGGAGAATCTCGCGACGCTGCGTCTGTCGCAGCAGCGTTTGCGCGAGCAGACCAGCCAGCTCGTGGATAAGCTGGTGCAACGTGGTATCGCCGGCTCGGACAGCAACTGGAAGAAGATCGCCGAGATTCTGCCCAAAGCCGCGGCGGCGATGGACACGGCAGAGAAAAAGCTTTCGGACGGATCGCCGCAGTCGGCGCTCCAACCAGAACAGCGTGCGTTGCAACAATTGCAACGCGCCGAGGCGGTGTTCCGCGAGATCCAAGTCTCGATGGGGGGTGGCGGCGGCGGTGGTGGCGGCGGAAACAAGACCGACGCACAGGACCTCGCCGACATCTTCGAGCTGCAGAAAGACCGAATGCGCAATCAGTACGAAACGGTGCAGCGCGGACAACAACAGAATCAGCAGCAACAGGCCAACAACCAAGTCGACGAAACGTTGGAAAAACTTCGCCAACTCGCCGCTCGGCAGCAGGCAGAGAACGATCGTGCTCGGGCGAAGGCGGACAGCCTGAGCCGAATGGGCGCCTCGGGCGCATCGGGTGGTCAGGGCCAACGAGATCTCGCTCAGCAAACGGAAGCACAAGCACGCCAGCTCGAGCGGCTCGCGCGCGAGCAGCAGAATCAGTCACTCGCCGACGCCGCACGGCGACTCCAGGACGCCGCCGACGCGATGCGTCGCGCCGCCGCGAATGGAAAAGGGGGCGATGCCGCGCAAGCGCTCAACAATCTGCAGGAGGCGCGTCGCCTCCTCGATCAGGACAAGTCGGGTCGCGCGTCACGCGACGTCGCCGACGCGGTTCGCGCCGCACAGCAGCTCGCCGATCAAGAAAAGAACGTTCAGTCCGATGTGCAGAAGCTCGGACAGAGTGCCGGCAACGCGAGTGCGCAGCAACAACTTCAGCAGTCGATCGCGCAACAGAAGGGCACGATGGCTGACGAGGTGAAAGACCTCAAATCCAAACTCGATCGCATGGCGCTCGACAGTAAGCGCGAGCAGAAGGATGTGTCACGCGCACTCGAGGGCGCAGCCGACACGCTGCGCGGGCGCAAAGTCGAAGAAAAACTCCGGTACACCCAACAGCAGGCGCGCACGGCGCCGGCAGACTGGCTGAATTCCGCTGAACAACAAATCGGCGCTGACATCGCGGACCTGGGCCAGCGTCTGCAACAGGCGCAGGCGGCGGCGCAGACCGGCAACGGCCAGCGTCAGCAGGCGCAGACCGCGGACAAGGCGCGCGATCTCGTCCGTGGGCTCGAGTCGATGGACGAGCGAATGCGCCAACGTCAGGAACAAGGGAATGCGGGCGCGCAGCGTCGCCTCGCCGAGGGCGGTGATCAGCAAAGCAAGTCGCAGGGCGGCGATCAGAATCAGGCCAACCGACAAGGTCAACAGGGCCAGCAGAATCAGAGCAGTCAGGGCGGCCAGGGATCGGCCCAGCAGAATCAGCGCGGACAAAACGGACAGCAACAAGGTCAACAGAAGGGTGGGCAACAGGGGCAGCAAGGCCAACAAGGTCAAGGACAGCAAGGCCAAGGGCAGCAAGGACAGCAGGGCCAGGGACAACAGGGGCAAGGGCAGCAAGGACAGCAAGGCCAAGGCGGACAAGGTCAACAACAATCGAACAGTCAGGCGCAAGGCCAAGGACAGGGTCGCGGCAACGGACAGCAAATGGCGAACGGTGGTTCACCGAATGGTGGATCGCCGAACGGCGGTGGTGCTCCGCGCGCCGGGGCGCCGCAGGGCAACAGCGGCCGCCTCTCGCCCGACGACGCACAGCAGTTCAGCCGCGAAGCACAGCAGCGCCTGAATGACGCCGAGGCCTTGCGCAACGAAATGGTGAAGCAGGGAATTCCGACCGCCGAGTTGGATCGCGCGATCCAAGGCCTCCGTCAACTCACCGATACGCGCGTCCTCGAGGACACGCGGACGGCGGCCGACTTGCGCGCCAAAACAATTGAAGGCTTCAAGGATTTTGAATTCGGCTTACGACGCAGGCTCGGCGAGGGTGATTCGACGCGAGTCCTGCTCGAGCGCTCCGGCGACGTCCCGCCGGCATACAAGCAGCACGTCGAGGAATACTATCGGTCGATCGGGCGCGCGAAGCCGAAGCCGAAACCGTGAGCGATTAGCGCTCGCCAGAGCGCTAATCAGCGGTCGGTCGATCGTCGGTGCTGAGTTGCGTGCGGCGAACAGGCGTCGCCTCGTGAAGCATGCTGACGAGTCGCTCGTGGTCGTAACTCGCCCAGTCCGCCGGGACCGGAGTCAGACGCCGTTTGCTGAACTGCGACTCGAAGCACAACCAGCCGTCCTCGAACTCCTCGGGCAAATACGACCATTGATCCGTCGTTTGCCCGTCACGTCTGACCTCGAACACGGTCCACTCGACCCCGGCCGCGTCAGTGATGGTTCGCATCCGTGAAACCCTGAAGCCTCGGTTGGCGGCGCCCTTCGTTCAGATCGAGCGATCGGTGCCCCATCGGTGACGCCAACTGCTGTCGAGGCAGGTTGAATGCCACCTACGGCGAAACATCACGAATTACCGGTGACGAAGCGCAACTCAGTCACTTCCCGCAAGAATCTCGGCGAGCGTCGTGAGATCGATGTTCCCACCCGAGACGACGCACACGATCTTGCCACGGCCGGCGCGACCGGCGAGCGCAGGCGCAACTGACGCGGCACCCGCCCCTTCGGCGACGACGCGCGCACGCCCGACGAGCAACCGAATCGCGCTCTTCGTTTCAACGAGCGACGAGACCAGCGCACCATCGATCCGAGACGACACAAGCGGCCACATCTCATCGAGTACTCCGCGTCCTCCGATTCCGTCGACGAAACTCGCCGTACGCTCCACGACGACCGGTCGCTTCGCGGCGAGCGCGGCACTCAACGGCGTAGCCGTCTCGACCTCACAGCCGAAGACGCTCGCCTTCGGCGCGAGCGCGCGAATCGCGGTCGCGATTCCGGTGACCAGGCCGCCGCCGCCGAACGGCACGAGCACCGCGTCGACGTTCGGTAAGTCCTCGACGATCTCGAGTCCGATCGTTCCGTTGCCCGCCATCACGGCCCGATCGGCGACGGGATGAATGAATGTCCCACCCATTCCGGACCGCCCATGATCGGCGAGCGTCTGCCACCATTCGTCGTACGACAACTTCACGATCTCAGCCCCGAGCCGCGCCACGGCGTCGAGCTTGGTCCGCGGCGCGCTGTCGGGCATGATCACGGCGCAGGGAACACCCGAGGTGCGCGCACCCCACGCGACACCTTGCGCCATGTTGCCGGCGCTCGCCGTGTACACGCCACGGGCCAACGCCTCGGGCGACAATAACCGAATCGCGTTCGTGGCGCCGCGAATCTTGAACGAGCCGATCGGCTGGAGATTCTCGAGCTTGAGATAGATCTCAGCCGGCGCGTCGATGTTGAGCCGAATGAGCGGCGTCCGCGTGACGACCGGTGCGATGCGATCGCGCGCGGCGCGGACGTCGTCGATTGTTATCGGCTCAATGACTCGCATGCCGCGTCCCACCTAGCTCGACGCTCACTCCGGCTCCTGTCTGTTCAGCCCGATCGTAGACGTATGCCGCGGCGGCCAGGTCCTCGACCGCCAAGCCGAGTGACTTGAAGAGCGTGATCTCGCGGTCGTCGCGACGCGCGACGCCGCGACCGATCAACAACTCGCCCACCTCGGCGACGACATGCTCCGGAAGAATCTCGCCGTCGCGAAGCGGAACGAGAATGTCGCCGGGCTCCTTGAGCGCCGATTCGCGGCGATCGACATAGAGGCGCGAGCGAACGACGACGGCGGCATCGATCTCTTGCGCGTTCGGCGTGCACGCACCAACCGCGTTGACATGGGTGCCGCGCGAAAGCCACTCGCCGAGGAGAACCGGCGAGGTCGATGATGTGACGGTGCACACGATGTCGGCGTCGACGACGGCTTCGGCGCCCGTCGGTGACACCGACGCCTCGAGATGAAAGCGATCGCGCGCGAACTCGGCGAGCCAGCGCGCGTGCTCACTGTTTCGGCTCCAGACGCGCACGGAAGCGATCGGCCGCACCGCACACATCGCTTCGATGTGCGCGCGCGCCTGCACGCCCGACCCGATGATCGCGAGCCGTGACGCGGTCTCACGCGCGAGAAGTCGCGTCGCGACCGCGGAGACGGCGGCGGTGCGAATCGTGGTAATGGGCGTCGCGTCGAGGAGCGCAACGAGGCGTCCGTCGTCGCGATCGAAGAGAAGCACCGCGCCTTGGTGGGAGTCGAGCTCAGTGCCGTGGTTGCCGGGGAAGACCGTGACGATTTTCGCGCCGATCGTTTTTGGTGCGCCGAGGTACGCGGGCATGACGCCGAACGCGTCGCCGGTTTGCGGAATGCGGATGATCGTGCGCAGCGGCAGAACGGCGTCGCCGCGTGCGAGCGTTGCGAGCGTGGAGGCCATGATCTCGATGCAGTCGCGCATCGGGAGCAGTCGTTCGACGTCGGCTTGGGCGAGGACGAGCATGGCGCAACTTACGTCGAAGAGTGCGCCGGCGAGAAGCGACACGCGGCCAACGCCGACCGCGGCCATCTCGGTCACTTGACGTATGCCGATATAGGCATATATTCGAGTCATGGCGAGAGTGGCGACAACAGCGGACGCGTTCAATGCAGTAGCGGAGCCGCGCCGGCGCGAGATTCTGGACGCGCTCGCTGGCGGCGAACGGCCAGTCAACGATCTCGTCGAGTTGCTCGAGTTGGCGCAACCGCAAGTGTCGAAGCATCTGCGGGTGCTCCGCGCGGTCGGCCTCGTGGCGTCACGCGACGAGGGACGGCAGCGTGTGTATCGACTGAATGGCCGCCCGCTCAAGGAGATTCACGACTGGGTCAAGCGGTACGAGCGAACCTGGAACGAGCGCTTCGACGCGCTCGATGATGTGCTGACAGAACTCAAGCGAGAGGAGAAGCGTCATGGTCGCAAGCGCCGCTAAGCATCGGGCAGTCGTCACCCTTCCGAGCGACACCCAAGTCCAGATTCAGCGCGACTTCGATGCGCCCAAGCGGCTCGTCTACAAAGCGTGGACGACGCCGGAGCTCATCAAGCGCTGGTGGTCGGCTAAACGAGGCACGGTGACCACGGCCGACGTCGACCTTCGCGTTGGTGGAACGTGGCGCTGGGTGATGATGACGGATCGCGGGTTCGAGGTCGCGTTCCACGGAGAGTATCGCGAGATCGTCCCGAACGAGCGACTCGTGTACACGGAGGTGTTCGAGGGAATTCCAAATGGGGATGAGGCAGCCGCGCTGACGACGATGACGTTCGCCGAAAAAAATGGTCGCACGACACTCACGATTCTCGTCGACCACAAGCTCAAAGCGCACCGCGACATGCACATCAATTCCGGAATGGAAGCGGGTCTGCAGGACGCGCTCGACTTGCTCGAGCAGGCGGTAAGCACGCTCGCGTAGCCCTACGTCGCACGCCGGGCGGCGTAAAGAAAGCGAGCGAATCCAATCTCGGCGGCGTTCTTTGCGAGCTCGATGTTCAACCAGGCGACGACGTCGCCGAACGGACGATTGGTGTATGGCCACTTCGTTCGGCGCGTCGATCGCAGCTCCTCATCCGTGATGTTGTCGAGCTCCGCTCGCCACATATCCCGGAGCCCGACCAACCATTTGCGGAGTTGGTCCGCGTCGCCGAGCCAGACCACATCTTCGCGTGTCAGCGTTCCTCGACCAAAGGAATGGTCGATGACCATCGACCACCAGAATCCGATGTGCCACGTGATCCACGCGATGCTCGGCGGGCCGGCGTCGTACGCCTCATTGTCCGGCCAGTCTGCCTTCCAGCTCCCGTCAGAAAGCTGCTTCACGTGCGGGCCGTTCGGAGCAGGCCGCCACACACATTCCGCGGTCGTCAGCCCGTCGAGATGAAACGCAGCAAGCTTCCACGCCGTGTCGAACTGACGAATGAAATAGTCTCTCGCCTCCTCCGCCATAGCGCCTGCTCCCTCGCCGAAGGCAAGGCGCTTCGGCGTGTTGTAAGAAGTTCACCAAATCACCGGTTACTCATCAGCACGTGGGTTAGTCCGTCGAGGCGCCAATTGCGAGCGAAAAAAAAGCACGAGTAATCTCTCGAAATCTGAGTGGGCAGAACTGCCCTTGCTGCCGCGATAGCGGACTGCTTTCATAGGGCTCCCCCCCAACCGCGAGGCGCAAATGAAGCGCACTATCTCCCTATTGTCGCTCGTATCGTTGTTTGCGGTTGCTTGTAGCCAGTCGCCTGTCGGCCCGACTCGTGGAGTCTCAGCGGGCGCCCGATCAAATGACGGGCAATGCTCCGGTAGCGGAAGCACACAAAACAACAGCAACAATCCGCCGGTGACCGCGGGCGGCTGCAACAACAATAACAACAACACGACGAACAACAACAACAACCCGCCGGCTACCGCGCCATAGTCAGAATGACGACTCTCGGTTGAAGTTGGCTTCGGGTTTCGTAGGGTTCGCGACGTTCAAAGGCCGGGAGAACTCAGAGCGCCCCATGGAGTGAATCCATGGGGCGCTCGGCTATTCCAGCATGTCAAGATTCGCCGCGTTGCATCGGGGTGAGGGATTGATCCAGCTGGTGTGCTGCTACTCCTCGGCCATGAACGGATACTTGTAGTCGCGCGGTGGCGAGAACGTTTCCTTGATCGACCGGGCGCTCACCCAGCGGACGAGATTGAGCTTCGACCCAGCCTTGTCATTCGTGCCCGACGCGCGCGCGCCGCCGAATGGCTGCTGGCCGACGACCGCGCCCGTCGGTTTGTCGTTCACGTAGAAGTTGCCCGCCGCATTTCGAAGCGCCATTGTCGCTTCGCGCACCGCAGCGCGATCATTCGCGAAGACGGCGCCGGTCAATGCGTATGGCGACGTGGTGTCGATCACTTCGAGCGTCTCGTCCCACTTGTCATCATCGTAGACGTACGCCGTCACCACGGGACCGAAGATTTCCTCGCACAACAGACGATACCGCGGCTCCTTGGCCTGCACCAACGTCGGCTTGATGAAATAGCCTTCGTCGCCCTTGGCGACGCCACCGGACACGATCTTCGCGTTGACGCGCGCGTCGTCGAGATACTCGCTGATCTTCTTGAACGATTTCTCATCGATGACGGCCCCAACGAAGTTGCGGAAATCCGTCACATCGCCCATGCGCATCTCGTCCATCATCGCCACGACTCGATCACGGACGTCGTTCCACATCGAGCGCGGCACATACACGCGGCTGGCCGCCGAACATTTCTGTCCTTGATACTCGAATCCACCGCGCGCGATCGCGACGGCGAGCGATTGCGCGTCGGCCGACGGATGCGCGACGATGAAATCCTTGCCACCCGTCTCCCCGACGATGCGTGGATACGTGGCGTAGTTCGACATGTTGGCGCCGATCGTCCGCCACATGCTGTTGAAGACCGTCGTACTGCCGGTGAAATGCACGCCGGCCAATTCGTGATGCGACAGAAGCACGCTCGAGATCTCGGCCGCGTCGCCGGGCACGAGATTGATCACACCGGGCGGCAACCCCGCTTCCTCGAGCAGCCGCATGATGTAGTACGCCGAAAGCATCGCCGACGACGCCGGCTTCCAGATCACTGTATTGCCCATCAACGCCGGCGCCGTCGGCAGGTTGCCGCCGATGGACGTGAAGTTGAATGGAGTGATCGCGTAGACGAATCCCTCGAGCGGACGATAGTCCAGCTGATTCCACATCATGTTGTTCGACTGCGGCTGCTCGTCGTACAACTCCTGTGCGTACGCCGGATTGAAGCGCCAGAAGTCGATCAGCTCGCATGCGGAATCAATCTCCGCTTGGAACGCGGTCTTTGATTGACCGAGCATCGTCGCCGCGTTGAGCGTCGAGCGCCACGTCGTGGCGAGCAGCTCGGCAGCCTTGAGAAACACCGCGGCGCGATCTTCCCACGCCCAGTTTCCCCACTCAGCGCGTGCGTCGCGCGCCGCGTCGATCGCCTGATTGACGTGCTCGGTCGACGCTTTGTACCAATCGCCGAGTACGTGCCGATGATTGTGCGGCATGACCGCGTGCGCCGACTTCCCCGTCCGAATCTCGCGACCGCCGATGATGATTGGAATGTCGACGCGCTCATTCGCCATTTGTGAGAGGCGCGACTTGAGCTCCTTCCGTTCCGGCGAGCCAGGTGCGTAGCTCCTGATCGGATCGTTGGTCGGCGGTGGAACGCGACGCGTCCCGCTGAATCCGGCAAGGGGTGCTGAACGCGGAGCAACGGTGTGCTCGGCTTGCTCCGATTCTGCTGCCAGTCGGTCGGGTGCGGATGTCACTGCCATGAAGCGATCCTCGGGTGCGTGGCTTACATGCAAGATAGGCCCGACGCAGAGCTCCTGTCGACATGGGCGGCTTCTCGGGTTTGCCCGCGGCCGCTATTTCTCAGCCATGCATCTTCGCATTCGTCTGTCGAGCCTGTCCCTCGTCGTTGCCGCCACCGCAGCCGCCTGCGATAAGCCGCCCGTTCAATGGAGCGACCCGGTCCCAATCAACGAAATGCGCGGGCCGGCGCGGCTTTTTGTCGATTCCACCGGCCGCGCCCTGTTCGTGTCCGATTCGGAGCGATCGACCACCATCCCTCCGTCACCCGGACTTTGTACCACGTCGCTCCGTACAATTCCAAGCAGCCAACATGTGTTCTCGGCGTGGTGGAACGTCCGGCGGGACAGCAGTGCCTCGCTTCTGATCGCGAGCTCGGCCGACTCGGGAAAGACTTGGAGCAAGCCGCTTGCGATGGACACGACGGACGTCAGCTCTGCCGGCTGCAGCCGTCCTCCGCCGTCGATTGCGACGGTGGGCGACGATCTCTTCGTCGCATATTCGATGATCGCGCCCGAGGGAAAAGGTGTGTTCTTCGCCCACTCGATGGGCTCGATGGTGCACGCGCCGGTCACGGTCATCTACGGCGATCGTCTCGTGCCAACAGCGATCGCTGCGGAGGGAGACGACGTCGCCGTCGCATACGAGGACCCGAACGGTTCGCGACAGCGGGTCGCCGTCGCGTTCTCGGCCGCGCAAGGGCACATCTTCGCGTGGCGCTCGACCGCGTCGCGTGACGTGGACGTCGCGACGGGGCCGGTGGTCGCGTTGTCAGGTCGCATACTGGCAGTGTCGTGGGCGACCCGACGTTCGAGCGACAGTGCGGCGACACGTGTCGTTCGCAGCGGACGCATTCAATGATGCTCACCTTCTAGCGGAACAGGCGACGTGACTCACTACTTCGGCGCGCACACGATTGACAACGGCGGCATTCACATGGCGGCTCGCCGCGCGGGCGCGGCGGGGATGAAAGCGCTACAGATCTTCACCGCTATCCCGAAGTACTACGGCGACAAGATCTCGATCAAGGCCGAGCGTGTCGAGCGATTCCGTGCTGCGCTCGCGGAGGCGAAAATCGATCCCAAGTTCGTCGTCGCGCACGCGGCGTACGTGCTGAACACGGCGACGCCTGAGGAGGAAAAGTCGTCTCGCGCGCGCGGTGGGCTGGCGAAGGAGCTCGAGCGCTCGTCAGCGCTCGGGCTCGGCGCGATCTGCTTTCATCCGGGCGCGGCGACCGATGACGATCGCGAAGCCGCGGCCGAACGTGTAGCAGGTGCGATCGTGCACGCGCTGGATCACGTGCCTCACGGCTCGACCCGTGTTCTCGTCGAGAACACGGCTGGCGCCGGCCGAACGTTCGCCAAGACAGCGGCGGAAGTCGGCGCCATTCTGCGACACATTCCGAAACCGCTACGCGCGCGAACCGGGTACGGATTGGACACCTGCCACCTGTACGCTTCGGGCTATGACCTCCGCGCGTCGGAGGATTCGATCTCGAAAGTGCTGGACGAATTCGAGGAGGAAACCGGCGAGCCCCCGGGTTTCATTCACATGAACGACAGTGAAGGCGCGCTCGGGTCGAACAAGGATCGCCATGTGCTGATCGGCGATGGCAAAATCGGCGTCGAGCCATTTCGCCAGCTGTTCGCCGACAAGCGCTCGCACGGCGTTCCGCTGATTCTCGAGACGCCGCAGCTCAACATGGAGATCAGCGACGACGACACGAGTCCGGATCCGTACGACGTGCAGATGATGGCGTTATTGGATAGTTTCGCCTGAGCGACGGCGTCGCGCGACCGTTGAAACTCCCCGGCCGATACTTGCGTACTTAGCTAAGTACGCAATAGCTTCAGTCATGAACGCCGCCTTCAAGGCTCTCGCCGACCCGACGCGTCGCGAGATCTTGCGCCTCCTGCGCAACGGCCCACGCACGTCGGGCGAGATCGCCGATCAGTTTCCCACCGCGTGGGCGACGGTCTCGCGTCATCTGGGGCAATTGCGCGACGCGGGTCTCATCATCTCCGAGCGACAGGGGCAACAGATCGTGTACGAGCTCAACACCACCGTGTTCGATGATCTGATCGAGCACATGCTCGACTGGGTGAAGCCGAGCGAGAAGCCTGGCAAGCGCGGGGGGAATCGTCATGCGTAAGTGGTATCCGGTTTTCCTCATCGCCGTGACCGCGATTGCATCGGCGATCGCGTATCCCCGCTTGCCCGAGACGGTGCCGAGTCATTGGAACCTTCAGGGTCAGGTGAACGGATGGCAGCCGCGCGGGCGCGCGGCGTTTCTCATGCCGATCGTACTGCTCGTGCTGTGGGGTCTGATGCGCGGCCTGCCGGCGATCGATCCTCGTCGCGCGAATTACGCCAAGTTTCAACCGACGTACGATTTCGTGGTCAACGCGGTTCTGACCGTCCTCGCGCTGATTCACCTCGCCGTGATCGGTGCTGCACTCGGCGCTCCGATTTCGATTCACCGTCTGGTCCCGATCGCGTTCGGCCTCATGCTGATCGCGATCGGCAACCAGCTCCCGCGCGCGCGACCGAATTGGTGGTTCGGCATTCGGACGCCGTGGACGCTCAGCAACGACCGCGTGTGGGAGCGAACGCACCGCGTGGGCGGCTACCTCATGGCCGCGGCCGGCGCGGCGATCATCATCGGCGCGCTCGTCACGAAACTCGCCGGTCCGCTCATCATTGTCAGCATCGCGGTCGCCGGACTCGGGTCAGTGCTCTATTCCTACGTTGCATGGAAACAGGAGACCTCACGATGAAAACCCAACTCGCACTTGCGACGCTCGCGCTTTCGGCCGCTGCCGCATCGGCACAGACTGTCGAGCGCGCGTCATTTTATCTCATCTCGCGCACGGTCATCGGCACGACGGACACCGTGATCGTCGAGCGAAGCTCGCGGACACCGACCGAGCTCACCGGCGAATTCCTCGATCGCGGGCGCGGTGGGCGAATGGCATACACCGCCACGCTGGCGCCGAACGGACTGATCACGAAGTTGGTCACTCGATACTTTCGGTCGGCGACCGATACCGCCGGCGATCAGTCGACGTTCGTGATCGGCGGCGACAGCGTGGTGGCGCAAATCGGAAGCGCCTTGCCGGCGCACATTCCGAGCACGATGGGGGCGCTCGCGTTGGTGAATCCGTCGATCGCGTTCATGGAACAAATGCTGGTCCATGCGCGCGCGATGGGCGGCGTGAAGCAGTCATTCCCCGTGTTCATCATCGGCGCGCCGCAACCGCTTCCCGCGGTCGTCACGTGGACCGGATCCGACTCGGCGACGCTCGAGTATGCGGCCGCGTCGATCCGCGTCGCCGTCTCTCCGACCGGACGCATTCTGGGTGGAGGAATGCCGTCGCGCGGGCTGACGATCGTTCGCGGTGGCGTGCTCGATTCGCTCGTCGCGTCGCGCCGCGACTACACGGCGCCGACCGGCGCGCCGTATACGGCCGAGGAGGTTGTCGTGCACACGCCGGCGGGTTTGAAACTGAGCGGAACGCTGACCATTCCTCGCGCTCGCCCGACGGGTCGCGCTCCGGCGGTCGTGACGATCACCGGATCCGGACCGGAGGATCGCGACGAAGAATCGACCGCGCTCAAGGGCTATCGTCCGTTTCGCGAACTCGCGGACACGCTGGGTCGGCGGGGCATTGCCGTGCTGCGTCTCGACGACCGCGGTGTGAACGGATCGGACGTCGGACAGCGCACCGCGACGTCTCAGGATTTTGCCGACGACATTCGCGCCGGAGTCGCGTATCTGCGCACGCGAGTGGAGATCGACCCGGCGCGCGTCGCGCTCGTCGGTCACAGCGAGGGCGGAATCATCGCACCGATGATCGCTTCGACGGATCCCAAGTTGCGCGCGATCGTTCTGCTGGCTGGGACCGCATCAACCGGTCGCGACATTCTTCGCGCGCAGCAGGTGTACGGTGTGGACAGCATGGCGCATCTCACCGGCGCAGCGCGTGAGGCCGCGCTCGCGAGCGCGGCGAAAGCGACAGATTCGCTCGCGGCATCGATGGCGTGGATGAAGTTCTTCCTCGAGTATGATCCGCAGATTGTCGCGCGGCAGGTGAAGACGCCGGTCCTGATTCTGCAGGGTGCGACCGACCGTCAGGTGCCGCCGTCGGAGGCGGAGAAGCTCGCGGCGGCGTTTCGCGCCGGAGGGAATTCACGAGTCACGGTTCGCGTGTTTCCCGCGACGAATCATCTCTTCGTCGCCGATGCGACGGGCAGTTTTGACTATGGAAAACTGCCCTCGTTGCGCGTTCGTCCCGAGGTGCTCGGCGCGATCGCTGACTGGTTGAGTGAGCAGTTCAGGTAACGGTTTTCATAGGAGAAATCGACCGGTTGCACATGCTTCTCAGAGGGGAAAATGCATATTCCCTATTGCGTCCTACGCCGATGATTATACCTTTCGCCGTCGAAGGGGGTCGGTTTTCATAGGGAAAATCGACACACTTCAGGGGAAGAATTCCCCAACCATTCCATCTACCGGGAGAGAGAATGGCTGCAAAGAAGGGAAAGAAGGGCGCCAAGAAGGGCGGCGCGAAGAAGGGTGGTAAGAAAGGCCGCGCAGCGAAGAAGGGTGGCGCGAGAAAGGCCGCGAAAAAGAAGAGCGGCGCAAAGCGCGTACCGAATGCGGCGTTCATGGCGCCGAAGCAGCCCGACGCTGCGCTCAGTGCGATCGTCGGTGGGACTCCGATTCCGCGCACCGAGATCACGAAGAAGCTCTGGGGCTACATCAAGCGGAATGGCCTCCAGGATGCGAAGGAGCGTCGCATGATCAATGCCGACGACAAGCTCCGTGTCGTGTTTGGTGGCAAGGGCAAAGTCTCGATGTTCGAGATGACCAAGCTCGTCAACAAGCACATCAAGTAACGTCGCCGGTCTGCACTCGGGGGGACGTGCATCGTGCACGTCCCCCCGCTGCATTTGTGGGTGTGGAACCGATGGTGTCTCACACGCGTACGACCACTAGATTGAGCGGCGGTCGAGGCTGTCGCTCCGACGTCCCATCGCGCCACCGCTCTCATGGCAAAACCCGCCGCCAAAGCCAAACCAAAACCCAAGCCCAACGTCGTCGCGCAGGCGCGCAGTGGCGGCAAGAAGACCTCCCAGCCATTCAGTCGGTGGCTGTGGGAGAACTTCAAGTCGCTCGCCGGCGCGGTTCTGATTTACCTCTTCGTGAAAACGCTGTTCGTCGAAGCATTTCGCATTCCGTCGGGCAGCATGATCCCGACGCTGCTCGTCGGCGATTGGCTGTTCGTCAACAAGCTCGCCTACGGGCCGACGATCCCGTTCACGAACGCGCATCTGCCGGGCTACACCAACCCCAAGCATCAGGATGTCATGGTGTTCGTGTCGCCCTATCAGGCCGATAACGCGCCCGACTTCACGCCAACGTTGGTGAAGCGTTTGATCGGCATGCCTGGCGATACGCTCTACATGCGCGCCGGCGTGCTGTATTTGAACGGGATCGCGCAGCACCAAGGCTTCGCGGCGAACAATTACAAAGGCGATCCCAACGAGGTGAATGCCGATTTCGACTGGCAACACAAGGTCGAGATCAAGGGCTCACGTTTCGGCGCGCCACCTGGACAGCCGACGCATGACAACTGGGGACCGCTGCTCATTCCCGCCAATCACTATTTCATGATGGGCGACAATCGGTATTGCTCGAAGGACAGTCGATACTGGGGAGTGGTGCCAAAGGAGAACATTCGGGGGCGGCCGTTGTTCGTGTACTACTCGTACGTGCCCGGCGCGGGTGAGGGAACGGATCAGTGCAGCGGACAGGTGAGTGACCGGCCGGTGTCGTTTATTACGGATATTCGATGGTCGAGGCTCGGGCACTGGATTCGGTAGTTCGCGGAGACCACGATGCTTTCTCGTCGTACTTTCCTGTCCTCGCTCGCCGCCGCGCTTCCGCTGACGCTCTTGGTTCGCCGCGCGCACGCGGCCGCGGTGATCCACCTCGAGTCCGATCCGGCGACACTCGATGCGCTGGCGGCCGCCATCCTTCCGTCCGAGTTGGGTCGTGCGGGACTCGCAAAAGCGGCGCGTGACTTTCGCGATTGGGGAGCGAACTATCACGAGAGCGCCGAGTTGGTGCATGGGTACGGCACGTCGCGATTGCGATCGACTGGACCGACTCCGCTCACGCGATGGACGACCCAGCTCGATGCGCTCGAAGCTCAATCCCGCAGCACGCATCAGCGGCGCTTCAGCGAGCTGACCGTCGCCCAGCGGTCCGATCTCGTTCGCGCCGCGTTGCAAGGCCAGGGGCTCGATCGCATGCCGCCTGTCGTCGACGCCAATCATGTTGCCGTCGCCTTGCTCGCGCATTTTTATGACAGCTCGGCGGCGAACGATCTGTGCTATGGCGCGCAGATCGGCCGACAGACGTGTCGCCCGCTGTCGGCATCGTCGCGCAAGCCGCTGCCGGTGATCAAGCTGAGGGAACGCTGATGCGACGGGCGATCGAGAGCGACGTGTGCATCATCGGCTCCGGCATCAGCGCGGCGATGGTGGCCGATCGTCTGGCGCGCACGACGTCGGCGCGGATCGTCGTGGTCGAGGCGGGCGACGAGACGATTCCTCTCGCGCAACGCGCGTCGATGCGAGAACGGTTTCTCCGCTACGGCGAGAATCCGTGGGGGCGCGACCATCTCGAGGGCTATGAGGTCGAGGGCCCGCTGCAATCGCGATCGATGCAAGTCGGTGGGCTGGCGATGCACTGGGGTGGAGTGACGCCGCGCTTCTCGCCGGAAGACTTCAAGCATCGCAGCATCTACGGCGTCGGCACGGACTGGCCGATCTCGTACGAGGAACTCGATCCGTTCTATCAGGAAGCGGAAGAAGTCATGGGCGTGGCCGGCGAGCACGGCCCACCCGAGCTGGATCCGCGGGCCAAGCCATTCCCGATGCCGGCGTTGCCGCTCACCTACAATCTGGAATTGCTCAAGGCGTGGGCGACGAAGGCGGGAATCACGATGTGGAGTCAGCCGTCGGCGAAGAACTCTGTCGCGTATCGTGGACGCGCACAGTGCTGCCGCAACGATACGTGCTCGCCGATCTGCCCGATCGGGGCGAAATACTCGCCCGACTTCACGTGGAGCGAGCTCCGTCGCGCGAATAGAATCCGCCTCATGCCGCGTACGCTCGTTCGGAAGCTCGTGCTGGACCCGAGTGGAAAAACGATCTCGCACGCCGTCGCGGTGGATCGAGATCACGCTGAGGCGCCGATCGAATTTCACGCGAAGCTTTTCGTCGTCGCGGCCGGCTACACCTGGAGCGCGCACCTCCTGTTGCTCTCGGCGCAGAGCGGCGCGCCGAACGGCATCGCGAACGCGTCGGGCCTCGTGGGCAAGTATCTCACCGGCCACCGCAATGTGCAGGGCTACGTCGAGCTGCCGCTGCGTCTCTACCCCGGAATGAACGAGCAGCACAGCCTCGTGACGAAACAATTCATGCGGGCGAAGCAGGGCGCCAAATTCATCCGACACGATCTGCGCGTGTGGGAATCCGCCACGGGCCGAGCGCCGCGCCTCATCGACGACGCGGGCGCGCTGATGCTCGGCGATGCCATTCTCGACGATTGGCGTGCGCGCGCGAAAATAGGGGCGGCCCGCGTCCGCGCGTATTACGATGTGATTCCCGATCGCGCGAGCGAATTGACCCTCGATACGACGCGGAAGAATCAATGGGGCGATCCGCTCCCCAAGTTGGCGTTCCGCGACGCGCCGGAATCGGTTGCGCTGCGCGCGGAGACGGAGGATTCCATCCGCGCACTCTTCACGAACATGGCGAAAGCGGGCGACGGCAAGTTGCTGCGCACGTCGGTCGACAATTTCCAGGACCACCCGGCCGGCGGGTGTCGTATGGGGAGTGACCCGGCGACAAGCGTCGTGGATTCGTGGGGACGCGCCCACGATCATGAGAATCTGTTCGTGGTCGGGGCGCCAACGAGTGTGAGTGGAAGCTGCGCGAACGCGACGTTGACGTTCTGCGCCTTGTCCTTGCGCTCCGCGCACGAGATCGAGAAAAGACTGCCACGTCGCGCATGACACCCAACGAAGAACATTTTCGGAAGCTCGAACGCATGTATCACGGCGCGCCGATCAACCGGATTTACGAGCCCAAGATTCGCCTGTCGGAAGGCCGCGCCGAGCTCACGATGGTCATGAAGCCCGATTTCTTTCATGCCGCGAACGCGGTGCACGGCTCGGTCTACTTCAAGGCGCTCGACGACGCGGCGTTTTTCGCGGCGAACTCGCTCGTTCCCGACGTGTTCGTGCTCACGGTGACGTACAACCTGTATCTGACCCGACCGATCTCGGAGGGCGAGATGCGAGCTACAGGGCGAGTCGTTCACCGGTCGAGGAACTTGATCATCGCCGAGGCTGAGGTGTTGGATTCCGCCGATCGCCAGATCGCGCGCGGCAGTGGAACGTTCATGCGGAGCCAGATCGCGCTGTCCCCGGAGATCGGGTACGCGTAAGGCCGTACTCGTCGTGACGGCGGACCCAATACTGTCCGCGGCCGTTCTTAAACGTCGAGTCATCCAGCGACTCTGCCGAGTAGATTGAACAGTGTGACCGAGTCGTCTTCGCTGCCGCACAGCGCCGCGCCCGCGGTGGCATTGCTGCCGAATTCGTCGCTCGTCGATCGTTACATCATCGAGCGGGAGCTTGGCCACGGTGGTATGGCAACCGTCTACCTCGCCGAAGAGCGAAAGCACGGCCGGCAGGTCGCGGTGAAAGTGCTTCGGCCCGAGCTCTCAGCGACATTCGGCGCTGATCGGTTTCTGCGCGAGATCGCGATCGCCGCGCGGCTGTCGCATCCGCATCTCGTTCCGCTCATCGACTCGGGCGAAGCCGACGGGATGTTGTACTACGTCTCCGTTTACATCCCTGGCGGATCGCTGCGCGATCGGCTGCGCCGCGAGGGACGTCTCTCGATCCAAGATGCGATCCGCATCGTTCACGAGGTCGGCGACGGGCTCGACTTCGCGAATCGCGCCGGCTTCGTCCACCGGGACGTCAAGCCCGAGAACATCCTCTTCGCCGATGGACATGCGTTGCTCGCCGACTTCGGCATTGCACGCGCGTTCTGCGAGGAGGATGCTGATGATTTGGACACCGTCACCGCCGCCGGCATCGCGCTCGGCACACCGGAGTACATGAGTCCGGAACAGGCGAGCGGTGAGCGGACGATCGGCGTCCGCAGTGACGTGTACAGTTTGGCGTGCGTGCTCTTCGAAATGCTCACGGGCGAACCGCCACACCGCGGCGCATCGGCGCGCGCGACGATGGCGAAGCACGTGACCGAGACGCCGCGACGCGTGCGCGCGCTCCGCTCTGAAGTCCCTGTCCCGATCGACGACGCGATTGCGCGCGCGCTGGCGCCGGATCCCGATCTTCGTTTCGCGACCGTCGCCGAGTTCTGCGCCGCGCTCGCGATCGACGTCGCGCCGCGCGGCTACATCGCGGCGAGCATGACGAGAAGCATCGCCGTGCTGCCGTTTGTCAACGCGAGTCCCGACCCGGACAACGAGTATCTCAGCGACGGAATCACCGACGAGCTGATCGACGCGCTCGCGAAAGTCGAAGGGATTCACGTGGCGTCGCGGACCTCGGTGTTCGCGCTCAAGGGCAAGCTGCAAGACGTTCGCGCGATCGGTTCGCTGCTTGATTGTTCGGTCGTGCTCGAGGGCACGGTCCGTCGATCGGCTTCGCAACTCCGGATCACGGCGCAGCTCACGTCGACCTCCGACGGGCGCTTGCTCTGGTCGCAGCGCTACGATCGTCGTCTCGACGACGTGTTCGCCATTCAGGACGAGATTGCGCGCACGATCGTCGACACGCTCCGCGCGACTTGGTTCGCGGATCTCGCGCCGGCGCCGGTTCATCACTACACCGACAACGTGCGCGCGTACGGCCTCTATCTCAAAGGGCGGTACGAGTGGAATCGGCGCACCCAGGAGGGAGTGGTCGCGGGCATCCGTTACTTCGAGCAAGCGATCGCCATCGATCCGTCGTATGCGCTGGCCTACACCGGCCTCGCCGACTGCTACGCGCTGCACGTCGATTATCGCAGCGTACCAGTCGACGAAGGGTTTGCGCAAGCGAAGAAGTATGCGCTGAAGGCGATCGAGCTCAACGACTCGCTTGCGGAGGCGCACGCGTCGTTGGCGTGGTGCCGATTCGCGTATGACTGGGACTGGGCGGCCGCCGGCCAGGAGTTTCGCCGCGCGATCGAGCTCGATCCGCGCTACGCGACCGCGCATCAGTGGTACGCGTTCTTACTCTCCGCGCTGGGAGCGGTGGGCGAGTCGCTGGTCGAGGGACACACCGCGATCGAACTCGATCCTGGCTCCGTGTCGGCGCGTCGGTCGTTGGGTTGGGCGTATCTCTACGCGCGACGGTACGAGCAGGCGCGGTATCATCTCGAGCGCGCGATCACGATGAATCCGAACGCCGAGGAGACGTTTCGAGTTCTTGGAGTCACGCTGAGCTTGGAGGGAAAACACAGCGACGCCGAACGTGTGCTTCGCGAAACCGCGGCGATGCCAGGAGCCGGAACGTACACCAGCGCATCGCTGGGCTACGCATTGGCGCGTGCGGGGCGGCGCGATGAGGCGCTGGCGTTGTTGGCCGAGCTCGAGTCACACGCGGCGGTCGGCTATGTCTCTCCCGTTGCCTTTGCGACGATCCTGTTGGGATTGGGCGAGGTCGAGCGCGCGATCGATTGGTCGGAGCGGGCGTACGATGATCGTCGCGGGTGGCTAGCGTACGTAAATGTGAATCCGCTCATGGACCCGATGCGGGGGCACCCACGGTTCGAGGCGCTGGCGCGGCGCATGAATCTCTGAAGGCGCGCGTTAATCGCCTGGAACCGCCTCAGCGTTCGACCGATGTTCCTCGGATGTCGCGCAGCGCCTCGGATACCGCGACCGCGAGCCTCTGTCGATCGTACGGTTTCATGACGATGATCGATTCGTCCACGCTCGCCTCATGCCCCCGGAGATCGTTCGAATATCCGCTCATGAAGAGCACAGGAAGCCCAGGGCGTCTCGCGCGCAGTTCGGCCGCGAGTTGCCGCCCGCTGATGCCGCCGGGCATCACCATGTCCGTCAACAGCAAATCGATTCGCGGCTCTCGCGCCGCGGCGGCGATCGCCGTCGGGCCATTCGAGGCGCGGACGACGCGATATCCCGATTCCTCGAGGAACCGCGCGGCGAGCGCAACCAGGTCGGCTTCGTCCTCGACAAGAAGGATGGTCTCACCATTGCCGCGCGCGGCGTAGGCGGATTCCTCGGCGACGGGAGCATCGATGTCACCCGTCGCTTCGGGAAAATACAACTTTACTGTCGTGCCGCGGCCAGCGGCCGTATCGACCTTCACGAGACCTGCGGACTGTTTGACGAAGCCATAGACCATGCTGAGACCCAGGCCGGTGCCACGGCCGACGTCCTTGGTCGTGAAGAACGGTTCGAAGAGGTGCGGGAGGTATTCGTCAGGAATCCCGGTGCCGGTATCACTGACGGCGATCATGACATAAGCACCGGCCGCGATGTCGGCATTGTCGCGTGCGTCGCCTTCGTCGAACGTCACTCGTGCGAGCTCGATTGTAATGATGCCGCCATTGGGCATCGCGTCGCGCGCGTTGATGCAGAGATTCAGCAATGCGCTCTCTGCGCCGACGGGATCGACGGTCGCGAGAAATGAGCCCGAGCTCGCATTGTTCTCGACCCGCAGCGTCACGTCCTCGCCGAGGGTGCGATCGAGCATCGGCTTGGCATCACACACGAGTGCTTCGAGATCGACTGTGCGGGGCTGCAACGGCTGACGCCGCGCGAACGCGAGCAGTTGGCTGATCAACGCCGTGCCTCGTGTCGCGGCGCGTTCGATTTGCGCGGCGGATTCTTCGGTCGCCTCCCTCGTGTCGGTCCCAAGCCCGTCCTTGATCAGGGAGACGTTGCCGAGAATCACGGTGAGCAGATTGTTGAAGTCGTGTGCGATGCCGCCGGTCAATCGCCCGATTGACTCGAGGCGCTGTGAGCGGCTCAACCTCTCCTGCGCGGCGAGCCGCGTGTCCGTCTCTCGGAAGACGAGAATGAGAATCGCGCCCAGTGCGAGAGTGAACAAGACACCGGCCACGATCGAGGTCGCGACATCCTGCCGCCATTCTCCGAGAAGCTCGTCCTCACGGAGCGACACGCCCACGATGAGATCTCGATTGGGCAGCGCGCGAAATGCGGTCCGGAAAACCGGTCCGTTCGGCTCGACGCGTCCGCGAAACGTGCCGTTGCCTCCGATCCGCATCGCCGCCTCGAACAGCGGTTGCGTGGTCGCCGTTTGACCGATCGGATTTTTTTCCGACGGCTCGCGGAAGACGATGAACCCGTCGCGATGGTAGACGGTGACCACGCCCATCGTGCCGACGTCGGCCGAGCGAAAAACCTCGCGGAGCTCGTCGGGGATGAACGTCGCGACGACAATCCCGCGAAAGGGACCATTCGCCGACGAAAGACGCCGGCCGAGCGGAATCATGTATTGCCGGCGGCCGGCGAGCGTGCGGAATGGCGCATCAGCCACGAGATCGTCGGCCGTATCGGCAGCGAGTTGGCGGAACACGTACTGGTCGCGACGAGATTGTCCGACGATCGCAGGCTGCGTGGAATGCCGAATGATTCCGGCACTGTCGACGACGGAGATCGATCCCACGGCAGTGAGCGACGCACGAGCGGACACGAGTGCCGGCAACCAAACGGAGTTGTCCGCTTCCGCACCGCCGATGCGTTGACTGTGGAGGGCGAGTTGGCGGAGCGATGCATCGGTGGCGGCGAACGTTTGCCGAAGATATCCCGTCAGCACCACCGCGAGATTGGCGGCGCGCCGATCAGCCGCGAGAAACGCCTGCCGTTGCTGCGAGCGCAAATCCAGCGCGCGAACGGCGGTGAGTATCGCAAGCGCCAATGCCGCGGTGAGGCCCACCGCCAGCTTGAAGCCGCGGCGTGACGGATTAGACAGAGACTCCTCCCGAGAAGCGTGGCGCGTTCAGAGTATAGCCTCGACCGGGCGGGCTTGTCATGTCGACCCGGAAGATCGGGCATCGCGTCATTGCGAGCATCCGCGTATGATCCATACCAGAGTGACCCCGATGTTCTCTACCGGCCCCGCAACGCATTCGATGATGATCTCGCAACGAGCGTTCTCCGACGTGCCACGACGGCGCGTGTTGATCGCCGACGACAACGCGGAGATGCGGGCATTCATCCGCCGGCTCCTGGCCGACCGGTATGACGTCGACGTCGCCGCGAACGGCCGCGAGGCGCTCGAGTCGGCGCGTCGCGCGAGACCCGATCTCTTGATCACCGACATCGTGATGCCGCATCTCGATGGATTCGGTCTGCTCAAGGCCATTCGGTCGGACTCTACGTTGCGTACGCTTCCCGTCATCGTGCTGACTGAGCGAGGGGAAGTCGACGCGCGCGTCGAGGGACTCGAGGCCGGCGCCGATGATTATCTCGTCAAGCCGTTCAGCCCGCGAGAACTGCTCGCTCGCGTTCGCACGTGCATGGAGCTGGCTCGGATGCGCGAAGAAGTTGAACGCGCCGCCGGACGAGAGGAGGCGCTTCGCGATGCCAATAGACGCAAAGACGAATTCCTCTCGATGCTGGCCCACGAACTTCGCAACCCGCTCGCGCCACTCGGCTATGGTATTCATTTGCTGGGGTTGCCGGACGTCAGCGCCGATCTGCTCGTGCGCACGCGAGACATGTTGGAACGCCAGGTTCATCACATGTCGCGCATCGTCGACGATCTGCTCGACGTCTCGCGCATCACGAGCGGCAAGCTGTCGATCGTGCGCGAGCGACTGGACGTCGTCGGGCTGCTGCGGCAGGCGGTGGACGATCGCCGCGGTGCGCTCGAGGCCGACGGGTTGACGATCGCCGTCGAAGCGCCGGACGCGCCGGTGTGGGTGATGGGCGACGCGACGCGACTCACGCAGTCCTTCGACAACCTGCTCGATAACGCGCGCAAATTCACCTCCTCCGGAGGACGCGTGAGCGTCCGGATCGCGCACGAAGCCGACATCCGTGAGGTGACGATCACGGTCGGCGACGACGGAATCGGGATCGACCCGTCACTCTTACCACACGTGTTCGACGTCTTCGCGCAGGCCGAGCAGTCGCTGGACCGGACGCGCGGCGGCTTGGGGCTCGGATTGGCGGTGACGAAGGGATTGATCGAGCTCCACGGCGGGACCATTGTGGCCAAGAGTGCGGGGAAGGGCCGCGGGGCGGAGTTCACGATTCGCATCCCGAGCGAGGTCGAGCCGCCCGCGGTTACGCACTTCTCATTCGACGCGCCGGCGGTTGCCAAACCGTTGCGCGTACTCATTGTCGAAGACAACGCCGATGCCGCCGACATTCTGCGGACATTGCTGGAGTATCACGGGTATCAGGTTTCGGTCGCGCACACCGGACCGGCGGGGGTGAGCGCGGCGAAGTCGGAACGTCCCGACGTGGTGCTGTGCGACATCGGGTTGCCAGGAATGGACGGCTACGCCGTGGCTGACGCGCTGCGCCAGAATCCGGACACGGTCGCGGCGCGTCTCATCGCGGTGACCGGATACGGCCGTGAGGCGGACAAACAGCGCGCGCTCGAGTCGGGGTTCGATCTCCACTTGGTCAAGCCGGTAAACGCGCAACAACTGCTGGGTCACCTCGTCGCGGTGCGATAACACGATTGTTGGCATGACTCCAATTCGACTTATATGAAAATACGAACAACGCTGAGATTGGCGCTGGGTCTCTCTTTGGTCGGGCCCCAGGTCGCGCGGGCGCAGGCGACGCCTCCCAAGGGCGAGCCGATCGCCGGCATGTCCTGCGACGCGATGGAAGGCTCGCGCGTTCACATCCATCAGCATCTCATCATTCTCGACCACGGAAAGGAAGTCCCGATCCCGCCGAACGTGGGACAGCCGGCCGAGAAGCGATGCATTTACTGGGTGCACACGCACACGCCTGACGGCGTGATCCACATCGAGGCGCCGCAATTCCGTGCATTCACGCTCGGAGATTTCTTCGCGGTTTGGGGAGAGCAGCTCAGTCGTACACGGGCGGCGTCGGCCACGGCGGCGAAAGGACAGACGCTGAGAGTGTGGGTGAACGGCAGTCGCTACACCGGCGATCCACGCGCAATTCCCTTGGCGGCGCACGCGGACATCGTGATCGAAGCCGGTCCGCCATTTCCGAAACCGCCGCGCTTCACCGCTTGGGGGACGCTGTAGATGATCACGCTCCGGCTTCCGATCGCCCGCGCTGTTACCGCGACGACCGTTTCACTCGTCGCACTCTCGTCGCTCGGCGCGCAGGGCCGCGCGGGCTCGTCGCAAGCTGTGCCGACGCTTGCGGCGCGATGGTGGGACGTCGTCACGGTACTTGCCGACGACAGCTTGCGTGGTCGCGCGACGGGAACGGAGGATTATCTCAAAGCTGCACGATACGTCGCGCGAGAATTCCAGAAGGCGGGTCTCACGCCCGCGGGAACCGACGGCTATTTCCAGACGGCGCATCTCATGTCGGCGCGCCTCGTCGCCGAGCATTCGGGAATCGCGCTCGTCACCAACGGCGTCGCGGATACGCTCAAACTCGGGAGCGATGCGTCGATCACCTTGAGCACGACGACCGCGGCGCACGTCGAAGGACCGATGATATTCGTCGGCTACGGATTGCATTTCCCCGGAGTGCGCGATGACCTCGGTGCGACGAGTGTGCGCGGAAAGGTCGCGGTCTACTTGAATCGATTGCCTTCGGGTCTCAACGCAACGATCATGGCGCACTCGCGCTCCGGTCGATGGGAGGCATTGCGCGCAGCCGGCGCGATCGCGGCGATCGCGATCAACGAACCGCCGACCGCGGGTGGCCGAGGTGGACGAGGCGCCGGCGCCGCCGTATCTGGCGGCGGCGCGCCCCGTCCGGCGACGGGCCTTGCCGACGATCCGACCGGCGGCGGCGTGATGATCACCGTACCCGACTCCGCCGCGGCGCGTCTCTTTGCCGGCTCCGGTCACACGTATGCCGAGGTGGTTGCGTTGGCGAACAAGGACAGTGCGGCGGTACTCCCGACGTTCTCGCTCGCGCCGACGCTCAAGGTGTGGACCGAGCTCGCGAGAACGCCGCTCGAAGCACCGAACGTGTTGGGGATGTTGCGCGGCTCCGATCCGGCGCTCCGTGATCAATACGTCATCGTGAGCGCGCACCTCGATCACCTCGGCATCGGTCGCCCGATTGACGGCGATAGTATTTACAACGGCGCCATGGACAACGCGTCGGGCATCGCGACGATGATCGAGACCGCGCGCGCGTTCCGCGACCGTCAAATCTTTCCCAAGCGATCGCTGATTTTTGCCGCGGTCACGGCGGAAGAACGCGGCGAGCTCGGATCGGCATATTTCGCAACGCATCCAACAGTGCCGGTGGGACAAATCGTCGCCGATTTGAATACGGACATGTGGGAGCCGCAGATTCCGATCGTCGGCGTGTTCGGTTATGGCGCCGACGAATCGGATCTCGGCCTCGATCTCCGGCAGGCGCTCAAACTGCACAACCTCACGTTGATGGAGGATCCACACCCCGAGCAGGTGCGCTTCATCCGCAGCGATCAATACAGTTTCATCAAGCGAGGCATTCCAGCGCTGGCGCTCAAGATCGGCTACTTGCCGGGCTCGCCCGGTGACTCAGTCATCGCCGAGTGGAATCGCGTGCGCTACCACAAACCGTCGGATGACCTGGATCAACCGGTGAACTTCGACGCGGCGATCGGCTTCGACGCGATGTACGTCGACCTCGTGCATCTCGTGGCCGATCGGCCCACGCGACCGGCGTGGGTGAAGGGCAGCGTGTTCGCTACCGGCGCGCATCCGTAGGCGGCGTCGAGAGCGCGCGCACCTCGTCGTCGGAGAGGCGCCGCCATTCACCCTTTGCGAGCGTGCCGAGCGCCAGTGGTCCAATGGCGACGCGCACGAGTCGCAAGACTTCGATGCCCACCGTGGCGAAGATCCGACGGATGTGACGGTTCTTCCCTTCATCGAGCGTGATCTCGAGCCACCCGCTGCTGCGCGATCCCATTCGGAGCAACGAAACGCGTTTGACCGCGAGCACCTCACCGGTATCGGATTCCACGACACCGGCGGTGACACGGTCGATGAGAGAATCATCAATGCGTCCGCGAAGCTGGACGTGGTAGACCTTGTCGACGTGTGAGGTCGGATCGATCAAACGCGCCGACCATTGCGAGTCGTTCGTGAGCAGGAGCAGTCCTTCGCTCGCCTTGTCGAGCCGCCCGACCGGCGCGACGAATGGGAGCGACGCGCCGGCGAGACACTCGTAGATCGTCGACCGGTTCTGCGGATCGTCTCGCGTCGTGACGACGCCTCGCGGTTTGTTGAGGGCCAAGTACACTCGCTCGACGGGACCGACGCGCTTCCCATCGATCTCGATCGCGTCGCGCTCTGGTACGATGCGCGTGCTCGTGTCGCGCACGATCGCTCCGTTCACGCGCACGCGCCCCGCTTCGACCAACCGCTCGCCCTGACTGCGGGAGCACACGCCGAGCTTGGACAAACCGCGCGCGACGCTGACAGTTCCCCGCGCGGGTGGCTTCACGATGCGTCCCTACCGCTTCTTGCGGCTCGGGCTCTTCATCTCGCGTTCATCGTCCGCAATGTCGATCGAGAGCGGGAAAAAGAGCGAGTGCTTCACGGTCGGATATGGCGTAGTCCACCCTTTCGCGTCGTGCCACAGAATTCGGTTGAGTTGTTCAGCCGGCGCCTCGTCTGGGCCGGCGAAACTCATCCGCGCCGACGCGCGAGCAGCCGCCCGCCGCTGAGACGCGGCCGGACCGTTGATCGAGCCGATACGTTGATTCAGCTCGAGTAGCGGTTGCTCGGGCTGAGTCGCGGTGTACGGCGTGAGATCGGGTTTTGTCTCGGGATCGATGAAGCTCGCTCGCATGTCCGTCGCGACGAGGTCGAAGATCGACATCGACGGCAGGCCGAGCATCAGCTCGACCGTCTTCACCATGCTTGGCTGGCTGTAAAACGTCGAATCGACCGTACCGCGGCGTGTGTAGGGTGAGATGGCGAGCGCCACGGTCCGATGCCCGTCGATGTGGTCGACGCCGTTCTGTGCGTCATCCTCGACGACGAGAATCGCCATGTCGTTCCAAAACGCGGAATGCGAAAGTCCCTCGACGATCTTGCCCAAACCAAGATCATTATCGGCGACGCAAGCGCTAGGCGTGCACCAACCGGCCGACGTGCCTTGCGTGTGGTCATTCGGCAGGATGATCATTACGAGGTTTGGCATCGCGTGCTGCGCTTCCCAGTCGGCGAGATGCGCCAGAATGTCGCCGGCCTTCATGACGTCCGGCACTTCCTCCGTCCATCCTGGATACTCGCGGATCAACTCGCGATCGAGCGACGGAATTTCCGAGTGTGTGTCGAAGCGCGCCTTCAAAACGTCGCGCTGGAACGCGAAATCATTCGGGTGCTCGTTGTATTGAGCGAACATGCGTTGGCGAATGCTGTCGGACGAGACTTTCGGCGACGGCGCGTATTCGCCGAATACGGCGACGGTCTTTCCCTTGGCTCGCGCCGCTTCCCAAAGGAATCCGCCCGATGAGTAGGTGAGCGCATCTTCGCCCTCCGACGGATAGCTGCGTCCAAAGTACAGCGGCCACATCGGATACTCCGTCTCGTTCGCTTGCGTGAGCCATTGATGGCCGTCGGCCGAGTTGCCGCCCGATGCGAAAAAGTGGTCGAGGGTGACGAATTGTTCGGAGAGTGCGTGCGTATTCGGGGTCACATTGCGTCCGTACAAGACGAGAGACGAATCGCGTGATCCACGATCGAGGTCGCCGAGCACCTGATCGTATGTGCGATTCTCGCGGACGATGAACACGACGTGATTGATCAACGATGGGTCGCCCGGTCGCTCCGGCACGGCGCGCGCGACGGTGGCTGCCGTCGTCGGCGCTGGGTTCGACGTTGCGAGCGCGAGACGGTTGTTCTCGCTCACCGCGGTCGTGAACGCCGCGAGCTCGCCGGATGTCGGAACTGGAATGACGTGCACCGACCCGCGCGTGGCGAAAACATACCGTGAGCGGAGTGCGCCGACCGCGCCTTCGCCCGATCCGACGCCGAACAATGAGCCGACGGCCAAGTATCGTCCGTCGGCGCTTGCGTCGATGCTCGACGGATACCACGCGGTCGGTATGAGTCCTCTCAGTGTCGGCGGCGCGTCACCACCGCTCACGTCATACACAGCGATCGCGTTGATTCCGCCGAGCGCGACATAGAGAGTTCTCTGATCAGGCGACAAAGCGAGCGCGGTGGGCGCGATGCCGGTCTTGCGCTCACGAAAAGGAGCGATCGGAATATGTCCCGCCACGATGTCGGACTTGGTATCGATGATCGCGACCGAGTCGGAGTTCCCGGCGGCGACGTAGAGGTGAGCTCCGGCCTCATCCCAGGCGAGGGCCGTCGGATGGAGTCCGACCGCGATGTCTCCCGCCACCGTTCCCGTCTCGAGGTCGACGCGAGCCACGCTCCCCGGTTCGGCGATTCCTCGCGCATCGACTCGCACGGCTTCGGCGCGCGGATCGCAACATTGCATGGCGGCGCGCTGCGTTGGCGTCGGCTTCCGTCCGCCGAGCAAAGAGACGTACGCGACGCGTGAATCGGCCGAGATCACAGCGGCAATCGGTTCGACTCCGAGCGCGATGGTGCGGACGAGCGTGCCGGAATCGGCGTCGAGCACGGCGAGCGAGTCGTTCGCGGGAAGCGGAACCACCGCGAGGTGACGGCCAGCTGAGTTCGCGCGTGCGCCCACGGCTGGCGAGCCGACCATATAATCGCCCAGCGCGCCGGAGTTCATTCGCGCCGTGGCGGTGTCGCCCCATGCGTCGCCATCGAAGCCGCTGACCTGCGCGACTTGCGGCGATCGAGCGTTGCTCGAGCTCGCGGGGGACGCGATGCGTCCGACCGATGTTGCAAAGACGCGATGCGTTGTAGGATCGACGGCGAGCGAGTACACGCCGGGGCGTCCGTCGAGACGGGCGCGTGCCCGCACGTTGTTGCCGCGCCAATCGAGGCGATACACGTAACCGGGCACCGCGACCCAGACCTCATCGGAGGAGCGTCCGAATCGAACGCCTCCTACTTTCCCCTGAAACACACTCTGCACGCCAGCCGGCGTGATCCGTTGCCCGGTGGCGATGACGCCGGGGTCAGAGACGTCGCGCTTGGGATACGTCTGCTGAGCGTGAGCGATCGTGGCGGCTATCGCGACGAGGCTCGCAGATATGAACGTTCGCATGACGCCCATCGCTATGTTCCTCTGGTTGACATCGACGAACCCGAACGCTCCGCCAGCGCTTGCTCGACTTCGCGACCGCTTGCCAACAAACGATCTGCATCTTGCCCGAACTCTCTCGCCGCGGCGAGATCGAGCGTAATTCCCTCCACCGACCCTCCGCCGGCCCGCAGGCGAAGGAGGTCGAGTCGCAAGTTTTCGAGCGCGGTCACGAGCTCCTCGAGTCGCGACTCGGCGCGTTCGCGCGCGGCGATGAGATCGTTCACCAACGCATCTTGTCGTTCGGTCGCGATGGCGCGTGTCGGTCCACGTTGCGCATCGGCGAGCGAAACGTTCAGCTCCTCGATCCGAGCCCGCATCGAGCGGGCATGCGCCTCGAGTCCGTGCAAGACCTTGGGCACGTCGCCGAGTGACTCGCGCAATTCTTTCGGGAAGGTTGCGAACATCGCTTCGGCAGACAGCGCGATCGCGAGCTCCGTTGGACGATCGGCGGGAACAACGCGGTCGCCAAGGTTGACCGACGCGAGTCGTGTGAGCTGATGTCCGATCTTTCCGGACCATAGCTTAGACCACATCGATCCGGTGCCACGCCGGAATCGGCGCCACCGCGAGCTGAACGCGGAGGCCACTGCTCCGACGTAGAGCCCGATGACCGCAATGGGCGCGACGAACCGGACCACACTGTGTGGTGCGAGGATCGTGACGATCAACGCGCCCCCGCCGACCACGAGTCCGGTCGCGCCCACAAACCTCAACAGGCGTTCGCGCGCCGTCGGGTCGCTGCCGTACTCATAGAGGAATTCCTCGCGATGTCGCTCGAACGACGTCCGAAGCGCCGCGACGATGTCATCGACGCCATAGCCAACGCGGACGAGTTTTCGCAACCTGTACAGAATCATCCCCAGTGGGAACCCAATACTCACGAGTAGCATGGCAGCGATGCTCGCGACTGGCGCAACGTGTCCGCCATGCTTCACGATGTTCTCCGTTACCCCGCCAACCAGCGGGACCGTGAATGCCACTGGCATGACCAGCATACCCATGCGTCGACGATCGAGAAATACACGAATTGGTATCGGGACTTCGGGGCGTTTCTCAATGCCCGGGGCGAGCGCATCGGCCAAGGCTTCGCCATTGGCGAAACGCGCGGACGGCTGCTTTTGCAAACACTGATCGATCGCCTGCGAGAGCGATCGCGGAATTCCGCGGGCGACCGACGCCACCGGCGGCGGTGGCTGCGTCAAATGCTGGGCGATCACGCCCTGCGCAGTCGGCGCGGTGAACGGCAGCGTGCCCGTCAGCGCGAGGTACGACACGATGCCGAGCGCGTAGAGATCGCTCCGTCCGTCGAGCTCCTCGGCGGTCGCCTGCTCGGGACTCATGAATTCGGGTGTGCCGAGTACGACACCGGTTCCGGTATCGCCCGTCGTTTCGGCGAGGCGTGCGATACCGAAGTCGGCTACCATGGCCCGGCCAGTTCCGCGCTCGAGCAGAATGTTCGCGGGTTTGATGTCGCGATGCACGACGCCCTGCGCGTGTGCGTACGCAAGCGCCCACGCGACCTCGCGCATGATGCGCGTGACGTCGTTCGCGGGAAGCGGTCCGTGCGCGGCCAATCGCTGAGCGAGCGTTCCGCCGTCGACATACGCCATGACAATGAACACAAATCCGCCGATCTCGTCGACGGCATGGATCGGTACGATGTACGGATGAGACAGCCTCGCCGCAGTTCGCGCCTCGCGCATGAATCGTTCGCGCAGCTCGGGCCGCGCCGCGAGCTCGGGCGGTAGCAGCTTGATCGCCACCGGCCGATCGAGCAACACCTCGCGCGCGAGATACACGACTCCCATGCCGCCGCGACCAAGCTCGCGCTCCAGCGAGTAGCGTCCAACTACTGCTTGCTGGAATGCGAGAAAAAGCGCGTCGACGTCGGAGTTCTGCATGGAGATAAGTAATACTGGGTGCTAGTTGCTGGTTACTGGTACTGGTAAAACCAGAAACCAGCACCAGCAACCAGTACCAGTAACCAGTACCAGCAACCAGTACCAGCAACCAGCACCAGCAACCAGTCCTGCCCTTGCGCCGGTCTCGACCCCTGTCCACAATCAAATCATGCCGTCCAATAGACGCGATTTCCTTCAAGCGTCGGCCTCGGCCGCCGCGGCGCTGACTCTGAGTCCGTTGACCCAGGGAGCCGTCGCCGAAACTCTCAGCAAGGCGCGACGCGGAAACACCTTGGGCGCCGAGGCCCGAGCGATCGAGGAAAAGGTGGTTCGCGCGCGACCTGTGCATCTCAGCAAGGTCCGCGTGCTTGGCGGTCCGCTCAAGGCAGCGCAGGACGCGACGGCAAAGTACCTGCTCGAGCTCGAACCGGATCGCATGATGGCGTATTATCGCGTGCGGGCCGGGCTTCCCCAAAAGGCCCAACCGTACGGGGGCTGGGACGGCGGCGGTCGCAACCTCACCGGGCATATCGCCGGGCATCATTTGTCGGCGGTGAGCCTGATGTATCTCGCCACGGGCGACGCGCGCTTCAAGACGCGAGCCGACTACCTCGTTCGCGAATTGAAGGAAGTACAAGACAAGAACGCCGACGGATATCTCAGCGCACTCGAGGGTTTGCGCGAGGCGTTCGCGGCATTGTCGAAGGGCGACATTCGCTCCGGTGGGTTCGATCTCAACGGGCAATGGTCTCCGTGGTACACGCTGCACAAGACGTACGCCGGCCTTCGCGACGCGTATCGGCACACGGGGAATCGAACGGCGCTCGAGGTCGAGACCAAGTTCGCCGCGTGGGCCGAGGGCGTCCTCGCGCCGCTCAGCGACGCGCAAGTTCAGAAAATGCTCAACACCGAGCACGGCGGAATGAACGAGGTGCTGGCCGATCTCTATGCCGACACCGGCGACAAACGCTGGCTCGATCTGTCGTATCGATTCGAGCATCGCGCGTTCACCGATGCGCTCAAGCGCGGCCAGGACAACCTCGCCGGCAAGCACGGCAACTGTCAGATCCCGAAGCTCATCGGCTCGGCGGCGCGATATACCTATGTGGGCGACACCAGCGACGTTTTGGCGGCGTCGTTCTTCTGGGATCGCGTGACGCAGCATCACAGCTACGCCACCGGTGGCCATGGCCTCGCGGAATACTTTGGATTCCCCGACCAGCTGAGCGCGCGGGTTGACGGCCGTACGTGCGAGTCATGCAACGTGTATAACATGCTCAAGCTGACGCGCCGGCTATTCTCCTTGAACCCCGACGCGTTCTACGCCGATTTTCACGAGCGCGCGCTGTTCAACCATGCGCTCGCGTCGATCGACACGGAGCAGAATCGTACGTCGTACATGGTCCCGGTCGGTCGCGGCGTCCAGCAAGAATATCAGAACATGCTGGAGAGTTTCACCTGCTGCGTCGGCACGGGGATGGAGAATCACGCGCTGCACGGCGACGGCGTCTACTACGAATCGCCGGATACACTTTGGGTGAATCTGTTCGTTCCGTCGACGGCGAAATTCACGACTGCTGGTGTCGGCCTCACCATGGATACCGACTTTCCCGACGGCGGGTCGGCGAAGATCACGCTTGCCATGCCCAGGCCGGCGGCCTTCACGCTCGCGGTGCGCCGACCGAGTTGGGCGGGCGACGGATTCACCGTGAAGGTGAACGGGGCCAGCGTCGACGTTCCACCGCTGGCGAGTCTCCGCGCCGGCAGCGCCGGCGGGCGCGCCGTGGGCACCGAGGACGCGA
>DASYSU010000034.1:0-5233 GCA_036002925.1 Gemmatimonadaceae bacterium | reverse complement strand
AGGCGAAGCGTTCCAGCTGTTGCTCTCGGTGGGAGCTGGGACGGGTCTCATCTATCTCCTGCGCTGGTTCTGGTGGCGGATCAACGCGTGGAGCGAAATCTCGGCGATGATCTCTTCGTTCGTCCTGTCGCTCGGGTTCTTCATCGCCAAGAAGAACGGCGCGGCGATTCCTGACTACGTCGCGCTCATCACGACCGTCGCGGCGACGACGATTGTGTGGGTGGCGGTAACGCTTTTCACCAAGCCCTCCGACGCGGCTACGCTCAGACGCTTCTACGAATTGACGCGGCCGGCAGGTCCGGGTTGGAATGCCGTTCGTCGCGAAACCGATCTCCCCCCGTCTGGTGACAGCTTTCCGCACATGCTGTTGGGCTGGACGGCTGGCGTCACCTTCGTCTACGCGGGGTTGTTCGGTACGGGGAGCGTGATCTACGGACGGACCGCGGCAGCCATCGCTTGGATCGTGCTGTTCGTCGCGAGCGGGATCGTGCTGATTCGATTGATTCCTCGACTTTTTTCCGCCGACGTGGCGCTCACTGGTGGCGAGACGTCGTCGAGCGCGGCGGCGCGACCGGTCACCAAGGCGGTGATCCTCGCCGCTGGTCTTGGAACACGAATGAAAGCTAGCGATGCTGCGACCACGCTCTCAGCCGAGCAGGCCGCGGCAGCGGCGGCCGGCGCCAAGGCGATGATTCCCGTCGGTCGCCCGTTCCTCGACTACGTGCTCGCATCGCTCGCCGACGCCGGATTCACCGACGTTTGCATTGTGGTGAATCCACGCGACACCGTCGTGCGCGAGCGATACAAGAGCGGGGTGGAGCTCTCGCGTTTGCGCGTCACGTTCGCCGTGCAGGCAGCTCCCATCGGCACGGCCGACGCATTGCTCGCCGCCGAGGAATTCGTCGCGGGTGAACCGTTCGTGGCGCTCAACGCCGACAACTACTATCCAGTTGACGGACTCAAGATGCTGCGCGAATCGGGCGATCCGGCGACGCTGGCATTCTCGTCCGAGGGTCTCGTGCGCGGCGGCATCTCACCGGAGCGGATCGCTCGGTACGCGTTGCTCGAGATCGACGAGCGCGGCTATCTGACCGATATCATCGAGAAGCCGGATGCCGCAACGTTCGCTGCGCGCCACGCCGCGACCGTGAGCATGAACGTGTGGCGGTTCGATGCCGAGATGTTCCGCGCCTGCCGTGATGTGAAGCCATCGTCGCGCGGGGAGCTCGAGTTACCGATGGCGGTGCGTCTCGCCGTGAAAGTCTTCGGGGCACAGATTCGCGCGCTGCCTATTGACGCGCCGGTACTCGATCTGTCGCACAGAGCGGATATTCCGGCCGTAACCGCGCGGCTGCAAGCGGTCGAGGTCGCGCTCTGACGTTAATCAACGAACGTCTTGCGACGCTTGGCCTGGGCTCGATCGAGGCCAATCGCAAAGAGGTATTGTTCGCGCGCGCCACCGATTCTCTGCGCGACATGGCCCCAGGTGCGGAGCCGGCGATTCGCTTGTGGGTACCGGGCCGAATCGAATTCCTCGGCAAGCACACCGATTATGCGGGCGGTCGGAGCTTGCTGTGCGCAATCGAGCGCGGGTTCTGCGTGGTCGCGGCACCGCGTGCCGACCACAGCGTGAGAATCCGCGACGCGCGCACCGGGGAGGTCGTGAATGGAACGCTCGACTCACGAACAGAGGGCAGGGCCGGACACTGGGGCAATTATCCGCTGACCGTCGCGCGGCGCATCGGCGCCAACTTCTCGCCGCCGCTCGCCGGTGTCGACATGGCGTTCGAGAGCGATCTTCCGATTGCGGCCGGCATCAGCAGCTCCAGCGCATTGGTCGTCGCGACCTTTCTTGTTCTGTCGAAGCTCAATGAGCTCGAGGCTCGCGTCGAATACGTGAATGCGATCGACGGACCGGAGGCGCTCGCCGAGTATCTCGGTGCGGTGGAGAATGGGCTGGACTACCGAACACTGGCGGGCGAGCGAGGTGTCGGCACGTTCGGCGGAAGTGAGGACCATACGGCGATTCTCTGCGCGCGACCGAACGCGCTCGTCCAATACTCGTTCTGCCCGGTTCGTTACGAGCGGACGGTCGACTTGCCGCCGGATTACGTTTTCGTGATCGCAACGAGCGGTGTGATCGCGGAAAAAACCGGTGCAGCGCTCGAGTCGTACAATCGGCTGGCGACACTGGCGCGTGGGGCGGCCGACCGCTGGCGAGAGGCGAGCGAGCGGACCGACGCGACCTTGGGTGATGCGCTTCGGTCGACGAACGGCGACGCGGAGCCGCTCATCCACGCGATGCATGCGGCAGGCGGCGACGCCAGCGCCGAGACGTTGATCGAACGCGTTCGGCAATTCGCGATCGAGAGCGAGGAAATCATTCCGGCGGCGGGAGACGCGCTGGCCTCGGGGCGCTTGTCGGAGCTCGGCGCGCTGGTCGACCGTTCGATGCAGAACGCCGAGCGTATGCTGCACAATCAGATTCCGGAGACGGTGTTTCTCGCCCGACACGCACGCGAGCTCGGCGCGGTGGCGGCATCGGCGTTTGGTGCCGGATTCGGCGGAAGTGTGTGGACGCTGGTTCGTCGCGATGAGGCTGACGATTTCGCGGCGAGCCTCTCCGCGGATTATCGCGCGGCGTTTCCAGAACGCGCCGGCGCGGAGGTATTCGTTACGTCAGCGGGCCCGCCGGCGAGTCGACTTTAATCAGCTCGCCGCCGCTCCGGAGCTACGAACGTGGTCAGGGAGCTGCTCGGCGGACGGGAACGAGCTCGCCATTACGATCGAGCACGAATCGCACGAGCCACGGACCGCCATCGTCAGTCACTACCTTGATGGAATCGGTCAGGTTGCTGACGCGGGTGTACACTCGCTCGCCGAGTGCGCGAGCGATTGATCTAGGCGGATGTTCCAAGTCTTTCGGCACGCTATCGACCGGCGTGACTCCTCCACTCTCATCGACGCGATAGGCCATTCGTTGCGTGAGCCCGCCGTGACATTCGGTTCCTGGGCAGCCCGTCAGCACGAGATAGAGCGTCGTTCCTTTCCATCCCAACATCGTACTGGCGAACGACGTCTGCACCTCGACCGGCGCTGGCAACCGCGCGATGCGACGAACGGTTTGCGCATCGGCATCGGCGAGATAGATCGTGACTGATTGGTCAGAGATCTTCGCTCGCCCGCCATCGGGGAAAGCCGACAGGCCAGTTGGGTCGCGTCGGATCTCGGACCGAACGGTCGCGGCGAAGGTTCGGCTCTCCGGCTGTACGAGCGCGCCGTCGATTTGCGCGCGATGTTGCGCGGGCCCGTACGTACACGCGCAGGCGAACAACGTTAGAGCAACGGTCGCGCCTCCGATCACCGTTTGCCCATGCGCACTTTTACAGCATCGACGATGGCGCGGGTAGCGGCGAGGGCGGCGCGACCCGTGATCTCGTTGGGGATCGGCACGTTCTCAGGATAGCGGACGTCGACCGCGTACGGCTCGAGCAGCTTGCACTCCGCCGTGAAATCGGGAAGATCATAGCCAAGACGCTGCAGGTCCCGAATCAGTTCCGCCAAATCGTGAGTGCGTGGCGGTCGCACGTAGCGCTTGATGAACAGAACCTTGAGGTGCTTCTCGGCCAGTTGCTGGCCGTGGAAGCAGACGCCGCTCCACGCCGCGCTTTCGCCGGCAGCGAGCGTGTGCTCGATGATCCGCAAATCTTCCTCGGCGCGCGCCAACCAATCCTCGATCGATCGCAGCGGCTCGCCGGACTCGCGCACCCGACTCGGACGGTCGCGCACCGGACGCAGCGAGTCGCTGTTCGCGCCCGCCGGGTGAATGATCACTCCCTCGCGGGCGATCTCCCAGTCCATGTAGCCGGGGTCGTCTCGCCGCTCTTCGATCTGCCCCGGCTTTCGAAGGAGGATGTCGACCTGCACCCCGCGACGTACGTCGCCGACGATGGAGTACAACTGTGTGCGGCAGGCATGAAAGTCGTCGAACTGCATCTCCACGACGATGTCGTAGTCGCTGTCTGGCCGCGCGTCGCCGCGAGCCCGGCTGCCAAACAGAATGATGCGCGTTGGCTGCACGTTCTCGACGAGTGCTCGCGTAACCTCGTCGAGAAGCTGATCGGTCGGCGCGGCGCGCTGAATCATCACGAACGATACGCTCGGCCGTACGCCTGAGACAACATCGTTCGAGCGCGGCCCGGCGCAAAAGCAATTGGGGTCAGACTCCCTTTCCCGCCGTGATCCTGAGGAGTGAAACGAAGAAGGATCTGCGATTGCAAACAGCAGATCCTTCGTTTCGCTAAGGATGACGGCGACTCAGGTGCCGGTCTTTCGCTTGCGCGCCACGTTCTTTTTACGCGACTTCTTGCCCACCTGAATCGGCACCACGTCCGACTCCGCCGCCGCGGCACGACCAATGTCCGGCACCGCGATCGCCGGCTGGCGCGGCTGTTTGTAGACATACCGCTCGCCCGCGTAGTTCCGGAAGATCACTTCGTCCTCGTTGATCTCCTCGACGTATTCCGGGAGAAGCGGAACCTTCCCGCCGCCTCCTGGGGCGTCGATCACGAAGTGCGGGACGGCGAGACCCGACGTCCAACCGCGTAGCGCCTTGATGATCTCGAGTCCCTTCTCGACCGTCGTCCGGAAGTGCTCTCCGCCGGCGACCTGGTCAGCCATATAGATGTAGTACGGTCGCACCCGCGCCTTGAGCAGCTTCTGCATCAGCTCCTTCATCACCATCGGATCGTCGTTCACGCCGCGTAGCAACACCGTCTGGCAGCCGAGCGGGATGCCGGCGCTCGCCAGCCGTCCAAGCGCCGCCACCGTCTCAGGCGTCAACTCGGCCGGATGGTTGAAGTGCGTGTTCATATAGATGGGGTGGTACTTCTGCACCATCTCGCAGAACTCGGGCGTGATGCGCGACGGTAGGTGCGATGTGATGCGGCTGCCGAGTCGAATGATCTCGACGTGCGGGATCTCGCGGAGCTTCTGGAAGATGTACTCGAGCCGGCGATCGGAGAGCATCATCGGATCGCCGCCGGAGAGGATCACGTCGCGGACCTCCGGATGATTCCGGATGTACTCGAACGCCGAGTCGTATTGGTTGAGCGGGATCTTTTCCGGATCACCGACTTTGCGGCGTCGCGTGCAGAACCGGCAGTAGGTCGCGCAGATGGGGCTGACGAGGAACAGCACGCGATCGGGATACCGATGCGTGATGTTCGGCACT
>DASYSU010000033.1:0-13555 GCA_036002925.1 Gemmatimonadaceae bacterium | reverse complement strand
TAGACGTCGCGGTGGCCCTGGTTGTCGGTCATGCCGCGCCAACCGCCGGGATCGATCGTCTCCGTCGTGAAGTGCAGCAGGTGCACGATGATGAACACGAGCAGAAGCACACCGCCCCACTTCATCGTGCGCGACGCGATCGTCGCGACCTGCGGCTCCTTGTGCGCGTAACCGATGGGGCGAGCGCCGCGCGATCGCATGGTGAGCTGATACGCCATGAGCACATGGAGCACGACCGCAACAATGAGCACGACGCGGAGCAACCACGTCAGCTCGGCGAGCGGACCGTGAAGCAACGCGCCGTAGCTGTTGATCTTGTCTTGACTGACGAAGGCCTGGAGGTTGCCCGCCATGTGGAGGATCACGAAGCCGATGCCGATCAGCCCCGTGACCCCCATGATGATCTTCTTACCAATCGTCGAGCGGTAGAACGCGAGGAGAAACATTGCGCTCCGTGGAGCTACAGCTTCACGGCGCGCATGGGCTCGCGAACCGCCTCGGCGCTCTTCGCGAGCGCGGCGCGCTCGTCGGCCGTGAGCTCGACCTCGATGATCTTCTCGAGGCCGTTGCGTCCGAGCTTGCATGGCACGCCAAGGAAGAGGCCTTGCATGCCATACTCGCCGTCGAGCCACGCGGCGCATGGAAGGATGCGACGTTGATTGTGCACGATCGCCTCCGCCATCTGCACGGCGCCGGCCGACGGGGCGTAATACGCTGATCCGGTCTTGAGATGCTTGACGATCTCCGCACCGCCGTTTCGAGTACGATCGACAATCGCGTCGAGCGTGGCGCGGTCCATGAGTTGTGTGACCGGGATCCCGCTTACGCTCGTGTACGAGATGAGTGGCACCATCGTATCACCGTGGCCGCCGAGCACCATCGCTTGGATGTCTCGCACCGAGACGTCGAGCGCTTCTGCCAGGAATCCGCGGTAGCGTGCCGTGTCGAGTACGCCGGCCATGCCGAGTACTCGCTGGCGCGGAAAGCCGGTGACTTCCTTGGCGACATAACACATTACGTCGAGCGGATTCGATACGACGATGACGATCGCCTTTGGCGACGTCTGCTTGACCTGCTCGGAGACTTGCTTGACGATCCCGGCGTTGGTATTGAGGAGATCGTCGCGTGACATGCCTGGCTTACGCGCGATGCCGGCCGTGATGATGACAATGTCGGAGTCGGCGGTCTCGTCGTAGCCGTTCGTGCCGATGATGCGCGAGTCGAATCCCTCGATCGGGGCCGACTGCCATTGGTCGAGGCCCTTCCCCTGTGGAATGCCCTCGACCACGTCGACCACGACCACGGTGCCCGCCAACTCTTTCTCGGCGACGCGCTGCGCGGTCGTCGCGCCAACATTGCCCGCGCCGACGACCGTAATTTTGTTGACCATGAGTGTTTCGCTTAGGGGGTGAGTACGAAGCGAAACCTAGTGGAGACGGTTGCAGCGTTCCACCGTGCTCATCCCCCGACTTGCGACAATGCTCGTAGCCCGCCGACGCGCATCTGCAACAACTCGTGCTCCTTCGGCTTGTCGGCCAACGCCTGACGAAACAGCGGCTCGAGTCGCTCGCCGGCGCGGAGCGGCGTGCGCAGGTCCACCTCGTGATCGCCGAACAAGCAGGTGCGGAGCCGACCGTCGGCGGTGAGTCGAACGCGGTTGCACGACGCGCAATACGTGTGCGTCATCGGCGTGATGACGCCGATCGTGCCAACGGCTCCGCCCCACTGATAATAGGCCGCCGGTCCGTTTCCGCGCGCTGGTCCGTCGCTCGGCGCGAGCGGTGAGATCGCATTCAGACGCGTGAGGATCTCATCGCTCGGAACGACGTGATCCCACGTGAGCGATCGCATGTCACCGACCGGCATCAGCTCGATGAAGCGTACGTGCCACGGATGCGTTACGGTGAGTCGCGCAAGATCCTCGATCTCGTCGTCGTTGATTCCCCGCATCACGACCATGTTGATCTTGATCGGCGCGAGCCCGGCATCTTCGGCGGCACGCGCGGCGCGGATGGGATCGAACCCGAGATCGCGTCGCGCGATGTGGGAGATACGCTCGGGACGAAGACTGTCGACGCTCATGTTGATGCGATCGAGTCCCACCTCGCGCAGCAGCGGCGCGAGCTCCGGAAGCCGAACGCCGTTCGTCGACAGCGCGATGTCGGTGATTTCCGGAACCGCACGGAGCATGCGAATCAACTCGTGCAACTGGGGACGAATCGTCGGCTCCCCGCCGGTGATTCGCAGGCGTCTCAGTCCAAGCGGCGCGAGCTGCCCGACGACTGCGGCGATTTCCTCGTACGACAGGATCTCCGACTTGGGTAGCCACTGCATCCCAGTCTCGGGCATGCAGTAGAGACAGCGGAAGTTGCAGCGATCCGTCACCGAAATCCGCAGATATTCGATGCTCCGGCCAAACTGGTCGCGCAACGCGGGACTCGTCACTTGATCGCCTCCGCCACGCGCTGGCCCGCCGCGCCGACCCACTCGCGCGTCCCGTCCACGTAGTGCTCGAGCTTCCAGATCGGCACGCGTTTCTTGAGCTGCTCGATGACGTAGCGTGAGGCGTCATACGCTCCGCCGCGGCGGGCATGCGCGACCGCGATCGCGACGCTCGCGTCGCCAATCGTCAGCTCGCCGAGTCGATGCTCGACGACGATGTCGCTCGTCCCAAATTTCTCGCTCGCCTCGCGAATGATGTCGGCGATTTCGCGCTCGGCCATCGATCGGTACGCGCTGTATTCGATCCCAGTCACCGGACGATCGTCGTTGACTTCGCGAACCGTGCCGATGAATAAGAGCGTCGCTCCGTTGGCTCCGCGTGCGACTTCAGCGAGGAGCGCCGCTGTGTCGATCGGCCCGTCTGTCAGCGTCGAGCGCATCAGCCGCCGGCCACGGGCGGAATGATCGCGACCTCGTCGCCGGCAATCAGCACTTGGTCGCGCCGAGCGTAGCGCTCGTTCACGGCGACCAGCGGCTCGGGAGGTAACCGCTCGGCGCCGGGCATTGCTCGGACGTGACCGAGGACCTCGCTTACCGTCGCCCCGCTCGTCAGGTCGAGCTCGAGCTGACTTTTGCCGAGCGTGTCGGCGTAGGATGCGAAGAGCAGAACGGTGACGGTCATCGGGAGCCCGCGGATGATTCAAGATGCTACGTGTAGAATAGCGACGTTTGAAGAGAAACGGCTCGATGCCACCTAGCATCGAGCCGCTACCGTCGACCTTGCTCCGCCGGCGGTCTCAGGCCTCGGTCATCTCCTCGACGTCGTCCTCGAGCTCGCCAATGTCGATGCCGGCGACCATGGCTCGAAGCTCCTTCGAGGGCTTGAACACTGGAACGGGTCGCGCCGAAACCTCGACTGGCGAGCCCGTCCTTGGGTTTCGCGCCATCCGTGTCTTGCGGTGACGGATCTTGAACGTGCCGAAGCCGCGCACTTCGATGTTCTTTTGGCCCTGAAGGGCCTCTTTTATCGACTCCAGGAAGGCGTCGACAACGCGAGCGCAGTCTTTCTTGGAAATCATCGGCCCAGCGGTGCGGGAAATCTGGGCGGTGACTCTCTCGACCAGGTCAGCTTTGGTCATTCGAATTGCCTCGTGTTCAGGCGCCGGAGGGGCCGGGGATGCTCACCGAACTTAGCGCCGTTAACTCTTGTGTGTCAAGAGCTTGGGCCACTTCCCCCGGGCCCGGAACGGACCCTGTCGAGGAATTCGTCGAACGCCGGTCGGGCATCATGCGGACCGGGCGCGGCCTCAGGATGATACTGAACGGCAAAGATCGATTTCTCGCGATGACGCAGTCCTTCGACCGTCCCGTCGTTGAGATTCACGTGCGTGACTTCGAGCTCCGGTGCGCCGGGAATTTCTTCTTCACTTCCTTCGACCGCGAAGCCGTGATTCTGCGTCGTGATCAACACTCGTCCCGTCGCAATTTCTTTCACCGGATGATTTCCACCGCGATGCCCGTACGACATTTTCATCGTGCGTGCGCCGTACGTGAGTCCCAAGATCTGATGCCCCAGGCAGATACCAAAAATTGGTACGCCGCGATCGGCAATCGCGCGCACAGTATTGGGCGCGTAGTCGACGGCAGCGGGATCACCTGGCCCATTCGAGAGGAACACGCCGCTCGGCTCGAGTGCAAGCGCTTCGTCCGCCGACGTTTGCGCCGGAACGACCGTGACTCGACAATCGTGCTCGGCGAACAAGCGCAAAATGTTTCGCTTGATTCCATAATCGTACGCAACGATGTGATGCGTCGCCTGCGGATTTCCCCACGTGTAGCGCTCTCGTGTCGTCACGCGCGATGCGAGGTCGAGCCCTTCCATCGCGGGACACGCCTCGAGCGCGACGAGCGTCTCACGATCGGGCTCAGTTCCAGCGGCCACGACACCGCGCATGACGCCGACCGTTCTTAGATGGCGAGTGAGACGTCGCGTATCAACCTCTTCAAGCGCTGGCACTTGACCAGCGTCGAGCCAAGAAAGCAGATCGCCTTCGGCGCGCCAGTTCGAGTAGTTGCGCGACAGCTCACGCACAATGATCGCGGCGACTTGCGGTCGCGACGATTCGGGGTCAGAGGTGTTGACGCCGTAGTTTCCGACCATCGGCGCCGTCATCACGACGGTTTGTCCGTCAAAGGACGGATCGGTAAAGACCTCTTGGTAACCGGTCATGTTCGTGGTGAACACGACCTCCGCCACGGTCGGCTGAGTGCGACCGAGTAGGCTTCCGCGAAACAGGGTTCCATCCTCGAGGAGAAGGAACCCTGGTTGGCCTCGGCGAGCAGTCACGAGAGCGTTGTTACGGTTTCTTGGTTGTCGGAGGAAGCTTCTCTGCCGGCGGCTTTGTGTTGGTCGCCGGCGCTTTCGTTCCTTGCGTGGGCTGCGTGGCGCCAGTCGCGGCGTTCGCCGGTTGATTTAGCGGAATCGCCGGGTTTGGCGCAGCGGGATTCGGCGCGGCGTTCGCTGGTGCGCTCACCGGCGCCGGCGTTTGGAATGTCTGATCGAGAACGGACGCCGGCGTGCGACTGCGAGTCGACGCGAGCGCGAGCAGAAACGACAGGCCAAGAAAGAGACCACCGCACCACCAGCTGGCTTTCGTCAGCAGGTTTCCAGCTTGTCGCGCTCCCATGAACGAGCTTGCCGAACTGCTCACGCCACCGAACGATGCAGCCATGCCTCCACCCTGACCCGCCTGCATGAGCACGGCGACGATGAGGACGAGGCTATCGATGATCAGGAGAACGAGAAGGATGTTGTACAACATTCGGGCGGCTCGACGGGGGCGGGGGCGTGATGTAAGCCTTAAATATCACTACACTTAGCGCGTTGCGTCAAGTGTCGCAGATCGTGATCCATCCCGCGACGTCAAGGCTTGCTCCGCCCACCAACAGGCCATCGATACCCGGCGTCGAGAGCAATGACTTAGCGTTGCCGGTATTCACGCTTCCCCCGTAGAGAATGGGGACGTCCGCCGCGCGCGCCGCGAGCTTCGCTTCGAGCGACGCACGGATCGCTGCATGAACCGCGGCGGCATCGTCGGGCGTCGCCGTCTTCCCTGTTCCAATCGCCCAGACCGGCTCATATGCGATTGCCATCGACGCAATCGTATCCGCGCTCAACTCGGCCAAGCCGGCTTCGAGTTGGCGAAGCACGACATCGTTCGTCGTTCCCGCTTCGCGTTCGGCGAGCAACTCTCCGACGCATAACATTGGCGTGATGCCGCTTCGCGCGGCGGCGGCGCACTTCTTTGCCGTCTGTGCGTCGGTCTCGCCAAAAACGTGACGCCGCTCCGAGTGGCCCACGAGAGCGTATCGCGCGCCCGCATCCTTCGCGATGGGCGCCGAGTTCTCACCCGTGAACGCGCCCTTATCGTCGGTCCAAATATTCTGCACCCCGACGTCGACGTCACTGCGTCCGCCGAGCGCGTGCACGACTGCCGTAAGCGACAGTGCAGGCGGAAAAAAGATGACGGTGCGATCGACGCGCGGGGTCCAGCGCGCGGTGAAGGCGGCGATGAACGCGCGAGCCTCGGTCGGCCCATTGTTCATCTTCCAATTGGCGGCCAAAACAGGTCGCTTCACGTTTTGTCGTCGAGGGCCGCGACGCCTGGCAATACCTTCCCCTCGAGAAACTCGAGCGACGCGCCGCCGCCGGTCGACACGTGGCTCATGGCGCTCTCGAGTCCCATCTCTGCTACCGCCGCCGCTGAGTCGCCTCCGCCAACGATGGTGGTCGCGCCACGTTTGGTCGCGCGCGCCAAGGCATCAGCCACCGCACGTGTGCCGGCATCGAACGGCTTGGTCTCGAACACGCCCATCGGACCATTCCAGATGACGGTCTTGGCCGAGAGAATCACATCGGCGAATTGCGACGCCGAATTCGGACCGATGTCGAACATCGCTTCGTCGGCCGGAATCGCATCGCGTGCGACCGCGTGCGCCTTCTGCGGCGCATCGAGCGCCGGCGCCACAGTGGCGTCGACCGGCAGAAACAGCTTCTTGCTGCCTCGTGCCAACAAATCCTTCGCCATGTCGACGCGATCGCTCTCGACGAGGGACTTGCCCGTCTCGATGCCCATCGCCTTGAAGAACGTGCAGGCCATGGCGCCGCCGACGATCAAGCGATCGACCTTTGGCAACAGCTGCTCGATGACATCGATCTTTCCGGAGATCTTGGCGCCGCCGAGCACCGCGACGAACGGCCGCTGAGGATTCTCTAATGCGCTGCCGAGGTAGTCGAGCTCCTTTTGCATGAGAAGTCCGGCCACCGAGGGCTTGAGCCAATGTGCGACGCCCTCCGTCGACGCGTGCGCGCGATGCGCCGATCCGAACGCGTCGTTGACGTAGAAATCCCCGAGCTCCGCCAGCCCGCGGGCGAGTCGCTCGTCGTTCGTCTCCTCGCCGCCGAGAAATCGCGTGTTCTCGAGGAGGATGACGTGCGCATCCGGATCGTGCGTCGCCTTCGTTGCCTCGTCGGTATCGGTGCTCTCGACGAAGATGATGTGCTGCTGCGGCAGCAGCTCGCCGAGACGACGCGCCACCGGTCCGAGCGAGTATTTCTGCTCGGGCTTTCCCTTCGGCCGGCCCAGGTGCGACAGCAGAACGACTCGCGCGCCACGATCGAGCAAGGCTTGGATCGTCGGGAGCGCGGCACGAATGCGCGTGTCGTCGGTGACGCGACCGCCGTCGAGCGGCACGTTGAAATCGACGCGCACGAGCGCGCGCTTGCCGCGAACCTCGGCGTCGCTCAGGTCACGAATGGTTTTTTTGTTCATGGGAACATCGCTGCGCTCGAGCTCATGCTCACAGCCTGACCCCGACGTATCGGAGGAGGTCGACGCAGCGCGAGGCGTAGCCCCATTCATTGTCATACCACCCCGAGACCTTGACGAGCAAGCCATCGACCACGTTGGTGCTCTTCGCGTCGAGGATGCACGAGTGCGGATTGCCGATGAAGTCCGACGAGACGAGCTCTTCGTCGGTGTACTGGAGAATCCCGCTCATCGGCCCGTCGGCCGCCGCCTTGAACGCGGCATTCACTTGATCCACCGTCACCGGCTTGTCGACGACCACGGCGAGATCGGTGAGGGAGACATCGGGCGTCGGGACACGAATCGCGATACCATCGATCTTGCCCTTCAGCTCGGGGATGACGAGCGACGTCGCCTTGGCGGCGCCGGTCGTCGTCGGAATGATCGACATTGCCGCGGCGCGCGCGCGACGCAGGTCCTTGTGCGGCAGGTCGAGAATGTTCTGGTCGTTCGTGTAGCTGTGGATCGTCACCATCGATCCGCGCACGAAGCCGAAGGTATCGCGCACGACTTTGACCATGGGCACGAGGCAATTCGTCGTGCACGACGCGTTCGAGATGATGCTGTGTTTGGCCGAATCGTATTTCGATTCGTTCACGCCCATGACGATGGTGATGTCTTCGCCTTTGGCCGGCGCGGAGATGATCACCTTCTTCGCGCCGGCATCGATGTGCTTGCGCGCGCCGTCAGCACTCGTGAACCGACCGGTCGATTCGAGAACGACGTCGACGCCGAGGTCGCGCCACTTGAGCGCGCCGGGATCCTTTTCGGCGAACACTTTGATGTCGTCGCCATCGACGATAATCGATCCGTTGCCTGCCTCGACATCACCCTGGTACGTGCGGTGGACGGAGTCGTACTTGAATAAGTGCGCGAGCGTTTTGGTGTCCGTGAGATCGTTCACCGCGACGAAGTCGATGTCCGCCACGCCCTGTTGCTTCGCGGCGCGAAGGACCTGCCGACCGATGCGACCGAAGCCGTTGATGCCGACGCGAATTGCCATCCGTTCTCTCCTTAAGGTTGCCACCGGTCGCCGAGTGCGGGCGCCCGGCCGAAGGTCAGAAAACTAACAATGCGTGCACCGCCATCGCAGAGCGCGGCAGCGCACGCGTTCAGAGTCGCGGCCGTCGTCACGACGTCATCGACGACGATGACGTGTGCGCCGCGGAGCACGTTTCGAGCGGAAGTGGGCGCGCGAAACGCGCTCGAAACGTTGCGGAGACGATCCCCCGGTGTCAACCGCGTCTGCGTCTCGGTGTGTCGCACGCGCGTGAGCACCTGGTCCCAAACCGGTACCGACCAACGGCGAGACAACTCCGTCGCGAGCTGCGCCGTCTGATTGTAGCCACGCTCTCGTAGGCGCTTGTCCGACAGCGGGACGGGAACCAAGGCACGCCGCTCGGCGACGACATCCTCTGGCCAGTCCACGCGCGCCATGCGCGCCGCCATCTCGGCGCCGACGCGATGCCACCCTTGATACTTGAGCGCGTGCACGATGCCGAGCCCGACCTCTCCCGACGCCCAACACACGCTTCGCGCGGCGCGCACGTACGGCGGGAGAAGCTCGCACCAACGGCAGTTCTGGCCGTACGTCGGATGCCCACAGCGATCGCATCGAGGCGCGGGAAGCAGCGACAGCCGCGCCCAGCATCGTCCGCAGACCATCTCGCGTTCTCCGCGATCGAGCAAGCCTTCGCATACGACGCAACAGCGCGGAAGGAGGAGATCGATGAGCGCTGTTCCTGATGTCTTGAGAAACGTTCTCATGATCTCAGGTGGCGGCGAGCTCCGAACAGAAGCCGCGGAAGGTCGCGGAATCTGCTGAGTGCCACGGAACGATTCTGCGGCGGCAGGTAGATCTTCGGCGAGACTCAAATCGGTTTGCGGCGCAGGCCTTCCTCTGTGTTCCTCTGTGTCCTCCGTGGTTCCGAACCAAGCATCCGCGAATCCATGTGGAAGACGTCAGAACGCTGACGTGCGGAGACTGTCCCACATAACCGACCGATCCGGTTCGAACCCGAACCACTGCTCGAACGCCAGCGCGCCCTGCTCGATGAGCATCGGGAGTCCATCGCACGCGCGATGGCCGCGCGCCCGAGCAGCCCGCGTCCAGGCGCTTTCTCCCGGGCGATACACCAAGTCGATGACTGCCGCACCCGGGGCAATGAGCGTTGGATCCAGCGGGAACGAATCGTCGCGAAGACCAATCGGCGTCGCATTGATGACAAGTTGTGCTCCGGCGATGGCGCCGATGTCATCGACCGGTTGCGCGAAGGCGCTAAATCGCTCGCACAAGAGCCGCGCCCTCTCCGGCGTGCGGTTGTACACGTAGGCCGAACAGCCGGGCCACGTCTCTACCGCTGCGAGCACCGCCGAGGCTGCACCACCCGCACCCAGCACACCGATCGCGCTGTCTCGCGGTCGCTCGCCGAGGAGCGTTGCCACAGTCGCGTCGAACCCGCCGACGTCGCTGTTGTCGCCGAACAGGCGATCACCGTCGTCGATCCAAAAGACGTTGACGGCGCCGACGCGGCGCGCCAGCGGCGTGAGGTAATCGCAGGCGTCGTGCATTCGCTCCTTGAACGGGATGGTCACGTTCCCCGCCGCCCGCTGAGATCTCAGCGATTGGACGACATCCTCGAACGCGCTCGGCTCGACGTCCAGCGCCTCATACCGAAGAGGGATCCTGGCCGCGGCCAGCGCGGCGTTCTGGAATGTCGGCGAGAGTGAATGACCGAGCGGATGGCCCAGGAGGACCAGGCGCCCAGGAATGTCCATCAGGGCGCGCCCAAGCCGCGCTCCGCCATGATGCGGTCGACCACGCGTCGAATCTCATCCTCGAGCTCGTCCGCGGTCGCGCGATACACCTCGAGCTCGGCGCCGATTGGATCGCTGATGGGATGCGACGACGTGCCGTGCGACGCGTAGTCGGAGAGCAAGTACGCGCGGCCCGTTCCGCCGAGGGCTTCGATGCGCTCCAAGTGGTGCGGCCCCATGGCCAGGATGAGATCAGCATCGCGGACGATGTCGCGCGTCAGCGTCTGCGAGCGGTGACCGCTCAAGTCCATGTTGCGTTCCATCCCGACAAGCAGCGCGCCGTCGCTCGCCGGCGTGCCGTCGTGCGCGCTCGTTCCGGCGCTCAATGCCTCGACGTCCTGGAGCCCACGCTCGATCGCGATCTTGCGCGCGATCGCCTCGGCCATGGGACTTCGGCACGTGTTACCGGTGCAGACGAACAGGATTTTCATATCCTCACGCGTCTCCGATCAAATTGGGAACGCTTTTCCGAAGCGTGCTGGCCGGAATCGCCCCCGGACGAATCACACGCGGCCGTCGTCCGGTGCAGTCGATGACGGTGGATGGTGGCGACGGCGTCAACGTTCCGCCGTCGAGGACCAAGAGCTGCCCGCGCGCCACCGCGTCTCCCCACTGGGAAAGAATCTCAGCGGCCGACGTGGCGGGCGGAACCCCCGGCCGATTGGCGCTCGTCGACGTAATCGCCTCTCCGTTGGCGCGAACGAGACGAGCCACGGCGGGATGACTGGTCCAGCGGACGGCGATGCCGCCTTCCGGACCGCGTAGCCGATCGGGAACGCGGTGCTCCCCACCCGACAACACGATCGTCAACGGTCCGGGCCAATGTCGGGCGACGAGATTCGCGGCGTAGCTCGGCAATCGTAGATCCAACTTCTCGATCATATCCGCGCCGGCGATGAGCAATAGAAACGGCTTGCCCGTGGGGCGACTCTTCATGTCGATGAGCGCGTCGACCGAGTCGCGATCGATGCCACCGCCAAATCCGTACACCGTTTCGGTCGGATAGGCGAGCACGCGACGCGCCTCGATGTGCGCCAAGGCGCGGCGGATCGCCGATTCCACCTCCTCCGGAGACCAGAATGGGGTCGAGAGAGTGTCGGTCCTCATTCAGAAAGCGTAAACATGGCCTCGGCGCGCGCAAAGTCCTCTTCGCCGGTAATCTTCATCGCGCGCTCGCTGCCGCGAACGACTATCACGGGGATCCCGAGGGCCTCGCAGAGCGCGGCGTCGTCGGTCGCGGTGAGATGTCGCCGCTTGGCGTCGCGATGTGCACGCACGATGGCGTCGCGCGTGAAACCTTGCGGCGTCTGGGCGCGCCAAAGTTTCTCGCGATCGACCGTGCGGACGATGTGGCCCGCGTCGTCGACTTCCTTCAGCGTGTCGACGACGGGCAGTGCGGCGATCGCGCAATTGCCGGCGCGCACCGATGCTACGACGCGATCGATGGTCTCGGTGCCGACGAGCGGTCGCGCCGCGTCGTGGATCAATACGATGGCGGCTTCGTCGGGAAGATCGTCGAGTCCATTCGCGACCGACTCCGTGCGCGTACGGCCGCCCGTCGTCACCATGAGCCGGTCGACATCGCATTGAAAGATCCACGGGGGCGGATCGCCCGCATATTCGCGCGGCAGCACGGCCACGACGGAGACGACGTCGGGACGCGCCATGAACGTCTGCAGACTGTGGAGCAGCGCCGGCTTCCCCGCCACCCACCGAAATTGTTTGAGCTCGGATGTGCCACCGGCCCCCGCGCCGCCGGCACGCGTGCTGCTCCCGCCGGCGACGATCACCACGCCGACGTCCCGCTCAACACTCATTGAAACACGCGGCCGAGGAGATCTTGAATCGTGCGCACGCCAATGAGCTCGACGTCGCGGCTCACGCGCTTCGGCATCCCGCGCTCGGCGAGATAGACGCGACGCATTCCCATGTTCGCTGCCTCGGCGACGCGTCGGTCGGCTTGCGACACCACGCGCACCTCGCCGCCCAAGCCCACTTCGCCGACGAAGATCGCGTCGGACGGAAGCGAGCGATCGTACACGCTTGACGCCAACGCCGCCGCGACGGCGAGATCGCCGCCAGGTTCTTGAAGCTGCATGCCGCCGACGACATTCAGAAAGACGTCGAGCTGAGTGAACGACAATCCGGCGCGCTTGTCGAGTACCGCGAGGAGCAGCGCGAGACGGCGTCCGTCGAACCCGGTTGCGACCCGCTGCGGTGTACCGAAACCGGCCTTCGCCGCGAGCGCCTGCACTTCGACAAGCAGCGGTCGCGTGCCCTCGAGCAATGCGGTAACCGCGCTTCCCGAAGCGTGGCTTGAACGATCGCCCATAAATAGCTCGGAGGGATTCGCGACCGGCTCCAGTCCCTGCTCCGACATGCGGAACACGCCGATCTCGTCGACGCTGCCGAACCGATTCTTTGTCGCGCGCAGCACGCGATGATCCAGCGTGCTCTCGCCCTCGAAGTACAGCACCGTATCGACGATGTGCTCCAGCGTCTTGGGCCCGGCAATGCCGCCGCCTTTGGTCACGTGGCCGACGACGAACACCGTTGTTCCGCTCTCCTTCGCATAGCGCATGAGTCGCGCGGCGCACTCTCTGACTTGCCCGACGTTTCCGGGCGCTCCCTCGAGATCGGTCGTGAAGACGGTCTGAATCGAGTCGACGACGAGCACGGCCGGCGCAACGGATGTCGACGTCGCGAGAATGGTTTCGAGATTCGTCTCGCTGAGCAGCGACACCTCGGCCGCGCTTTCGGCCAGACGATCGGAGCGGAGCTTGATCTGTAGCGGCGACTCTTCGCCCGACGCGTACAACGTGGCGTGTCCGCCGGCCTCGAGGCGCGTTGCCACCTGTAACAGCAGCGTTGATTTTCCAATGCCCGGTTCGCCTCCGATCAACACCATCGATCCGGGAACGATGCCGCCGCCGAGAACAAAATCGAATTCATCGAGGCCGGTCTTCCACCGCTGTGCGCTCGAGCCAGTGACTTCTCGCAACCGCGGCGTGACCGCGACGCTGCCGCCCTCGGCGAGTGATCGCGTTCCGCCGATGCGCCGCGCGGCCCCGCCGCTCGCCGCAACTTTGGGTGCGGCGATCTCCTCTACGAGCGTGTTCCACTCACCGCACGTGTCGCAGCGCCCCTGCCACTTGGAGTACTCGGCGCCGCACTCCGTGCAGCGGTAGACGGTCTTCGTTTTCACCATGGCCGAAAACTACCCCGACGCCACGATCAGTGCGCGGCATTCGGACGCGGGGCGTGGCGAACGCTTTCAATGCGCAACTTTGATGTAGCCCCAGTGCTCCTGCTGCTTGGTGACCAGCTCGTGGAGACCATCGGGCACGGTCTGCACGCCGGGAACGAACTGGCTCTTCTCGATATTGTTGTTCCGCATCGCGATCGCGCACACCATGAACGAGACGTTT